>JBEKPC010000125.1:0-16465 GCA_049521155.1 Bryobacteraceae bacterium
GGCCACGGTCATCGACATCGGCAGCGAGGTTGAGTCCGGACAATTGCTGGCCACACTCGACATCCCCGAACTCGAAGCGGAACTTGCAGAAAAAAAAGCTCTCTTCATACGGGCTAAAGTCGAAAAAGCCCAGGCCGAAAAAGAACTCATCGTGGCGGAATCACAAGTGACAACTGCCACCTCAATGGTGACAGAGGCAGATGCTGGGGTGTTCCGTGCAGACACCGATGTGGTCCGATGGAAAGCCGAACTCGATCAGGTCAATACTCAGATCAGTGGCGGAGTTGGAGATACCCAGACCCGAAATGTGGTGACCAAGAGCTGGGACGCAGCCAAGGCTGCGAAAATGGAAGCCGAAGCGAAAGTTGCCACGGCAAAAGCGCTCGTACTGGAACGGAAGGCTCGAAAGGAGCGTGCTGCTGCTGATGTCGGATTCGACCAACGTCGACCGGTCCGGCTATACGGAGAGCGAACGTGCCGTCGGGCCGCGCCTCGCCGAACTGTTCATGCGCGCGCCGCGCAAAATCGTGATCTCCTGTTTCAGTTCCTCGATTCACCGCCTGCAACAGATTCTCGATGCGGCGCATGAGTACGGCCGCAAGGTTGCCTTCATCGGCCGCAGCATGAACACCGCGACGGAGATCGCACACAACCTCGGATTCCTAACGATTCCCAACGGCATCCTGCTACGCCCGCAGGACCTGATGCAGACCGCGCCCAGCAAGGTATGCGCGATCGTCAGCGGCACTCAGGGCGAGCCGATGTCGGCCTTGTCGCGCGTGGCCGTCGACAATCATAAGCATCTGTCGATCGAAACCGGAGACGTGGTGGCTCTTAGCGCGCGCATTATTCCGGGCAATGAAAAAGCGATTTACCGCATGATGAATCACATCGCCCGTCGCGGCGCGGATCTGGTGTACGGTCCGATGAATCCTCCGATTCACGTATCCGGCCACGGCAGCGCGGAGGAGTTGCGGCTGATCTTGAACCTGGTGCGTCCGAAATATTTCGTCCCCGTGCACGGCGAGTATCGCCAGATGACGAAGCACGCCCAACTGGCCCAGCATCTGACCCATTACAATCTCGAAGCAACGTTCGTTCTTGAATCGGGCGAGACGCTCGAGATCGACCGCAAAGGCGCGCGCAAAGGCGAGCCGGTAACGGTAGGCCGCATCTGCATCGATTCAGGCACGCTCGACGAAGTAGTGGAAGATATGGTCATCCGCGACCGCCGCCATCTGTCGGAAGACGGTTTCGTGCTGCCGATCATCGCCATCAATAAACACACCGGCGTCTGCGAAGGCCTCCCGGAAATCGTAAGCCGGGGCTTCATGTCGCTAGAAGACCGGTCGGAAGTAATGGAAGAAGCCCGCAAGATCGTCCTAAAAACCCTAAACTCCTCCTCCGCCGAGGAGCGAACGGATTTAGGAGTGATGCAGGAAAAAATCCGCGCGGATCTGAAGCGCTATCTAACGAAGGAAACCTCGCGTCGGCCGTTGATTATGCCGGTGATTTTAGAGGTTTAATAGAAGGTGAGGGCACATGACCTTAACAGTTGAGCTTGCCGAGGAGCAGATTGCTTCACTTAAGGCGAAAGCGGCCACGGAAGGCCTTTCTCTTGAGGACTGGTTGGCGAAGATTGCGGATCAGCACGCTGAGCCGCGCCCGAAGCCACTCAAGTCGGCGTACGGCATCCTCGCGAAGTATGGTCCCGGTCCGTCCGCGGAAGAAATTGACGAAAATCGTCGAGACATGTTCAAAGGCTTCGGCGAAAACTTTTGAAGACCGCCGGAGTTGCCGACACGCATGCGCGCTTTGGTATGTTCTGAAGAATCCGCGTCTCTCGATGCGCGCCAAGTCCTTCATTGAGGACGCCGCGAGCACCGGGCTGAGCATCGCGGTTTCCACTATCAGTTTGGCGGAAATTGTCTACCTGGTCGAAAAGGGACGCCTTCCTGCATCGGCTTATGATGATCTGAGAGTCATTCTCAACGATCCAACTCGCGTCTTGAAAGAAATTCAGGTCAGTGCCGGTGTCGTGGAAGCGATGCGCAGAGTCCCTCGCGACGCCGTTCCCGACATGCCAGATCGCATCGTGGCGGCAACCGGGGTCTTCTTGGGTGTCCCGGTGATCAGCCGCGACGGGATGATTCGGGCTTCTGGTATCGAAACGATCTGGTGATTACGCTTACACCGTTAAGGGCGCGGAGACTTTCCCTTGCCTAATCTGCTTAAGTCGTCGCCTGCATCGCTCGAAAAATTCGTCCGAGTGCAGATGCTCGTGAAATAATCTTCGTCGTTTGAACTGCGATGGAGCCTCGTAGCATAAACCAAGAGGTCGCTGCCCACCTTGAGCATCCTTTCATGGAACCCCAAACACGCCGCACCTTCGATGAACTCGGGCATGTCGAAAGTTGGTCGGACATTACCTTTCCAGACGCGGTCTACGCGGAAGATGACCTTACCGGCGCTGACGTCAATTATGGTTCCACGAAAGACTACTTCCGCCGCCTTTTTTGCTTCGTTCACGGATAGCCCGACACAATCGCATCCCAGCGCCATGGAAGCGCTCCAGGCTGCACATACGAGCAGAGCAGATTTCATCCCCTATATATACCCTAAGCTGCTGAGCGCTGGGCTTACACTAAAAATATGGACATCACCGACGCCTCCGGTTATCCCGGTTCCGCCGATCAGGTCTTCTCTCCTGAAAACGAGGAGCAAGTCGTTGAAATCTTGCGGCGTGCATCGGCTGAAAATATCCCGCTGACCATCATGGGCGCGCTCACCGGAGTCACTGGCGGAGCCGCGCCGCTTGGGGGCTGGGGGCTCTCTCTCTCCAAGCTAAGGGTGATCAATATTGAACAGGGTAAAGCTACCGTTGGCCCCGGAGTTCTGCTGCGCGAAGTGCAGTCAGCGGCGGCTTCCACAGGCCAGTTTTATGCGCCCGATCCTACCGAAAATACCTCGTCGATCGGAGGCAATATTGCGACCAATGCCAGCGGATCCCGCAGTTTCCGCTATGGAGCGACTCGCGAACATGTTCGCGCGCTGAGAGTTGCACTCCTCGATGGGCGCGTGATCGAAGTTCGTCGCGGCCAGCCGGTCGATTTCGATGTTCCAGCATTGCCTTTGCCCCGTACCACCAAGCATTCCGCCGGCTATCGGCTCGCGCCGGGGATGGACTACGTCGATCTGTTCATTGGAAACGAAGGCACGCTGGGCGTCGTGACTCAAGCCGAGTTGCGACTGCTTCCCGCGCCGGGCGAGATTCTCGGTGGAGTGGTATTTTTCGCGTCTCAGGAAGCTGCGCTCGATGCAGTCGACCGCTGGCGCGCGACTCCAGGGCTGCGGATGCTCGAATATCTGGACGCGAAGTCGCTCAGAATGATGGATGTGGCGCATCCGGCGGCGCTCATGATCGAGATCGAGGGGGACGCCGATCTGGACATGGCCGGGACGCTCGAAAACGACTCCTGGTTTGCCACCTCGGCGGCCGATCGGGACCGTTTCCGCCAATTTCGCCATGCCCTTCCGGAACGCGTCAACGCCCGGATCCGCAAGAGCGGATTTATGAAGTTGAGCACTGATTATGCGGTGCCGTTCGATAAAAATCGCGAAATATTAGCCACTTATCAGACCCGTTTGCAGCAGGCCGTGGGCGACAATTTTGTTATTTTTGGCCATATCGGAGACGCGCATCTTCATATAAACACGTTCTCTGATAGTCCGGAGCAGTTTCGGGCAGCCAAGGCAGTGACCACCGAATTGGCTCGCGACGCCGTGTCTCTGGGCGGAACGGTTGGGGCCGAACACGGGCTCGGCAAGCGGAAAGCGCATCTGCTCGAAATACAGTACTTGCCGGCGGAGATCGAAGCCATGCGGGCGGTCAAGCGGCGGTTCGATCCTAATTGGATTCTGGGACAGGGAACCCTGTTTCCTTGCCCATAAGATAGGCCCAAGGTCCCGTAACGAACTTGCTATAATGTTAATTCCTTATGAGTACCGCGTCTAAGAAGATCATCTTACTGAGGCCGCGTGGTTTTTGCGCTGGTGTTGTGCGCGCGATCGATGTGGTCAAAATTGCTCTAGATCTCTATGGGGCTCCGATCTACGTCCGCAAAGAGATTGTTCACAACAAGCACGTCGTCGATGAGTTACGCGAGGCGGGCGCGATTTTCGTTGAGGAATTGGAAGAGGTTCCCAGCGGCGCGCGGGTGATTTTCAGCGCCCATGGCGTTTCCCCCGCAGTGCGCCTGGAAGCCAGGGAACGCAGCCTGAAAGTGATCGATGCGACCTGTCCTTTAGTCACTAAGGTGCACTTAGAGGCGGTTAAGTTCGCAAAAAGAGGCTATTCCATCGTGTTAATAGGCCATAAAGATCACGATGAAGTGATCGGCACGCTGGGCGAGGCCCCGCAATCCACCATCCTGGTTTCGACGGTAGAGGATGTAGACCGGCTGAACATTGCCGATCCCGAGCGTGTATCCTTTATTACGCAAACTACTCTAAGCTTGGATGAGACGCAGGATATCGTGGCCCGTCTGCGGGAGCGGTTCCCGAAAATCCAGGGTCCGGCGGCGCAGGATATCTGTTATGCCACCGAGAACCGGCAGCTCGCGGTGAAGGCTGTGGTGCCGTTGTGCCAGTTGCTATTGGTGGTGGGTTCGCAGAACAGTTCGAATTCGCGGCGGCTGGTCGAGGTATGCGAAAAGATGGGTGTTCCGGCGTATCTTATTGACGACTTAAAAGAAGTGAAACCCGAGTGGCTTGCCGGCATCCAAACGGTAGCTGTAACGGCGGGGGCCTCGGCTCCGGAAAATTTGGTGGAAGAGTTGATCCAATCGCTGCAGGGTTGCGGGTTCAACGAACTCGAAGAAATGGAAATAAAGGAAGAAGACGTGCGGTTTAATCTGCCCTCCGAGCTTGGCCGCACGGTCCAATTACAGACCATCGCGCGCGTATGAGTCCGAGCCTTCAACTCGCTGAAGCTTTGACGGCAGCCACCGCCCGGTCGTTGCGCAGCGCAGCCGCCTTCATGCTCGGGCGCCAGACTGAAGAGGGATTCTGGTGGGGCGACCTTACGGCCGACACCACGCTCGAATCTGATTTCATCTTGTTGGAACTGTGGAGGCACCCGCCCGTCGATGGCGTCTGGAATCCTCCCACGCGAAATCTGGTCGATAAAGCCGTCCGGTCGATTCTGGCGCGGCAGTTGTCCGATGGCGGATTCAATATCTACGCCGAGGGGCCGTCCGAAATCAGCGCGACGGTCAAAGCGTATACAGCGCTGAAACTGGCCGGCCTGGCTTATGACGATCCGCATTTGAGCCGTGCCCGCGACAGAATTCTCGCCATGGGCGGCCTGCAAGCCGCCAACAGTTATACCAAGATCAATCTCAGCCTGTTCAATCTTTATCCTCGCGAAAACACGCCGTCGATTCCGCCTGAAGGGATCCTGCTCGGCCGGCTGATTTACGAGATTTCATCGTGGTCGCGAGCTATCGTGATTCCTTTGTCGATCGTGCACGCGATGAATCCGCGGCGTCCCGTGCCGGCTGGATTTTCGCTCAAAGAGTTGTTCCTGCCGGGTGTTCCGCTGGAATTTCCCAACGATGAGGGCTTCTTCAGTTGGAGGAATTTTTTCCTCAAGGCCGATAAATGCCTGAAGTTCTGGGAGCGGCATGGCTCGCGCGGCATCCGCACCAAAGCGATCCGCCGCGCCGAGCAATGGATGCTTCAGAGGACCCGCTATACCGACGGGCTGGGCGCGATTTATCCTCCCATGATGTACGTCATCATGGCGCTCGATCTGTTGGGTTATCCCAAAGATCATCCAGACGTGAAGGAAGCCGAGAAACAGTTCTTCAATTTATTGGTCGACGATGAGCGCGGGTTCTTTTTCCAGCCTTGTTTCTCGCCCGTTTGGGATACGGCGATTGCGGCCTATGCGCTGGGTGAATCGGGCGTGGTTCCGGATGCGAAACTCAGCCGCACGGTCGACTGGCTGTTAACCAAGGAAGTCCGGCGCAAGGGCGATTGGTCCGTCAAACGCCCCAATGTCGAGCCTTCCGGCTGGTATTTCGAATTCGCCAACGAATATTATCCCGATATCGACGATACGGCGCAGGTGCTGCTGGCGCTGGCGCGGGCGCAGGGATCGAGTTCCTCGAAACAGGAAGCGGTGACCCAGCGCGCCATTAAATGGCTGCTGGCGATGCAATCGAAGGACGGCGGCTGGGCGGCGTTCGACGTCGATAATAACTGGAATTTCTTAAGCTCGGTGCCATTTGCCGATCACAACGCAATGCTCGATCCGACGTGTCCCGATATTACCGGCCGCGTGATGGAAGGGTTGATCGCGTCCGGGATCGATGGCAATCATCCGGCGATCCGGCGCGGCGTGGAATATCTGAAGCGCACCCAGGAAGTCGACGGAAGCTGGTACGGGCGCTGGGGTGTCGATTACATTTATGGCACCTTCCTCGCACTGCGCGGATTGAAGGACGCGGGCGAAAGCGACCGCGAAGCCTACATCCTGCGAGCGGGCGAGTGGATCCGTTCGATTCAAAACGCCGACGGAGGCTGGGGCGAAAGCTGCGCCAGCTACGATAACCATACCTATACGCCGGCCAAAAGCACTCCTTCGCAAACGGCGTGGGCAATTCTCGGGCTGCTGGCCGGAGGCGACACCACCAGCAACAGCCTGCACAACGGCATCGAATATTTAATTGAGACGCAGAAAGCTGATGGAAGCTGGGATGAGGCGCTGGCCACCGGTACCGGATTCCCTCGCGTCTTTTACCTGAAGTATCACCTTTATCGCAACTCGTTTCCGGTGCTGGCCATGTCCTGCTACCTGAAATCGAGAAGCGCAAACGGAGCAGACCGTACATGAGAGTTCCTCTTTCGCAAGTAGCCGATATGGCGACCTACATCGCCAAGAACAAGATTCGTCCGCGGCCGGAGTGGCAGAAAAACAACTCCGTCTCCGATGACGCGAATCCTTTTCGCATCATCCACGCCCAGATTCCCGCGGCGGGAGTGGAACGTAAGCCGCATCCGATGATCAACAAGCGGTTCCCTCTGGTGATGATGCTGGAACCTTTGCACGCCTGCAATCTGACCTGCACCGGCTGCGGTCGCATCCGCGAATATGAGTCGTCCATCCGGGAACGGCTGAGTCTGGAACAGTGCCTCAAAGCAGTCGATGAATGCGGCGCTCCCATGGTTTCTATTTGCGGCGGCGAACCGCTGCTCTATCCGGAAATCGGCCAGTTGACGGCGGCCATTCTCGAGCGCGGCAAATGGATTCAGCTCTGCACCAACGGCATGTTCATGATCAAGCGGATGAAAGATTTCAAGCCGCACCCGGGCCTGGTGTTCAACGTCCACTTGGACGGCATGGAAAAAAATCACGACTTCTCAGTCGAGCGCGAAGGTGTTTTCAAAGAAGCCATCGAAGGAATCAAAGCGGCGAAAGCGGCCGGTTTTAAGGTCTTCACCAACACCACGGTCTATAAAGAGACTGACATGAAAGAGATCTGGGAGCTGTACGAATTCCTGGAGCCGCTCAAGGTCGACGGCCATGCCATCGCGCCGGCGTATGGATATTCGGCGGTCAATCAGCGCGAAATTTTCCTGACTCGCGACGACGTGCATGAGAAGTTCAAGGATATCGATAAGATGGCCAAGCGGTTTCCGCTGGTGTCGTCGCCGATTTACATGGAATTTCTGAAGGGCGACCGCGAGTTGCCGTGCACCGCCTGGGGCATGCCGACCTATAACGTGAAGGGCTGGAAAGGCCCCTGCTACCTGATCACCGACGCGCATCACGATACGTTTGAAGGCCTGATGACCAAGACGCCCTGGGAAAACTACGGCGAGGGCAACGATCCGCGTTGCACCGAGTGCATGGTCCATTGCGGCTACGAGCCGTCGGCGGCATACGGCATTAATTCGAAGTTCAGCGATCCGTTTAAGCAATTGGGCTGGCTCCTAAGCTAGTGGAGCGGATGGTTCATCCCCTCCCTTACGGTCAGAGTTCGGTGGCGCGAGATCGAGTCTATGCACCGAACCCTGACCGTAAGGGAGGGGATAAGCAGGCGGTCCGGTGAAACCGACCCTAGTGACGGGCGCCACCGGATTTGTCGGCTGGCATGTGGCGCGCAAGTTGTTGGAGCGGGGAGAGCAAGTTCGGGCGCTGGTGCGCGATCTAGCGCGGTTGAAGGAACCGAAGGGGCTAGGTGAGTTGGATGGAGTCGAAGCGGTGCGGGGAGATTTGCGTGACCCGGAATCGCTGGCGCGGGCAGCCGAAGGATGTGGAATCGTTTATCATATCGCCGCCGATTACCGGCTGTGGGCGCGCGATCCGAAGGAGATGTACCGGTCGAACGTCGACGGCACCCGGCATCTGTTCGAAGCGGCGCGACGTAGTGGTGTAGAGAGAGTCGTATATACGAGCACGGTGGGCTGTATCGGAATTCCGAAGGAGGGATTGGGCAGCGAACAAACGCCGGTAGGTATTGAGGATATGCAGGGGCCGTACAAGCGGTCGAAGTTTTTGGCGGAACAGGTGGCCTTGGAGTTTGCCGCTGAAGGATTTCCGGTGGTGATCGTGAATCCGACGGCTCCCGTGGGCGATCACGATTTCAAGCCGACGCCGACGGGAAAAATAGTGGTGGATTTTGTGCGTGGCGCGATGCCGGCGTTTCTCGATACGGGATTGAACGTGGTCGATGTCGGGGACGTGGCTGCCGGTCATTTAGCCGCCTGTGAGCGCGGCCGGGTAGGGGAGCGGTACATACTGGGTTCAGAGAACCTGACGCTCGAAAGTATTTTCGGGACGCTGGCCAAGGCAGTGGGTCGTCCGGCTCCGAAGATTCGGATTCCCTACGCCGTCGCGTATGCGGCGGGAGTGGTTTCGACGGCATGGGCGGGTGTTACGGGAAAAGAACCGCTGGCGCCTCTCGATGGGGTGAAAATGGCTCGCAAGAAAATGTGGGTGTCCCATGACAAAGCCGCCCGCGAGTTGGGTTACGCGCCGGGCCGGGCGGCGGGAGCGCTGGAACGCGCGGTTGCTTGGTTTCGGGCCAACGGATATTGCTAGTGCGGACGTGGTTGATGGTAGCGGCAGAGGCTCGCGAGTTTAAAGGGATCTTGAAACGGTTCGGAACGCCGGCGAAGCTACCGAATCAAGACGCGAAGTTCGCGCGGGAAGTTTACAGAAACGGAGACCGCTGGTGGCTGCTGGCGAACGGGCCGGGGCCGCGCTGTATAGAAGAAGTACTCAGGCAAAAAATGGACGTAAGCGGAATCATTAATACGGGATTTTGTGGAGCGCTCGATCCCGCGCTGCGGGTCGGCGATGTGGTGGTGTGGGGCGACGTTCCCTGCGCTTCGGGCTTTGTAAAAGGCGAGATCAGTTCCTCAGACCGGGTGGTGGTGACGGCGGCGGAGAAGCACGCGCTGCGGGAAAAAACAGGCGCCATCGCCGCCGAAATGGAAGCGGGCGCGGTGAAAAAAACTGCCGATAGATGGGGTGTGCCGTTTTATTGCGTGCGCGCCGTCTCCGATACCGCGAACGAAGACATGCCGCTCGATTTCAATTTATATCGCGATTCGGCGGGGCGATTCTCCCTTCCGAAGATCGCGCTCGCGGCGATCAGCCGGCCGTTTACGCGCATCCCGGCACTGCGGCGCCTCGAATCCAATTGTAATGTGGCATCCGAATCGTTAGGAGCATTTTTTGCAGACTGTCGATTTTAGTCTCGCCAATATCGCCGAGCCCGTTGCGCCGGCCACGTCGTTATCAACGTCGTTATCAACGATGCGGGCGGCTGTCTATAAAGGCGACAGTGTAGTCGAAGTGGAATCTGTTCCGGTACCCGAAATCGGCGCGGGGGAGATTCTGATTCGCGTCGAAGCGTGCGGCATCTGCCACACCGATCTCAAAAAAATCGAATACAATCTGCTTCCTGCGCCGCGGATTTATGGGCATGAGACGGCGGGAGTGGTGGCCAAGGTCGGACGCGGCGTCACCCGATTTCAACCTGGCGACGGCGTGATCGTGTTCCATCACATTCCTTGCGGAAAATGTTTTTACTGCTCGAAAAAACTCTACGCGCAGTGTCCAGTCTATAAAAAGGTGGGCGTGACTGCGGGATATGAACCGGCGGGCGGCGGATTTTCCCAATACGTCCGCGCCATGGATTGGATTGTGGAGCGCGGTGTCGAAAAAATTCCGGCCGGTGTTTCCTTCGAACAGGCATGCTTTGTCGAACCGGTGAATACCTGTCTCAAAGGCGTGAAGCAGATCGATCCGCAACCGGAGGATGTGGTCGCGATCCTCGGCCAAGGCCCGATCGGACTCATTTTCACCATGATGTTGGCCCGCATCGGATCGAAGATCGTGGCGACCGATACCATGCCCGGACGCCGGAAGCTTTCGCGCGAATTTGGCGCGGCGGAAGCGTACGATCCTAGAACCGAAGACCTGGAACGTGCAGTACGATCGATGACAGAGGGGCGTGGAGCCGACCTCGTCATTGTGGCCGCCTCTGCCAAAGGGATAGTGGAACAAGCGGTGAAGTGTTCGCGGCCGGGGGCCAGGATTTTGTTGTTCGCACAAACCTCGCATCAGGAGCGCGCCGATCTTTCGGGCGCCGATATCTGTATGGGAGAGCGCATGTTATGCGGGTCCTATAGCGCTTCGATTGACGTACAAAGCGAGGGCGCGGAGATGGTTTTCAGCGGATCGCTGCCGGTCGACAAGCTTATATCACATCGCTACGCATTAAATTTCATTAATGAAGGGATCGATCGCGCGTTGCATCCTGACGAAGAATCATTAAAGATAGTAGTAGAACCACAGAGGTGGGAAGAGTGAATCATCAAATGACGGCTGCCGTCCTTTACGGAAAAGAGGACGTGCAGATCGAGACGGTTGATGTTCCGCAGATTGGCAGAGGCGATGTGCTGGTGCGCGTGCGCGCGGCGCTGACTTGCGGGACCGACGTCAAAGTGTTCCGCCGCGGGTATCACGCCCGCATGATTGTTCCGCCCGCGCTGTTCGGACATGAGCTGGGCGGGGACATCGTGGCGATGGGCAAGGATGTCCGCGGATTCAAAATGGGCCAGCGCGTGGTCGCGGCCAATTCCGCGCCCTGCGGAGAATGTTTCTACTGTCAGCGGAATCAGGAAAATCTTTGCGAGGATCTGCTGTTCAACAACGGAGCGTACGCCGAGTACATCCGCATTCCTGAGCGCATCGTGCGCAAAAATATGTACGAAGTGCCGGACCACGTCAGCTATCAGGATGCCGCTCTGGTGGAGCCTCTGGCCTGCGTGCTGCGCGGCCTCGAAGAATCGGGCGTGCGCCCAGGCGATACGATCGCCGTGATTGGCTTGGGCCCGATCGGCATGATGTTCGTGCGGTTGGCTAAAGCAGTTTGTAATGCGCGCGTGATCGCCATCGGCCGCCGTCCGCAGCAATTGTTGCGCGCTTCGAGAATGGGCGCCGATGAGACGGTTCTGAACTGCGATGGCGCGGATGTAGTCGGTCCCGTGCATGAGATGACCGGCGGCCGCGGAGCCGACGTGGTGATTGAAGCAGTGGGACAGCCCGAGGTTTGGCAACTGGCAATCAAGCTGCTGCGCCGCGGCGGCGTGGTCAATTTTTTCGGCGGCTGCCCAGATGGCACGCTGCTCAGTCTCGATACCAATCTGCTGCATTACTCGGAGCTGACTTGTAAAGCCAGTTTCCATCACACGCCGGCGCTGATTCGCAAAGCGCTCGACCTGGTAAGCCGCGGTTATGTAGGAGCGAAGGATTTTGTCAATCATTCCGAGCCGTTGACCAATCTGCTGCAAGTGATGCAGCACCTGATGAGCCATAACGGCCATTTGAAAACCGCGATCATTCCGTAAAGTGTTCCTCGCTCCCGCCGCCTTCATCGCCGATCCGGAGTCGCAAAATAAATCGTGGACTCTCGATGAGTCTCTCGCCTATACGCGCTGGCTCGCCACGCATCATTACGAAAATTTTCACGTCGTCAGTTTTTTATTGCCGAAGCGCCTGCATCAGGATTTCTATAATGTCTACGCGTTCTGCCGCTGGGCTGACGATCTGGCCGACGAGATCGGAGACACCAAGGAAAGTCTTCGTCTGCTCGCCTGGTGGCGCACTGAATTGCAGGCGATGTACGCAGGGCAGCCTTCGCATCCGGTATTCGTCGCGTTGAAAGGCACCGCTTCCCGCCACTATCTTTTAGAGGAAACGTTCGACGATTTGATCAAAGCCTTTGAGCAGGATCAAGTGGTCACACGCTACCGGAATTTTGAAGAGCTGTTCCAATACTGCCGCTATTCCGCCAATCCCGTCGGACGTCTGGTGCTCGGATTATGCGGTTATCGCGACGCCGCCCGGCAGCAGCTTTCAGACGCCACCTGTACCGCGCTCCAACTCGCCAATTTCTGGCAGGACGTGATCGTCGACCTGGAAAAGGATCGCGTCTATCTCCCCCTCGACGTGCTCTCGAAGCACGGTTATCCCATCGAGGCATTGTTTGAGCGGCGCTTTGACGATCGTTTCCGTGAGGCAATGAAGGAATCGATAGGCGTGGCGCGTGAATTATTTCTCGAAGGTCTCCCGCTCGCCGGGCAAGTGGACCGGCGCCTCTCGATCGATCTCGAACTGTTCAGCCGCGGCGGCCTGAAAATCCTCGATAAGATTGTCCAGCAGGATTACAACGTGCTGCGCGCGCGGCCATCGATCTCGAAAGTGGAGCGCGCCGGTCTGCTGCTCGGCGCGATCACCCGCCGGGCGTTTTCACCTGCAGCATGAGCGTCGATTATAACGTCGACGAATCCTACCAGTGGTGCGTCAATGTAGCGCGCACGCAGGCTAAAAATTTTTACTATTCCTTCCTGCTCCTTCCGCTGCCGCAGCGCGAGGCGATGTGCGCCATCTACGCCTTCATGCGCTATTGCGACGATCTCAGCGACGACGAAGGCATCGCCGACCGCGCCCAAGCCATCGCCCGCTGGCGCGACGATCTCGCAGCCGCATTAAATGGCCACTTAAGTAATCACCCCCTCTGGCCCGCCTTCACCGATGCCGTCGAGCGCTACAAAATTCCCCATCAGTATTTTTTCGACATGATCACCGGCGTATCCAGCGACCTGAAGCCGCGCGTCATCCAGACCTTCGACGAGCTTTACGACTACTGCTATCACGTGGCCAGCGTGGTAGGCCTCACCATCATTCACATTTTCGGCTTCGACGATCCCCAGGCATTGGATCTCGCCGAAAAATGCGGCATCGCCTTTCAGCTCACAAATATCCTGCGCGACGTTCGCGAGGATTATGAAAAGGATCGCGTCTACATCCCGGCCGAGGATTTCGCCCGCTTCGGCGTCTCGCCTGCCACGCTGGTTTCGACCGAAGGATTTTTCAGGCTCATGGAATTCGAAGCCAACCGCGCCCGCGATTATTACCGCCAGTCCGCTCCGCTGGTCGCGCTGATTCACCCGCGCAGCCGGGCTTCTTTGAAGGCGCTCATCGGAATCTATTCGCGTCTGCTCGATAAAATCGTAGCGTCGAACTACGACGTCCTCACGCGCCGCATCCGTGTCCCCACCTGGGAAAAACTATGGGTGCTGGCAACCTCGAAGCTGCGGTTTTAGGCCCCTTATCGCGGAATCGGAATCGTAATCGACCCCACCGCGCGCAGTTCTTTGTCCACCACAATCGCGCGAACCTTCCGGACCCTCGCGTCCATCGGAATACTCTCGCTGATCTTGATTCCATCAGCCGCGTACCCCTTATCGATGTCGATCGTCTTGGCAGGCAGCGCCGTCGCCTTGTCCTCCGCATCGTACGTCGAAATATGCAAGGACACCTTTCCGATATAGTGACCCTGCTCCTGCCGCAGATCCAAATCCTCCGGAGCAATCCGCAGCTCAATCGTGCGGGCGTTGGCCGCGATGCCACCGGATGCCACCCATCCCCGCAGCCCGATTTCGGTCGCGTCCAGCGGACTCGCTGCTGCCGTCTCCAATATCGCGCGTTCGAAATCGTCCGCCGAAGCCGGCGTCCCCAGCGCGTAAAATTCCGTCTCCGTTTGCAGCCGCACGCCCTTCCGCGTGCAGATCACTTTAATCTTGTGGTGCTTGCCGTTCCCGTTCAGAGCCTCCGTCTCATACCCGATCCGGTAATTCCCTTTGGAGTCGGTCCGCGCGTCCTTAATGGCCGCACTCGCATCGTCCGTCCGGTACATGCGCCCGCCAGCGAGGCTCGCAAACAGGTCGAGCGTCTGCCCGCCTTCCGTCACCAGATCCTCGCCCGCCCCGTGCGCCGATTGCTGCACCGTGTACACCGCGATCTGCTCCTGCTCGAAGTTTTCACCAAGCCTCCGCACCGGATTCGTGAAATCCAGCAACTGCCCCGATAGCGAACGCCCGATCAGCCGCACGCCGTGCGTCACCCACACCACGTTTTTGCGCCCAGGAATCTGCCACATTTGGCGGCCCAGCGAGTCCAACGCGTTGGCTGTCTCTTTGAACCGGATCTCGATATCCCGGTCGTCGACGGGCTTCAATCCAACCAGTTTCTTCACCGCCAGATCCACCATCGAACCGGCATTCCGTGTCCAGGGTTCCGCCGCCGCCACTTCCTCGGAGCCCGGCTCCGGCAGCCCACGAACAGGAAAAACATCGCCGCGGGAGGTCAGGAAATAGAGGTACACATCGTCGCTGGTTTCCAGCTTCTGGAGCGTATCGCCGATCTCTTTTCCCATAATCCCGCCGCTCAGGAACCGGTCGCTCAGCAGATCGATCAGGATCACCGTCGCCTGCGAAGGAATGCCGGTGCGGTTGGAAACCTGCCCCGGCCCGAGCGCGGCTGGCATCGCCTTTCCGCCGGTAAATCGGAAGAACGCGATACTCTTCGCCTTCCCGTCCTCTAGCACCTGGAAATCCGATGCCCGGAGGTCAGGT
Source organism: Bryobacteraceae bacterium (assembly GCA_049521155.1). Lineage (GTDB taxonomy): Bacteria > Acidobacteriota > Terriglobia > Bryobacterales > Bryobacteraceae > Palsa-187. The sequence goes on from JBEKPC010000125.1 coordinate 14,998, forward strand.
ACAGCCTGCCCACTCGCATCGACCGCGGCGACATTCAACTTCTTCAACGCCGGTGCGTCGTTGGCCCCCAACGCACACAAAATAGTAGCGGCCGCAATAAAGGCACACTTCATATAACAATCTTATGCCCGATTAAGCACCCTTAATACTGCCGGATGGCATGAGCAACGCGTCGTCAGGTTCCTCCCTAACGAGCCGTATTCTTTGCGGCGGCATCGTAGAGCGAAATGCCACCGACCTCGAAGTCGAAGAACGCTCTCCGAATCTTATATGGCTCGCCACTTTCAGGATCGCCGAAGCCTGGGCGAATCCGCTCTACAAGAGTTAGCGGTACCAACACCTGATCCATTGCGTACCCTACTTCCGCCCCTTCCGAATCGTCGCCAACACCCGCCGTGCGGTCATTTTTGATTCAGCAAGTTCTCTTCGCGCTGGCGAAGGCTCTCAAAAAACGCCTCGCCGTCGATCGCCTTCACCCTCCCGCTCTTCAACTCGTCATACCGGATATCCAGCAACTCCCGCTTCGCCGCCAGCTCCTCGATATACCCCGCCAGTGCCTCCTCGATCAGCTTCTCCGGCGTATATTCAGTCTCCGCAAGCAGCTTGTCGACCCGGGCCTGCAATTCCGGTGCGAGATGGATTTCCATAACGACCAGTGTACCGCCCCACCCCTCCCTTGGGCGGTGTCCTAAAAGTGCGTTGACTGAAAAGAACCTTCTTTAGAGAAGACTCTTGAGGTAGTCCGAAATTTGGCCGTATCCGTTTCCAAGGTCGTTATCGTGTATGTAAAGTGGGTGTTTAGCAAAATCTTTGTCCGACGGCACGCCGTGTTGTATCCTTGCGCTGTTCGCCTCATAATCTGTGCTTCCGCGATGGCCATAATAAAAGGATTTTTCGGGCGCTTCCAATCGGAAGCGCTCTTTGAGACAATTAAACCGCTTGATTACCGAAGGGGCTGTAGATTTACATTTGCCCCATGCGAACCAAACCAGTCTCGGCTTGCATTCCTTCTCGGACCCACACCAGGATGGATCTAGAACCTTTTTAAATTTTGTGAATGCGGGGCCAGCTTTGGGATCACAAAGATAGAAAAGATTCCAAACCTGAATGAATGCGTTCTTGGGAATGGGTTTGCTGGTTTTCGCGTAGGCATCCCAAAATAAACCGTAAATCGTTGGAAGCGTGCTGTCCCTATCTAGAATTAGTGGCTCCCAACGAGCTCGCTCGCTTCCTGGCTGAGGCCGAGCGGATCCTGGGTTCATTAGCACAACGGCAGCGATACACTCTTTGTCTGCCTCGCTAGGTTTGTTGCACACATTTAAATAGATGCGGGTGTTGAGGCGAAATGTATGATCGTCAACTGGTTTGAACTGAGCGTAGTAGGCCATTTGCCCCTTGACCATGGTGACGAAAATTATATCACCCCAACAATTCCGAGATGTCCCAAACGCGATCCGTGATGCCTGCG
>JBEKPC010000126.1:0-16207 GCA_049521155.1 Bryobacteraceae bacterium
AGCTCGACATGACGGTGAGCCATGCCACGCCGCCGAGAAGCATGGCCGGGATGGCAAGCGATAGAGTTTTCAGCAGCGCGAGAGCCATGGTCGCGATCGCGAACAATAACACGCCGACGGCAACGATCGTGTCCACCGAATAGCGCGACCGCAAAGGCGCCAGTATCGCCGCGCCGATGACCGAGCCCGTGCCAAGGCAACCCAGCAGGATTCCGTATCCGAGCGAGGTGCTATGAAGCTCCTGGCGGGCGACGACGGGCAACATCGCCCACAGCGCGCTTCCAGCGAGCGAGAACATGCCGGCGCGGATCAGCACCGCATGAAAAGGTCGCGCGCCGCGCACGTAGACCAAGCCTTCGCGCATCGCGTCGCGGAAGCGGGTGCCGGGCTCGCGCACGGCGGGCGGGCGCTCCTTCCAGCTCCACAACACGACGATCACGCCGAGAAAAGAAACGGCGTTCGCCAGGAAGACGGCGCCCGCGCCCGACGACGCCATCACGATGCCACCCAATGCCGGACCCACGGCACGCGCGATGTTGAAGCCCACGGAGTTGAGAGCAACCGCGGCGGGAAGCTCTTCGCGCGGCACCAGTTCCGGAACGGCAGCCGCCCAGGCCGGTCCGTTCATGGCCGCGCCGACGCCCAGGGCAAAGGTCAGCGCGAGCAACGACCACGGGCCTACGCCTCCGAGCATCACCATCACGCCGAGCAGCGCCGCTACGGCCAACATCCACGATTGCGTGAAAATCAGGAGCTTGCGGCGGTCGACCAGATCGGCCATGACGCCGGCGGGTAAGCCGAGCAGGAACACCGGCAGCGTGGTCGCGGTCTGCACCAGTGCGACGAGCAAAGGGGATGCGGCCAGAGTGGTCATCAGCCAGGATGCGCCCACAGTGTGCATCCAGGTGCCGATGTTCGAAGCCACGGAGGCGATCCACATGGCTCGAAACAGGGGGTGTTTGAGGGGCGACCAGGCACCTCGGTTTGCCATCGGTTTAAGGCAGCACGCCGCGGGTTTGCGCCACCAGATTCGTGGCGCGCAGCAGCGATTCGAAGGTGCCCGCGTCCGTCCACCAGCCGTCGAGAAACGCGAAACTCATGGAGCCTTCGCGAATGTAGGCGTTATTGACGTCGGTAATTTCCAACTCGCCGCGGGCCGATGGTTTCAGGGTGCGGACCTTGTCCCAAACGGATTCGTCATAGAGATAAATGCCGGTCACGGCGTAAGAAGATTTGGGCTGGCGAGGCTTCTCCTCAATGCCGATGATGCGGTCGCCTGAAAATTCGGCGACACCGAAACGCTCCGCATCGTCGACCTCTTTGAGCAGAATTTTCGCGCCACATTTCTGCTGGCGAAAATCCTCCACCGCGCCGCGAATGCTTTTTTCGACGATGTTATCGCCCAGAATCACGCAGATTTTCTGACCCGCGGCGAAGTGCGCGGCCAGCCCCAGCGCGTCGGCGATGCCGCCTTCACCTTCCTGATAGGTGTAATTGATGTGGGAGAGTCCGAACTCTTTGCCGTTGGCCAGCAGGCGCAGAAAATCGCCGGAGCTGCGGCCGCCGGTGACGATCATAATATCGTCGATCCCGGCATCGACCAGCGTTTGGATGGGGTAATAAATCATCGGCTTGTCGTAAATCGGCAGCAGATGCTTATTGGTTATTTTCGTCAGGGGAAAGAGGCGGCTACCCGTGCCGCCGGCGAGAACGATGCCTTTCATGTCTTCTTCAATCATGCCACGGCATGTAGACTGGAAATAATGGCTTCTCAACTTACCACTCGCGCCATTCCCTTATTGGACCTGCGGCGCCAATTCGATCCTATCCGCGAACAAGTGATGCAGGCGGTGGAACGCGTGATCGAATCGCAGCGTTTTATTTTGGGTGAAGATGTCGAGCGATTCGAGCGGAATTTCGCGAACTATTGCGGGACGGCGCACGCGGTCGGCTGTGCTTCCGGAACCGATGCGCTGGAGCTCGCTCTGCTGGCGCTCGATATCGGGCCGGGCGATGAAGTGCTGACCGTGCCCTATTCGTTTTTCGCGACGGCGGGGGCGATTCTTTCCGTCGGCGCGAAGCCGGTGTTCGTCGACGTCGAGCCGGTCACGTTCAATATGGACGTCACGAAGCTGGAAGCGGCGCTCGCCGCGCATCCGAAGGTGAAGGCGATTCTGCCGGTGCATCTTTACGGCGGCTGCGCCGATATGGACTCGATTCTGGATGCGGCGGGATCGATCCCGGTGATCGAAGACGCGGCGCAAAGCCATGGCGCGGAGTATAAAGGACGGCGCGCGGGGTCGATGGGAAAAGTGGGGTGCTTCAGCTTTTTCCCGACCAAGAATCTGGGCGCGTTCGGCGATGGAGGGATGCTGACCACCAATGATGAATCGCTCGCGAAGAAGCTGCGGGCGCTGCGCGTTCATGGAAGCATCGCCAAATATATTCATCAGTGGGCGGGGAAAAATTCACGGCTCGACGCATTGCAGGCCGCGGTGCTGGATGTGAAGCTCCCGTATCTGGATCAGTGGTCGGGTGGGCGCCAAAGAAATGCCGCGCTTTATCGGGAGTGTCTGGCGGAGGCTGACGCCATTCTGCCCGAGGTGGCGGATTATCAGACGCGTCATATTTATAACCAGTTCGTGATTCGGGTGCGGGAGCGCGACCGGCTTCGCGCATGGCTGGCGGAGCAGGGTGTGGGTACGGAGATTTATTACCCTTGCGCGCTGCATCTGCAACCGGCGCTCGAAAGTCTCGGATTCAAAGAAGGCGATTTTCCGGTCAGCGAGCAATTATCGAAAGAAACGCTGGCGCTGCCGATTTTCGCCGAGGCGACCGAGGAAGAGATTCGAGCAGTGGCGGAATTGATCTTGTCGTTCCGGTAGCGCCTGCCCACTAAATCCCCGCCCACGGGACGGGGTTATAACCCCTTGGCGTGAAGTCAGGGGATGCTGCTGACCTAGATCTTAGGTTTCGGAGCGGGTAGCTCCCTCGCCGGACACACCGATTCGAAGTTGGCGGTCCGATGGGAGCCATCGCAGAAAGGCTTGTTCAGGGATTGGCCGCAGCGGCACAATCCGATGCTCGTCCGTCCAGCCAGATCGAAGGGCTTTCCCTCCGCGTCGTGAATCGAAAACTCGCCCTCGACCTTAATCGAGCCGTTGTTGTTGATGATAATCTTCGCTGGCATTCAGTATCGATGCTAGCATGTGGCGCGCCGGCTGACGCCTAGGGCGCAGCGTCCGCCCTACATATAATGGGAGACGATGCGTAAAGTTGCGATCCTGCTGGCGGTGTTTTCCTTGCGCGCGCAGACGCCGCTTTCGCCGGATCTTGATGCGCTGTCGAAGATTCGCACGAGGATGATCTTCAATCTGGAGCATCAACCCAACTACACTTGCGTCGAGACCATCGAGCGTTCGTCCCGCGCAAAGACCACGAACAAGTTAAAGGTGGTCGATACGCTGCGCCTCGAAGTGGCTCTGGTGGACGGGCGGGAGATGTTCGCGTGGCCGGGGTCGAAAAAGTTTGAGGATTCCGACGTCACCAAGCTGGTGCCCAGAGGCGCGATTGGAAACGGAAATTTCAGTACCCATGCGCAGGCCCTGTTTGAAGGCCGCGCCGCCACCTTTCGTTATTTGGGCGAGGAGGTTTTCCACGGGAAAAAAGCCATTCGATTCGATTACAGCGTGCCGCAGATGCTTTCCGGATACCGCATTCGGGTCGCGGCGGCTAGCGCTATCGTCGCCTATCACGGGTCGTTTTATGCCGACCCGGCGACCTTCGATATCGAGCGTATCGAGGTGATCGCCGATGACCTTCCGGCGGTGCTGCTGCTCTCTTCCACCGAGGATGAAATCGACTATGCCGTGGCGCGCATCGGCGACGGCGATTTTCTGCTGCCCGCCGAAAGCCAGCTCACCATGCACGATTTGAACGGCAGCGAAAATCAGAACCATGTGAAGTTCACTGCTTGCCGCCAGTTCTCCGGCGAATCGGTGATCACGTTCGATGATGCTCCTGGCGCCAAATCTGACGCCGCGCCGGTTCCCATCCGCGAATTCGATCTACCCGCCGGCATCGAGGTCGGGCTGGTGCTGACCGAAGATATCGATCTGCGGACCGCCGCGATCGGCGACCAGGTGCATGCCCGCGTGGATCGGGACGTCAAACAAAAAGGTCAGCTTGTGATTCCGAAGGGCGCGACGGCGACCGGCCGCATTACGCGTCTGGAGAGACGGGACAACTTCTCGCTGCTGGGCCTGTCCTTTCCTGAAATCGAGGCGCCGGGGATCCTGGCCCGGATGCAGGGAATTCTCACCAGCGTCGTCGGCATCGTTCAGCCGAACCGGGGTGGGGTGACGCGGTTATCGCTGGGCGAAGGGCTGATCCCGCTCAGCGCCTCGCAACGCCGCCTCGCGCGCGGCTGTATCATGATCTGGAGAACCTAAATAAAGTGATTCATCTTTCGAGCGAAACCGGAGACCTCTTCGAGCAGTCCTTCAGCTTTGCGCAAAAGCAGGTGCGGAAGCTGGTGGAGAAACATCCATTGTTCTATCCGCTCTATACGCAGAACGGCAAATGGAAGCATGAAGGTCCCGCCTGGACCCATTGGTGCGACGGCTTTCTGCCGGGAATGATGTGGATTTTCCAGAAGCACGCGCCGGCCGATTCCGCCGACGCCAAGTACTGGCTGGAGCAAGCCATCCGCTACACCACGCCTCTCGAAGAACGCAAGCACGACCGCGATGTACACGATCTGGGTTTTCTATTCCTTTCGACATACTATCGCTGGTACCGTCTTTCGAAGGACCCGGCGCATCGCGAAGTGCTGATCCAGGCCGGACGCACGCTGGCCATGCGGTTTAAAGATAAGGGCCAATATTTGCGGTCTTTCGTGGCCGATAACTCGCTGTTCATCGACATTATGATGAACGTCGGGATCATTTTTTATGCGGCTCGCGAGACCGGGGACCGGCGGTTGCGCGATGTCGCGTTGCGCCATTCGCTGACCACGCGGCGGGTGCTGGTTCGCGGCGACGGATCCACTGCGCATGAGGGAATTTTCGATACCGATACCGGCGAATTCTTGCGCCAGACCACGCATCAGGGCTATCGCGGCGATTCCTGCTGGTCGCGCGGCTTGTCCTGGGCTCTCTACGGCTTCACCACTTGCTACGAATACAGCCGCGATCCGCATTTCCTCGGAACGGCGGAGGATTGCGCCGATTACTACATCACGCATTGTCCGGCCGACGGTGTTCCGCCGTGGGATTTCAACGCGCCGGCGGAGAATCGCACGCTGCTCGATACTTCGTCAGCGGCTATCGCCGCAGCAGGTTTGTTGCGTTTGTGCCGGTTGGCTCCGGATTCCATGAAGGGTCATTTGTATTGGTCGACCGCGGTGCAGATCCTGCGGTCGTTATGCGAAAAGCATCTGGCGAAATCCGATCCAAAGTGGGAAGGAATTCTCAAAGGCGGGGTATATCACGTCCATAAGGGATTGGGCGTGGACGAATCGGTAATGTGGGGCGAGTTCTTTTTTTGTGAGGCATTAGAGCGCGTTTTATGGTAGAAAACACGCGTGTAAGAGGCCTTAAATCGCCTTAAAAACCACCACTGCGAGCGGTGGGAGCGTAATGCTCAAACTGGCGGGACGTCCGTGGGAGGAAGTTTCGTCGGCCCAGACTTCTCCGTCATTTCCCATGTTCGAGCCGCCGAAAATCTCTGAATCGGTGTTGAAAATTTCGGCGTAGCGACCTTGTAAAGGCACGCCAACACGGTAGTTATGCCGCGGCACCGGCGTGAAATTGCAGCAGAAAACCAGGAATTCCTCGCGATTCCGGGAATAGCGGAGAAACGAAATCGCGCTCGCCTCGGCGTCCCGGAAATCGATCCATTCGAAACCGGAATAATCGTCATCCACTTGATTCAAAGCGGCTTCACGGCGATAAAACCAGTTGAGTTCCTTCACCATGGTCTGCAATTTCGAGTGCACCGGATATTGCAGCAGATGCCACGGGAGGCTGACGTTTTCATTCCATTCTTCTGTTTGTCCGAATTCGCAACCCATGAACAGAAGTTTCTTGCCGGGGTGTCCGTACATGTAAGCAAGGAAAGCCCTTACGTTCGCGAAGCGCTGCCATTCATCGCCCGGCATTTTGGAAACTAAAGACTTTTTCAAATGCACAACTTCGTCGTGGGAGATGGGCAGGACGAAGTTTTCGGTGAAGGCGTACAACATGCTAAACGTAATATTCGATTGATGATACTTCCGAAAAACCGAGTCTTTTTCGAAGTAATCGAGCATGTCGTGCATCCAGCCCATGTTCCATTTCATGGTGAAGCCGAGGCCGTTCGCATAGACTGGCCGGGAGACGCCGGGCCAGGAGGTGGACTCCTCGGCGATGGTAATGGCGCCGGGTTCCTGATGGGCTAACTGATTGAATCGATGAATAAAATCGATGGCTTCGAGATTCTCGCGGCCACCGAATTTGTTAGGGAGCCATTCGCCGGGCTGGCGCGAATAGTCGCGATAAAGCATGGATGCGACGGCATCGACGCGAAGGCCATCGATGTGAAATTCCTTGAGCCAATAGAGCGCGTTCGAAAGAAGAAATTCGCGGACTTCGTTGCGGCCGAAGTTGAAGATGAGCGTTCCCCAATCGCGGTGCTCGCCTTCGCGCGGATCCTGATGTTCGTAGAGCGCGGTGCCATCGAAACGATAGAGACCATGCACATCTTTGGGGAAGTGGGCGGGAACCCAGTCGAGAATTACGCCGAGGCCGGCCTGGTGGCAGGCGTCGACGAAATAGCGGAAGTCGTCCGGAGTGCCGAAGCGCGAGGTGGGGGCGAAATAGCCGGTGACCTGATAGCCCCAGGAGCCTGAAAAAGGATGCTCCATGACGGGCATCAATTCGAGGTGGGTGTAGCCCATCTGCTTGGCGTAATCGACCAGATGACGGGCGAATTCGCGATAGGTTAGGGGTTGATTTTCGGGGCCCCTCATCCAGGATTCCAGATGCACTTCGTAGATGGAGACGGGTTCGCGAAGCCACTGGCGCTGGGGACGCGCGGTCATCCAGGCTTCGTCCTGCCAGGTGTGATTCGAGAGGCCCCAGACGATGGAGGCGGTTTTGGGAGGGACCTCGGCATAGAAGCCGTAGGGGTCGCACTTGAACTGCTCGGCGCCGTGCGGGGAGAGCACCGAATATTTATAGTGCGCGCCGGGTTCGAGCGCGGGCATGAAGATTTCCCAGATGCCTCCGTCACGCAGGCGCATGGGATGGCGGGTGCGGTCCCAGCCGTTGAAATCGCCGAGCACGCTGACGACTTGGGCGTTGGGCGCCCAGACCGCAAAGCGTACGCCGGCGACGTTTTCGCAAGTGACGGGATGCGCGCCGAGGGTTCGATAAGCTTCGTGGTTGGTGCCTTCGCCGTGGAGGTGCAGTTCGAAGGCGGTGAGCAGGGGAGGGAAGCGGTAGGGGTCTTCGAATTCCAGAGATTCGCCGGAGTAGAGTTTAATGCGGATGCGATAGTGGTTGGCGGGAGTGTCGAGGATGGCCAGGTAGAAGCCGGAGGGGTGGACGCACTCCATCTTTGTCAATTCGCCGGCGATGACCAGGGAGGCTTCGGCGGCTTGCGGGAGCCAGGCGCGGATTTCCAGGTCGTGGGGGCCGAGGACGGCAAAAGGATCGTGGTGGCGGCCTTCTAATATTGCTTCTAGCTCGGAAGCATGCATGACAGTTAGTATGTCATTGCTTACAGGGGTTCGAAGCGGTTGGATGCCGACCCTCTCGAAAACGTCATTGACACCGCTCCCTGTGGTCACGGCCGGTAGCGATGCGGAAGCGTCGGGCGCATCGCTATCGCTGGCAGCGCGGCGCGTGTTAACTTCGCAGGAATGGGGCCTGTGGCGGAGTTGCATTTGCATTTGGAGGGGTCAGTTGAGGTTGATACGCTGCTGGAGTTGGATCCTTCGCTGACTCGCCAGGAGATTGCGCGCGCGACGGCTTACACGGACTTCGAGGGGTTTATCCGGAGCTATATATGGGTGAACCGGAAGCTCAATTCGCCGGAGCACTACGGGCTGATCGCGCGGAGGTTGTTTGAGAAGCTGGCGGCGGAAGGCGTGGTGTATGCGGAAGTCACAATTTCGGCTGGCGTCATTGTCTGGAAGCAGCAGGACTTTGTGCCGATTTACGAGGCCGTGCAGCGCGAGGCTGGCTTGAGCAAGGTGCGGGTGCGCTGGATTCTCGACGCCACGCGGCAGTTCGGGGTGCATGCGGCGAAACCGGTTTTCGATCTGGCGGCGGAGCTGGTGAACGAGGGAGTGGTGGCGATCGGACTGGGCGGATTTGAGGCGGGTGGGCCGGCGCGGTGGTATGAGGGGTTGTATCGGGAGGCTCGGGAGCGGGGGTTGCGGTTGTTGTGCCACGCCGGCGAGACGACCGATGCGCAGAGTGTGTGGGAGGCGCTGGAGATCGGCGCGGAACGGATCGGGCATGGGATTCGGGCGGTCGACGATCCTTTATTAATGGAGCATTTAAGGGAGAAGAATATTCCGCTGGAGATTTGTATCACGAGCAATGTGCGGACGGGCGCGGTGGCGTCACTGGCGGAGCATCCGGTGCGGAGGCTGTATGACGCGGGGGTACCGATTATTCTCAATACGGACGATCCGGCGTTGTTCGAGTGTTCCCTGACGGGGGAGTATGAATTGGCGCGGCGGGAGTTTGGGTTTACCGCAGAGGAGATTGCGGAGTTGGTGCGGAATAGCTTCTTGTATTCGTTTTCGTGATAGTTTATATCATGCTCGTCTTCCTGCTGATCCTGTCGATTGGCGCTTTGTTCGCGCAGCAGCCGGTGATTTATTCCCGCCAGACGGTCAACGCGGCTTCCTTTGCGCCTTTCGGTCTGCCGAATGCTCCTATTGCCCTTGGCAGCATATTCACCGTTTTTGGCGAGAATCTGGGTCCCGTTACTGGTCAGTCGGTGTCCGCGTTTCCTCTGGCCACGACCTTTAATGGAGTTTCGATCAGCGTTACGCAGAGTGGAGTTACCACGCAGGCGTACCCGATATTCGTCTCGGCGGGGCAGATTAACGCGGTGATGCCGTCTACGGTGACGCCGGGTCTTGCTACCTTGCGGGCGATTTATCAAGGTACAAAGAGTAACGCTACCACCATCCAGATTGCCAACTCAGCGCCGGGCGTTTTCGCGGTTTCGAGCGGCGGGTATGGGCCGGGGATCGTGCAGAACTTTATCAGCGGGAGCAATGAGCCGCTCAATTCGCTGGTGACTCCCGCCGCGCCGGGGCAAAGCATTGTGATTTGGGGCACGGGGTTGGGGCCGGTCACGTTTCCCGATAACGTCGCGCCGACGGCTGGGAACGTCGCGACGCCGGTGACGATCACCATCGGAGGCCAGATTGCGGCGAACCTTTATTCGGGGCGCGCGCCGTGTTGTTCCGGGCTCGATCAGATCGTGGCGACGCTGCCCGCGAATGTTCCTCTCGGTTGCTGGGTACCGGTGTTGATTAACGCCGGGGGTGCGGTTTCGAATACTACGACGATGGCGATCGCCGCGCCGGGAGCGATGTCGTGCAGCGATCCGGGCAATCCGCTTTCGACGCTGGTGCGGACTGCGGGGACGCAGGCGTTCATAGACCTGGAGCGAGTGGACACCGTGGAAAATATCAATACATCCCCCGCTATCCTCAAGACTGTCGATAAGCTCTACACGCGGTTCTACACGCGGCCCGCTTCGCCCTACAGCTTCGATCCCTATATGTCCTTTCCGCCGCCCGGCACCTGTCTGGTTCATCAGACCTCTGGCGACTCTTACTACGCCAAGAGCCTCCGCGGAGCTCTGCCCGCGAGCGCCAGCCTTAGTCCGCAGCCAAATCAGACGTACAATAACGGCACGCAGTCTCTTTCCATCCCCAACACTCTTCCGTTCTATTCGAGCACCATGGGCGGGACGCTCAACTCATCCACTATTGGCCAGAATCTCCTGGGCGCCAATGGGAGTTTCACTATCGATCCTGGAGGCGCGAACCAAATGGCGATCCCTCTGAATCCCGAGCCGCCGCCTGCCTGGACGCGGCCCAGTGCAATCATCGTAGTGCCGCGCAGCACTCCCCTGGCTCTCGCGTTTACTCCCGGGGATGCCGCGGCGCCCACGGCAATTCTGCTTTATGCCTACGCGGCTGTCACGAATTCCACCGTGGAAGTACAGTGCCTTGCCCCGCCGGGAGCCAACGCCTTCACAATTTCCGCGGACACTTTGGCGAACCTGCCCCCGACCTATGGGATTATCGATGGATCTTACGCTAACTTGGTGGTCGGAACACTCGGAGTGAATAATGCGGTCTCATTCACCAACGGTCTGGCGGCGAACGGAATCCTGCTGAACTCCAGTTGGCTGGGTCAGACGGTGGTGCTGCAATGAAGTTCCTCTCCGTCTTTCTGCTGCTCGGGTATCGGCTGTCGGCCCAAGTGGAGGCAGGCTCCATCATCCTAGACTTCGCGTCTAACCAGTCCGACATTACGTCCACCGAGCGGATACCGGGAGACACTATTATCCACGAGGTTAATTTTAGCTGGGAGATCATCGAGAACCCCGATGGGAGTAAGTCCTTCCTATTCATGGCCAATGCATGTTCGATTAGTCTTGGCCCCATCGAGACAATCAACAGCCTAGTGACCAACTGCCATCCAATCAGTGAATCGGCTGCCGAAGACATTGGGGCCATTGACCAAGCGGAAAAGGAGTTTTACTCCATTGCTCCTAACGCCATTCATAACTTACCCGTGTACAGCCCATTACCATTCGTGCGAGGGGCTCACCCAGGGCTGACGGTGGTACAACCGGCCGCCCCGGTGGACCCTCAAATGATCATGTTCGATGGCTTGAGCTATAACATTGTAGAATTCGACTTGACGACTTTCGCAATGACAAGCTCGGTTACGCTCCCTCCGCAGGCGCGGGCCTTCGGAGTCCGTCCAACAGCGACGGGCCCCGCCAATGAAGTCTGGACGGCTCACGGCGGAACGGTGAATGAGATCTCGATCTGCGACCTCGGGGCCCAGAGCGTGTTGGCTACCATCCCCACTCCGTCACTCGATCCGAACAATACCGTCCCTGTGGGAGTGGTGTTCACCAGCAGCGGCCTGAACGCCCTCTACGCCGTCAGCTATTACACGCCGGATTCGGCTGGCAATAATGGAACGCTGCTCGTCTTCGACGCTGTCGGCCGAACGCTGACCTCCACGCTGCTGCTGAAATACGCTCCCACATCGGTGCTGATGGCTCCGGACGGGCTGACCGCATATCTTATTCAGAACAGTAATTCGGGCGCGGTGGTTTCTTACTACGATATGCTCAGCGGCACGGCCGATCTCACGGCATCGCTGGAGCCGCCGGGGGTGAGCACTGGTTACTCCGGCATCGGCTCGGTGTTCATCCACCCGGACGGTACCCGGCTCTTTTGGAATGTGGGGCCTAATCTCTCGGTCTTCAACCTCACCACACGCCAAGTGACCAATTCGTTCAGCTCTGGTCTTGCCACGGGCTCCGCAGTCTTAATTCGAATGTCTCAAGATGGTTCGACGATGTGGTTCAACAGTGCATTGGGCAAAGTTGTCATCCTCGACACCTTAAATGGGAACATACTGGGGACATATCAGGGATCGCCTAATGGGGCGGTCTACCCGGGTCCTGCTAACTGAACCGCACGTGGGGGGGCCAGGTGGCAGGAGTACGAGCCGCCGTCGAGTACTTTTTTGGGCGGCCCCCTACGGTCTAAGGCCCCTTCCGCCGATCACCCCTCTATGAGACTCGTGCCGGCTGTTTTGATTGCCTTGTTGGGTATTGGGTATTTGAACGCCCAGAAGACGGACAATAAGCCGAATCTGCCCAGCCTGCCGGGCGATGTGATCACTCCCAGCCGAGGCATCGGGCCGTTTGACGCCAAGCAGGCGAAGGAGTGGCAGGATACGGCCGAAATTCTGTGCGCGCAGAGCCGCTATGACGAGGCGGAGAAGCTCTATCTACGGCTGCTCGAAGAGAGGGAACACGCGCTGGGGTTGAATAATCCGGAGCTGGCGAGCGATCTGAACGATCTGGGGCGGGTGAGTTTCGCGCAAATGAAGTATCAGCAGGCGACCTCTTATTACGAGCGGTCGTTGCAGATCATGGAGACGGCGAAGGGCAAGCAGGATCTGGCGGTGGTGGGACCGCTCGAAAAGCTGACGCGGATTTCGGAAACGCAGGAAAAATATCCGCTGGCTGAACAGTACGCGCGACGCGCGGTCGCGACCGTGGAGAACATAAAGGGTCCGGACGCGGCGGAACTGGCGCCGGAGCTGGAGGCAGTGGGCGAGTTGCTGCTGATCCAGAAACAGTTTTCCTCGGCTGAGCCACTATTTGACCGGGCGGTGAAGATTCTCGAAAAGACGTCCGGGGTGACCAGCTCGGATCTGCTGCCGTCGCTCGACGGGCTGGCTACGGCGTACGACAATATGCACCGGCAGAACGATGCGGAGACGGCATGGCGGCGGGCTTTATCGGTTCGGGAGAGCGCCTATGGACCGTCGACGGTGGAAGTGGCGGGGACACTGGAAGATCTGGGTAAACTTTATTTCGGGCAAAAGCGGTATCCGGAAGCCAGCTATTGCTATGAGCGGGCGCTCTATATCCGCACTAAAGCGCACGGAGAAAATAGCGCCGACACGCAAGCCACGCTGAACGCGGTGGCGCAGGTTTACGCGGCGCAAGGACGGCAAACGGATGCGGAACCGCTCTATCGCGGGATGTTATCGGCCAAGGAATTGGACACCGTGGCGAGCCTGAATTCGCTGGCGGCGCTGCTGGCCGACCGTAATCACAATCCGGAGGCAGAGTCTCTGTATAAGTTATCGATCGCGCTGCTGGATAAGAAAGGTTTCGTGGCGGCGCGCAAGCCGGTGTTGAATCCCAGCGATCCGCCGCCGCCGCAACTGGCGGAGACGCTCGATCAATATACGGCGCTACTGAAGAGGATGCATAAGAAATCCGACGCGGCAAAAATGGAAGCGCGGGCACGCATCCTGCACGGAATTCCGGATCCGGATAAGAAGAAGACCCGGTAAGGGCTATTGAAAAGCCTTAGCTCCGCCGATAGAAACGGTTGATGTTCAGCATTTTGGATCTTCAACATCGATCGGAAGAGCCGGCTGCCGAGCCTACACCTTCCGCTGTCCCTTTACCGGGGGCTGCCTCTTTTATGGAAGAACAGCTTGCGCCTGCCGCTTCGGAGGAGTTCGAGTTTATTCTCGGGCAAAGGCAAATCGCGAGCCTGCTATTCGTTTTCACGATCCTGCTGATGATTTGCATCGCCGTGTCGTACCTGGCGGGCAAGTCGATGTCGCCCAAGCCGGTCCCTGCGGTCACGGGTGTCACGGTGGTGCGCGAACCTGATCCGCCGCCCATTGTTTTGAACCAGGAACCTGCGCCTGAGCCGCCCCTTTTCGCGGAGCCGAAAAATGGATCCGTCTACATCCAGATGGGAGCGGTGGAAAAAGGTGTTGCGGTGATTTTCGCGGAAGGACTGCGCAAGCGGGGATTGGCGTCGTTTGTAGCTCCCGGTCCCAGCGAAAAGATTTTCCGGGTGCTCATTGGTCCGCTGCCGGATCCGGCTGCCTATGTGCGGGCGAAAGACACAGTGGATAAGATCGGCTTGGAAACGTTTGCACGGCGGTTTCCGAACTAGATCAGACGGGGCCCGCATGCTGACGCATGGCGGTTCTGTACACTGGTTCGATGAGCAAAATATCGTTGGATGGGCGGGTTGCGGTCGTCACCGGGGCTAGCCGCGGGTTGGGCCGAGCTATGGCGATCGAGCTAGGCGCGGCGGGCGCGAAACTAGCGCTAGTGGGACGCGATCGCGCACAGCTTGACGAGACTGCCGCAAAGGCCGGAGCCGACGCGGCCGTTTTCGTCGCCGATATTACCGATGAGACGCAGGTGCGCGCGCTGGAAAACGCAGTGCGGGAGCAGTTCGGACACGTCGACATCCTGATCAACAACGCAGGGATGAATATCCGCAAACCGCTGGTCGAGTACACGCTGGACGAATGGAACATGGTGCTCGACACGAACCTGACGTCGGTGTTTCTGGTCTGCCGGTCCTTCATCCCGATGATGCGGGGACGCGGATACGGGCGCATCATAAATCTGGGGTCGATTATGAGCCATATTTCGCTTCCCGGCCGAACGGCTTATTCAGCGAGCAAGGCGGCGTTGCTGGGAGTGACGCGCGCGCTGGCGCAGGAATTGGCCGGGGATGGCATTACGGTGGTCGCGATCAGTCCGGGGCCGTTTGCGACGGAGATGAACCAGGGGTTAATCAACAATCCGGAGCTGAACCAGCAGTTCATGTCGAACGTGCCTTTGGGGCGCTGGGGCGACCCGGAGGAGATCGGGAAGCTGGCGCTGTATCTGTGTTCGGAAGGCGCGGGGTTCATTACGGGGACGGATATTTTGATCGACGGCGGCTGGACTTCTCGTTAAGAAAACTCCATTAAGAAAATTTGAGGGCGGATCGGATCGAAATGGCCTATCATGTGCTACATGGGCTTGCTGGCTTACTTGCTCTGTTCCGCCGGGTTGCTGACGATTCGCGAAGTGCCCGCAGGCACACGCCTCGAAATCCGGTTGACGAGCACAGTAGGTTCATACGCAAGCAAAGCTGGCTCCCCCGTCAGCGCCGTACTGATTGCACCGGTTCGCGTCGGAGGTGAACTGTTGCTGCCCGCCGGAAGTATTCTCACCGGCACGGTCAAATCGGTACGGCGGGTGGGGCTGGGAATTTTGCACGAGACGGCGGGAATGTCGCTCGAATTTACCGAGATCATTCTGCCGGACGACGAGACGCTCCCGCTTTCGGCGCGCGTGATCGCGGTCGACAACGGACACGAGCGGGTGGACAAAAACGGCGAGATCAACGCGATGCGCATGACATCGAGCGTGGGGTATCGCTTCAGTGGATACATCCGAATGGCGCTGATGCTGGACGTGCATGCGGAGCTGGCGGCTTGGGCAATTAAGACGCTGGTGGTGCATGTTCCCGAACCGGAGCTGTACTTCAAGCCCGGCGTCGAATTGTCGCTGAAGCTGACCGAGGCGCTGCCGGCGCGGGCGCAGCAGGAACCCGAAGACGCTCCGAGGCGGTTGACGGAGACGGAGCGCGAGGCGCTGAACGCTGAGCTGGCGGCGATTCCGAACCGGACGACCAATCCTTCGAACCACCGGCCATCGGATCTGATCAATTTGATGTTCGTCGGTTCGCGGGAACAGATCAGCGCGGCGTTCCACGCGGCAGGATGGGCTGAGGCCGCGCCGTGCAATATGCATTCCCGTCTGTCAGGCGTGCGGGCATTCGTCGAAGGGCGATCGAGCAATTCCTTTCCCATGACGCGGCTGCTGCTGGACGATGAGGAGGCGGATATGTCATGGCAGAAGGATCTGAACGACATGTCGAAGCGCCATCACATCCGCATCTGGAAACAGCCGGAGACGTGGGAGGGACAGGATGTCTGGGTGGGGGCGGCGACGCGGGACATCGATTTTGCCTACATGCACCATGGTTCGGCGATGACCCATCGCATCGATTCCAATATCGATCAGGAGCGCGACAAGATCTCGAATGACCTGGCGTTTACTTCCTATGTAGAGGCGCTCGACTGGGCTGAGCGGAGCGACGTTCCGGCGGTGACGCGCAATGGCACGGGCGACCTGATGAATACGGATAAGAGGCTGGCCGTGATGCGCTTGCGCGATAGCGAAACACCGCGGCTTTCGACCGACAGCGAGGAGATGGACACGCTTCCGGTCCATGGCAGGGCGGGGCAGCGCTTCGTGCGGCGCGAGATCCTGAGCATGCGCAACGACATCGTCCGCAACAATGTTTATTGGCGCAGCTATGAAGGTGTCCGCTGGATCGTTACCAGCGTTCGCAAGCGCAATCACGATCCCGAAGTGGCCGACGTCGCGCCGAAGGCTCCCTTCACGCGCTTCGTATCACTCCGCTAGGCGGTCTTTAACATCCCGTGCCGGCGCAGCGTGTCTCCCACGACAGGCCCGATTGCGGCGACCAACGTGTTGGCGAGTGCCAATCTGGCGCCTTCCTCCGAGGCAACCGCGATCAGCCGCTCGATCTGCGCGG
>JBEKPC010000127.1:0-15904 GCA_049521155.1 Bryobacteraceae bacterium
CCCGTGCTGCGCTGGCCCGGCGGCTGCTTCGCCGACGATTATCATTGGCGGGACGGCATTGGCGCGAAGCGTCCGCGGCGTGTGAACATGCACTGGGGCGAGTATGTCGAGGACAACAGCTTCGGCGTGCATGAGTTCATCGGGCTGTGCAAGAAAATCGGCGCCGAGCCTTATCTGGCGGGGAACGTCGGTAGCGGCACGCCGGCTGAGCTGCGCGATTGGGTGGAGTATTGCAACTATCCCGGCGGCAGCACGCTCTCGGACGAGCGCGCCGCGAATGGATCGCCCGAGCCTTTCGGCGTCCGCTACTGGGGCGTCGGCAATGAAAACTGGGGATGCGGCGGGCGCATGGTGCCGGAGCATTATGCCGACGAGTTCCGCCAGTTCTCCGGTTATTTGCGCAATTGGGGTGGCACGAAGTTATTTCTGATTGCGTGCGGCCCGAATGGGAACGACGTCAACTGGTCGCGAAAATTCCTTACGCAGAACACCGGCGGGCGCATTCCCGATGGGTTCGCGATGCACTTCTACGAAAATTCCAAAATCGAGCCGACGCAATTCACTGCCGACACCATGAACACGCAAATGGCGATGTTCCAACGGGTGGAAAACGCCATCATACAGGAGCGCGCCATCCTCGACGGGTTCGAGCCGGAGCCTAAGCGCGCGATGAATCTGATGCTGGACGAATGGGGCGTGTGGGATCGCATGCTGCCTGAAGAAGAGAAAAATTACGGCAAGCTTTGGCAGCAGATCACGATGCGCGGCGCCGTGGCCGCCGGGCTTGGGTTGAACATGTTCAACCGGCAGGCCGACAAGCTGTACATGTGCAACATCGCGCAGATCGTGAATGTGCTGCATTCGATGCTGCTGACCGATGGTCCGCAGGGGCGCCGCTGTGTGCGCACCACTACTTACTATGCGTTCATGATGTTCAAGGCGCATCGTTTGAAGACAGCGGTGCGGACCGAAAAAGAGAGTACGGATGCGCTCGATCTTTCGATCTCCGCGTCGCGCAATGGAAGCGATGTCGTGGTCAGCCTGGTGAATCCGCAAACCTCGACCGACGTGCACGCCGATTGCTCCTTCACGGGCGCGACGCCAATCAGTGCCACGGCGCAGATCCTCCACCATGCCGATATGAACGCGTATAACAGCTTCGACGATCCCGACAAGATCACGACGAAGCCCTATTCAGTCGTCGTGGAGAACGGCCGCCTGCGTCTCGATGTGCCGGCGATGTCGATCGTGACCGTGACGCTGAAGGCATGAAGGGTTTACGAAAAGCCGTCTGGGAAGCGAACCAGGGCATCTTTCGCGCGGGACTGGTCACGATGCACAGCGGCAACGCGAGTGGAATCGACCGGGCGCGGGGACTCGTCGTCATCAAACCCAGCGGCATGGATTACGACAAGATGCGTCCGTCCGACATGGTGGTTACCGATCTCGCGGGGAAAGTGATCGATGGCAAGTGGAAGCCCTCGGTCGACCTGCCGCATCATCTTTATCTATACAAGCATCGTCCCGATATCGGCGGCGTGATTCACACTCACTCCAACTACGCGACCAGTTTCGCGCTGCTGGGGCGATCAATTCCCGCATATCTTACCGCTATTGCCGATGAGTTCGGCGGCGAAATTCCCTGCATCCCTTATATCGATAATCAGGACGACAACATCGGGCAGGCGATTCTTGAACACATCGGCAAGTCGCCGGCTGTGCTGCTGGCGCATCATGGAGCGTTCGCTGTCGGCAAAACGCCTCGCGACGCTCTGAAGGCCGCGGTCATGTTGGAAGACGTGGCGCACACGTGCCACCTCGCGCTGCTGAAGGGCGATCCAAAGCCTTTGCCGGCGGAGGAAGTGAAGAAATGGTTTGATCGGTACCACACGAGTTACGGCCAGACAGAAAAGAGGCGGCGCAAATAAATGACTACGGAACGCATGATCTTGCTTACGCCCGTTGATCTGGCGATCATCGTCCTCTACTTCGTCATGGTGCTGGTGATCGGCTTCTATCTGAAGCGATTCGCCACCAGCGGCGAAGATTTTTTCATGGCCGGCCGGGAGATGACGGCCTGGGTCGCGGGGTTGAGCTTTCTTTCCGCGAATCTCGGTTCGCTTGAGCTGCTCGGCTGGGCGGGCGCTTCGTATCAGTACGGCATCCTCGCGGCGCACTGGTATTGGATCGGCGCGATCCCCGCGATGCTGTTCCTGGGCATCGTGATGATGCCGTTCTATTACATCTCGAAAACGCATTCCGTTCCGGGTTATCTGCAACTGCGCTACGGGCCGGCGGCGAGCTGTCTCAGCGCCATTTCGTTCGCTCTGATGACGATCCTTATGTCGGGCGTGAACATGTACGCCATGGCCGTGGTGATGAAGGTGGTACTGGGATGGAATATCCATTTCAGTATCTGGGTCTCGTCGCTGACGGTCGGCATCTATGTAGCTTCGGGAGGCCTTTTTTCGGCTATTTTCAACGAAGTGTTGCAATTCTTCCTGATCTGGTTTGGAGCGCTGCTCATCCCGATTCTCGGTCTGATTGAAACGCACGGATGGTCAGGCATGGTGGCGCGCATTCAACAAAATTTCCCTGGGCAGGACTTCACGCATGCCTGGAGCACGCTCGGCAGCGCGCAGGACAATCCGATGGGCATGCACTGGACCGGCATCGTCTTCGGCCTCGGGGCGATTATTTCGATGGGTTATTGGACCACCGATTTTCTGGTGGTGCAGCGCGTTCTTGCGGCGAAGGACTTGCGGTCCGCGAAGCTTGCGCCTGTGATCGGTTCGTTTTTTAAAATGGCTGTGCCGCTGATCGTCATCGTTCCCGGTTTGATCGGGCTCGCGGTGCTGCCGGAGCATCTGGTGCCGACGGGCTCCGCGATGGCGGGCCAGCATACTTATGACGATGTTTTGCCGCTGATGATGGCGCGATACATGGGGCCCGGCCTGCTGGGGCTCGGGATCACCGCGCTGGTCGCGGGATTCATGGCGGGCATGGCCGGCAACGTCAGCGCCTTCGCCACGGTCTGGACCTACGATCTTTACCGCCCCTTCCTTCGCAAGGCCGCGCCCGACGCGCACTACGTGTCCATGGGCCGCTGGTGCACGATTATCGGCTTGATCATCAGCATCGGCGCGGCGTATCTGGCGATGGGATTCACCAGCATTATGGATTACGTGCAGGCGCTGTTCAGCTTCTTCATTGCGCCTCTGTTCGGAACGGTGATCCTGGGAATGTTATGGAAGCGCACCACTGAGGCGGGCGGATTCGCAGGACTGCTGGCCGGAACGCTAGCCTCTATCGGGATGTTTCTGGTGGTGAAGTTCAACCCTGAAGCGCTATCCATCATCGCGATGTCCACGCACGCCAAAGCGATGGCGGAGGATATGTATCGCGCGCTGTGGTCCTGGATCATCTGCGTGCTGGTGACGGTGATCGTTAGCTTGATGACGAAGCCGAAGCCGGAGAGCGAACTCACAGGGCTGGTCTATGGCGTCACCGCGATCCCGCGCGAGGGCGACCTCGGACTGTTCCAAAAGCCAATTTTCTGGGCCGGCGTCGCCGTGGCGCTGTTCCTGGTTCTTCAATGGATTTTCTGGTAATTCATATGAGCGAAAAACATCACATTATTCCGGTTTGGTTCTTCGTCGGCGTCATGCTGTTGGTCTACGGCATCCTGATTTTGGGAAGCGGGCTTGCGGAATGGTCGAATCCGCCGCAGACGGTGCTCACTGAATTGCACGCGCCGGTATGGTGGGGAGCACTGCTCACTGTCGTCGGGGCGGTGTACGTGTTCGCGTTTCGGCCTAAGGGAAACAAATGACCACCTTGGGCGTCATCATTGGCAATCGTGGATTTTTCCCTGACGCATTGGCGCGCGATGGACGGGTTGAAATTTTGCGGGTGCTGGCATCGCTCGGTTACGGAGCCGTCTGCCTCACTCCGGAGCAGACGAAGTTCGGGGCCGTCGAAACACTCGCCGACGCACGTAAATGTGCGGATTTGTTTAAAACACATCGCGACGAAATTGACGGAGTCCTAGTCGCGCTGCCGAATTTTGGAGACGAGCGTGCCATCGCCAACACGCTTCGTTTCGCCGGCCTCGACGTGCCGGTTCTGTTGCAGGCATTCCCTGATGATCCATCGAAAATGCTGATGGGCGCTCGCCGCGATAGCTTCTGCGGGAAGATATCCGCCTGCAATAATCTGTGGCAATACGGGATCAAGTACTCGCTGACCAAACAGCACACGGTTGCGCCCGATTCCGATGCTTTTCGTGCCGATCTCGACACGTTCGCGGCCACCTGCCGGGTGGTGAAGGGATTGAAGAGCCCTCGCGTCGGAGCGCTGGGCGCGCGTCCCGCGGCGTTCAACACGGTCCGTTTCAGCGAAAAGCTGATGGAGCATGCGGGCATCACGGTCGAGACGCTCGATCTCTCCGAAGTCTTCGGACGTATCCAACGCCTTCCGGACGACGACGCGCGCGTGAAGGAAAAGCTTTCGAACATCGGCAAATATGTAGACGGAGGCGCGACGCCGGCGGCGTCTCTTGTCAAAATGTCCAAGTTCGGCGTGGTGGTCGATGAATGGATGCGCGATAACGAACTGGCGGGCACGTCGGTGCAATGCTGGACCGCGATGCAGGAGTTCTTCGGCGTCGTGCCCTGCACCATCATGAGCATGATGTCGAACAATCTTCTACCCAGCGCCTGCGAAACGGATATGGTCGGGATGATCGGCATGTACGCCCTGCAACTGGCCTCTGAAACCCCCAGCGCCATCGTCGACTGGAACAACAACTTCGGCGACGATCCGGATAAGAGTGTGATCTTCCACTGCTCCAACCTGCCGAAACATTTCTTCGAAAACGTGCGCATGGATTTTCAGGAGATCATTGCCGGGTCGGTGGGCAAGGAGAACACGTTCGGTACCATCGTGGGCCGGATGAAGGCTGGTCCGTTGACGTTTTGCCGCGTTTCGACCGACGACCTCAGCGGCAAAATGCGCGCTTACGTGGGTGAAGGCGAGATCACGCGCGACGCGCTCAATAGTTTCGGAGGCTACGGCGTGGTCCGGATCCCGGACTTGCAACGGCTGCTGCACTATATTTGCCGCAACGGTTATGAGCATCACGTGGCAGTTAACATCAGCAGTTATGGAACGGCGATCGCGGAGGCGCTTGGCCTCTACAAAGGCTGGGACGTTCATCACCACGCTTAATGCTCGGAAATCGACGGAACCGTCACAAGTCCGCGGGGTTGGGGGGCTAACCTTTTCCGAGATAAATGAAGCGTGCGATGAATAGCGCTGCCAGAAGATAGACCAGCCACTGATCTCGCCGAAACTCGCCTCGGAGAAGTTTCAATAGAGCGTAAGACGTGAAGCCGAAAGCGAGTCCGTTGGCGATGCTAAATGTCAGCGGAATCGTCACCAGAGTAAGAAAAGCCGGAATAGCCACAATGGGATCGCTCCAGCGAATCTCGTTCACCTGCGACATCATCAGCGAGCCTACGATGATCAATGCGGGAGCGGTCGCTGCGCCGGGAACCGCGCCGACCAGCGGTGCGAGGAAGAGCGCCATGAGGAAAAGCAGTCCGGTGACGATCGCCGTGACGCCGCTGCGCCCGCCGGCGACCACGCCCGCGGCGCTTTCGATATAGCTCACGACGGTGGAGGTGCCGGCGAGTGATCCGGCGATGGTCGCGGAGGCGTCGGCCAGCAGGATGCGGCGGATGCGCGGGATTCGGTTCGCATCGTCGAAAAGCCCAGCTTTCTTGCCGACGCCGACCAGCGTGCCGATGTTATCGAAGAGATCGACGAAGAGAAATACGAAAACGATTTCAAGCAGACCGAGGTTCCAGGCGGCGCGTATATTCAACTTAGCGAAGGTAGCGGAGATATCCCTGACGCGGTAAGTTTCAGGCGACCAATGGGTGATACCGCAAAGCGCGGCAAGAATGGTTGTCATGAGAATGCCGATCAGCATCGCGCCGCGGACGCGCCAGACCAGCAGCGCGGCGATGATCAGCAACCCGGCGATGGCGACCAGCGTGTTCTTGTCGCGCAGATTGCCCAGGGTGACAAGGGTCGCGGGACTGGCGACGATGATACCGGCGTTTTGCAATCCGATGATGGCGATGAAAAGTCCAATGCCGGCGGCGACGGCCGCGTAAAGCTCCTGCGGAATCGCTTCAAAGATCAACTGACGGATGCCGAGCAGGGTGAGAATAAGAAACGCGACGCCCGAAAGGAATACGGCTCCGAGCGCGGTCTCCCAGGGGACGCCCATGCCTTTGACCACGGTGTAGGTGAAGTAAGCGTTCAAGCCCATGCCTGGCGCGAGCGCGATGGGATAGCGGGCGAACGCCCCCATGATAATGCTTCCAAAGGCCGCACAAAAGCAGGTGGCGGCGACGACGGCCTTGAAAGGCATTCCCGCCTCGTGAAGGATGGACGGATTCACGAAGATGATATAGGCCATGGTGACGAAGGTCGTCATGCCGGCCAGAATTTCAGTGCGCCAGTTGGTGCCAAGCTGCTCGAATTCGAAGTAACGCTCCAAGCGGTGGCGCATGGCTAGTTGGAACAACGGATTCGGCCGATCGGCGGGTGTGAATTCACTGTCCCGACAGGTTAACAGATCCGTGGTATGCTATCTGCTTCCGGTGGTAAATTTGTGATTTCTCGTCGTTCTGTATTGAGGGGCGCCGTGGTGTCTCTAGCCGCGCCCATGATCAATGTTGGCCGTTTTTCTCTGTTTGCGCAGAGCAACATGGCTTATTCCGCCCGCACGATCGATCTCGTTCGCCGTTCCACGGTGATCGACATGTTGGGCCTGATTACGCTGAATTACAGGAAGTTTTCGACCTGGGGCGCCGATCCGGGCCAGTTTCAGCGCGCCGATTTTCTGCGCCTGAGGAACTCGGGGATTACCGCGCTGCATCCAGCGGTCGGATATACCAGCGGAGATATCTACGCTGAGTCGTTGCAGGACATTACCCGGTGGAATTCGTTTATCACGGCTCGCCCAACCCAGTTTCTGCGCATGGAGAGCTCCGGCGATTTCGCGCGCGCCAAGACGCTGGGAAAGATCGGCATCGTGATCGGCCAGCAGAACTCGGAGCATTTTCGAACGGTGCAGGATGTGGACCGCTTCTATTCACTGGGCCAGCGCGTCTCGCAGTTGACGTATCGCGGGAACAGAATTGGCGGCGGATCTTCCGATTCGCATGATATCGGTCTCACCAAGTACGGCACGGCCATTGTGGAGCGCATGAATCAGATCGGGATGGCCATCGACATCTCGCATTGCGCCGACCGCACCTCCCTTGAGGCGATTGAAGCTTCCCGCCGGCCGGTGCTGGTGACCCATTCAAACTGCCGCAATCTGGTCCCCTACAGCTCGCGCTGCAAAACGGATGACGCGATCCGCAAAATGGCGGCCAAGGGCGGCGTAATGGGCGTCACGATGGTCCGCGCCTTTGTCAGCGCCGGCGCCACCGCGACGATTGAAACCGTGCTGGACCATGTCGACCACATTGCGAAGCTGGTGGGCGTGGAGCATGCCGGGGTGGGCAGCGACGTCGATCTGGATGGCAGGGATCTGCCGGCGCATTCGCCGCGAAAATATGACCTGGACGGAATCGACTACGCGCAGAAAATTTACGACCTGGCGGAGGGCCTGGTCCGGCGAAATTATTCAAATCAAAGCATTGAGCTGATTCTAGGCGGAAATTTCAAGCGCGCCCTTGCCGGCATCTGGCTGGCGTAGATAAAATTCTCGCCGCATGGATGAATTTGACGGCGTAGCGCATTTGACAGGGTATGAAACACATTCTCTCTCTCGCAATTCTTTGTGCAGCGCCCTTCGTCAGCGCCGCGGATGTACCGGCCGAAGGCAGCAAAGCTCCCGATTTCACCCTGCAATCGCAGGAAGGCAAGACGGTCAGCCTGAAGGATTTCCATGGTCAGTGGGTAGTGTTGTACTTCTACCCGAAAGACATGACCAAAGGCTGCACCATCGAAGCGCACAATTTCCAGCGCGACCTGGCCCAATATACGGCGAAAAAGACTGCCATCATCGGCGTCAGCGCCGATAACGTCGATTCGCATCAGGAATTCTGCACCAAGGAAAGCCTGACGTTCAAGCTGCTAGCCGATCCGGACAAGAAGGCGATCGTGGAATACGGCTCGGTGATGGCGCAAAACCCGAACTACGCCGCCCGGAACACGTTCCTCATCGATCCCAACGGCGTGATCCGTAAAGTATACGTCGGAGTTAATCCCAACGCGCACAGCGAGGAAGTGCTGGCCGCGCTTGCCCAATTGCAGCATTAGAGCAGTGGCGGCGCTATACTGGCGTCGGAAACGTGTCGTCAGAGTCCCAGCGTGAATTCGAGCGCATCGTGATGCCGGAGGCTCCACGGCTTCTTCGCTTTGCGCGCCGGCTGACTGGCGAAACTCCTGCCGCGGAGGATCTGGCGCAGGAAACGCTGCTTAAGGCCTGGCGCAGTTTCCATCAGTTCCGCGCAGGCACCAGCGCGCATGCCTGGCTGTTCCGCATCCTTGTGAACCAGTTTTATGGACAAGGCAGAAAGATTCGCGCCGCGCCGGCGATGGTCCCGTTAGAGGTCCAAATTCCGGCGGGCGCGAGTTCCCAGGGACAGGCGAAATTGGAGATGGCCGAAGCGCTGAGCGCGCTCCCGGTCGACCATCGCACAGTGCTGTTACTCGGCGTTGTGGAAGGATTCACCTGCCGTGAAATTTCAGAAATATTATCAGTTCCGATGGGTACAGTAATGTCGAGGTTGAGCCGCGCGAGAGAAGCGCTGCGCGAGATTCTTGCGCCGGAGCGGGGAATCGCCGCGGTAGCGCGCAGTCAAAGGGATCGCTGATGAATTGCAGAGATATAGCAGACTTGGCGCCGCTTCATTTGTCGGGGGAACTCGAAGTGGCCAGGCGGGCGGCGTTTGATTCCCATCTCTCCCAATGCCGGAGTTGCGCCAGGCAGATGGAACAACAGGTTGTGATGGATGCCCGACTCGCCGCTGCGCTCGCCGCTCCGTTACCGGATGCGACGGCGCTTGAAAGGTCGGTCCGCGCCCGGATTGCCCGGGAACGTTCGCACCGCTGGATGTTTGCCGCTGCGGCAGCGTTGGTTTTGTTCGCCGCGGTACTGGGGTATCGCGCCCTTCGGCCGCCGCACTTGTACGCGGACGCCGCGCTCGATCATCGACTGGAGGTAATGGAGCATCAGCCACGCCACTGGCGTACGGATCCGGCGGAGATCCAGAAACTGGCAGCGAAATATCAGTTGCAGGATGCGTCTGCATGGGCGCCAGCGGGCTATCGGCTGGAGCACGCTAAGATGTGCGGGGTTGACGGCAAGCCTGCGCTGCACTTGGTCTACACCGACGGCGCCAGGGAATTCTCGGTATATATTCTCCGCCGTACCGGAGCCGCCCCAACGAATCTTCACACGGTGAGCATAGGGCAGGAGCACCTGGCTGCGTTTCAGACGGATCGTTTCGAGGCGGTCATTGCCACTGCCGAATCGAGCGCTGAGTGTCTTCAATTCGCGCGCATCGTCGCGGGCTTACCTGCCAGTTAGCGCACTACCCCCGCCATTGGACTGCTCGCCGACGCGTACAGTTTCTTTTCCATCCTGCCCGAAAGAAATGCATAGCGCCCCGCCTGGACCGCAAGCTTCATTGCGATTGCCATCTTCACCGAATCCTCCGCGGCGGCGATTGCGGTGTTCAGCAGCACTCCGTCATAGCCGAGTTCCATGGCGATCGCCGCATCCGATGCCGTGCCCACGCCGGCATCGACAATGAGTGGAACATCGGTGATCATCTCCCGCAGGATGCGTAAATTGGTCAGGTTCTGGATGCCCAGGCCGCTTCCAATCGGCGCGCCCATCGGCATCACCGCCGCCGCCCCCGCGTCGATCAGTCGGCGCGCGTTCACTAGATCGTCGTTGGTATAAGGCAGCACCACGAACCCTTCCTTCACCAGAACCCGCGTGGCTTCGAGCAGCCCCGCATTATCGGGAAACAGAGTCCTCTCATCGCCGATCACTTCGAGCTTTACCCAGTTCGACAATCCCACCTCGCGGCCCAGGCGCGCCGTGCGGATCGCTTCGTCCGCCGTGTAGCAGGCGGCAGTATTGGGGAGCAGGAAAAATTTTGAACGATCGATATGATCGAGCAGCGATTCCTTGGTGCGGTCCATGAGATTGACCCGCCTTACGGCAACGGTTACCACCTCTGCGCCGGAGGCCTCATGGCAGCGTGCCATTTCGGGAAAACTACGGTATTTCCCTGTGCCGACAAACAATCTTGACCCAAATTCGTGTCCGGCAATCCTCAGCGTATCCATATCTTTATCTTAATGCGCTGTAGAATCCGGCGAAACCAGCCGATGGAGTGAGTGGCGTCAACATTATTCAGGCGGATCGGGGCGACACTTATGAAGAAGAACAACATGCTAAAGCTGCTGGGGATCGCATTCGTGGTCGCCATCGTCTCCACAGGCATTTTTTATGGACTTTTTGTCAATAAACTCAGCAGCAGCACGGGCAGTGGAAAGTCGGTAGTAGTGGCGGCGCATCCACTGAAATCGGGCGCGGTGATTGTCGCCGCGGACGTCAAAACCATCCAGTGGCCGGGAGTCACTCCGCCCAAGGGCACGTTCGAAAATCCGGATCAGGTGATCGGTAAAACAGTTTTTGACGCCATCGGGGAAGAGGAGCTTATCTCCGACATGCACCTCGCTTCGGCGAAATCCGGTGGAGGATCAGGCGTGCCGGAAGGGATGCGCGCAGTCACCATTCACGTCACCGATTCCAGCGGAGTCATGGGAATGCTGCGCACCGGACAAAAAGTAGACGTGCAATTAGTCCTGGGTAAGCCCGGCGTGGAAACCACGGTGCGGACGGCGCTCGAAGATTTACAGGTTTTGGCCGTCAATCTGGCGCCGGAAGGAACTTCGCAGGGCCCGATTCTGCCCTCGGTCACGCTGCTGGCGGGTCCGGCGCAAGCCGATGTTCTCGCCGCCGGTGATTCGGGAGCGCGCGTGCGTTTGATTCTGCGCAATCCTCTCGACGATGAGACGCGCCCCAGCGGACCGGTTTCGCTCGGCGCCGTGGTTCATGCGCCCGCGAATGTGGTCGCGCCGCCCGCAAAGCAGACCGCCGCCACGCATCCTTAATCCGCAGACTACCAGGAACTTCATGCTGATCGTCTCGATTCTCGCGTTTTTCGTTCTGACGTTTCTGCTCGCCTCGATCGTGGTGGCGATATCCTGGATGGCTTTTCTCAAGACCAGGGCCGAAGAAACCGAAGCGGAGCAAGGTGAGCTTAGCGCCGCCGATGAATCCGGTCCACTGATCCGGACGGAACGGCTTTCGACGATCAATTTCTGGGACAATGTCCTCGCCCGTTTCGACTTCATGGAAATCCTGCGCATCCGCATCGCGCAGGCGGACCTCGATTGGTCGGTGGGCCGGGTGACCATCGCCATGGCGCTGGCCGGGGCTATCGCGTTCGTGATCTTCTATCGATTTCTCGGCTTCTGGCCGGCGGCGGCGGCGTCGATCCTGGCGGCCATCGCGCCCTACGGATACATCCTGCATCTTCGCAACAAGCGGTTCCGCAAGTTCGCTGAAAATTTCCCGGACGTTCTCGATTCCCTCTCGCGCGCGCTGCGCGCCGGTTATCCGCTATCGGCATCGATGGATATGATCGCCGGCGAAACGGTCCCCCCGGTCTCGACCGAAATGCGCAAGACGGCGGCCGAGGCGAACCTGGGCGTCGGGTGGACCCGGGCGCTGGAAAATCTGGGCCAGCGCGTGCCGCTGCTCGAAGTGAACCTCTTCATTTCCGCAGTGGCGCTGCATTCGCGAACCGGCGGCAAGCTCAGCGACGTGATGAGCGGGCTGGCGGAAAACATGCGCGAATCGATCGCCCTTCAAGGTGAGATCCGATCGCTCGCCGCGCATGGCAAGCTCACTGGCTTGATTCTGACCATCCTGCCGATTGTGATCGCCTTGATGATGATGTACGTCAGCCCCGGCTACATGGAGGTCTTGTATCACCATCCCTACGGAAAGAACCTGATCACCGCGGCGGTGGTCTGCCTGATTCTGGCGCACTTCGTCATCCGGAAAATCGTGGATATCAAAGTATGAACACCGAACTTCTCATCGGACTGTTTTTCTTCGTTCTGGCCGCGGTCAGCGCAGCCGGATACGTGTTCGTATTGCGTCCCTCCCGCAATGAAGGAGGAATCGCGCCGGTCCCCACGCCAATCGCTCTTGAGCAGCCCGAGTTTGCCGGCGCCCAAGCCGCGGTCGCCGATCTTTTCCGCCTCATCGGGGAGGCGATGCCGGGCGGGGCTGAGCAGGCCAACGCGGCGCGCCAAAAGCTCATCATTGCCGGCTACCGCTGGCCATCCGCCGTCTCGATTTTTCTCGGCATTAAGTATGCCACCGCAATCATGCTCGCCGCGGCCGGCATTTGGGCCGCTGTGACCTTCCGGCCCGATGCCGACTTTTTTCAGTTGGCGCTGGCCGCGATCTGCGGCATCGGCTTTGGATTTCTGCTGCCGGATCGCGTCCTCGACCGGCTGGTGAAATTGCGCGTGGACCGCATCCGTCGCGGACTTCCCGCCGCGCTCGACCTCATGGTGCTCGCCATCGAAGCGGGACAAGGGCTCGACGCCGCGATCCTCGATACCAGCCGCGGACTGCGCGGGACGCATCCGGATCTGGCCGCCGAGTTTACCCAGCTCCATTTGGAGCTGCGCGCCAACACCACCCGCGCCGAAGCACTGCGCAACTTCGCCGAGCGCAGCAAGGACATGGAGCTGCGCAAGTTCACGCATCTGCTGATCGATACCGACCGCTTTGGAACCAGTCTCGGACCGGCGCTCAAGACGCACGCTCGTTACCTGCGCATCCGTTTCCGTCAGATTGCCCAGGAAAAAGCGCGGAAGGTCGGCGTGAAACTGATTTTCCCGGTATTCTTTCTAATTTTCCCGTCCGTCATTCTGGTGACGTTAGGCCCGGCCGTGATCCTGATCTTCACCCAGATGCAGCACCTGATGGAATAGCTCAGAAATTCTTGTAGGCTATTAAGCCGCCGATCACGAGCAGAGCGCACCCAAACGCCAAGCGGAGATTGTGTTCAGGAATCCTGCGAACGATTGCCAGTCCGAATGCCATGCCCATCAGGGAGGCGATCAGGAATAGCAGCGTCAGCCGCCAATCGATGTGTATATATCGAAGCTGGCCAAGCAAGCCGGCCGCTGCATTGAAGGCGATGATTGCCAGAGAACTGCCGATCGCTTTCTTCGTCTCAACACCCGCGGTGAATACCAGCGCCGGCAGGATCAAAAAACCACCGCCGACGCCTAGAAAACCAGTGAGTGATCCTACCAGGGCTCCCACGACTAGACAACGCCACGTGTGGCATTCGCATCGCCCGCCGCGATTCGGTTTCCCGGCCAGCATTAATATACCGACCAGCAGCATCAAGCCCGCGAAGCTGAGCATTAACACAGACGATCGCACTAAGTGTGTGAGCATCGCGCCGAAATATGCGCCGACGATGCCGGAGGCTCCGAACAGGCCTGCTGCTTTCCCATGAAAATTTTGCTCGCGATAGTGGAGATAGCTGCCGGCTAAACTCGTGCCTCCCACGATCGCCAGCGACATCCCGACGGCCGTCTTAGGATCGATACCCGCCACATACACCAGCACCGGCATGGTTACGATGGAGCCCCCGCCGCCGAGGACGCCAAGCGCAATGCCGATCAGCGCCGCCAACCCCAGGGCTAACTCGATGCCAGTCATATCCGCCTATAGTTTACGCGACGCGATTACCATCGTGACGACCAGGAACGAAACCGACGTGATACGCTACGACTTGATCCGCGGCGCCACGGGGAGGCGCTCTCGTTAAAAGGTCGATCTGAGCCGCGCTCGTCCATGATGATGCAACATGCTTCGACCGAAATTCCCATAGAAGAACGTCTGATCCGCGCTCACGGATACGCTTCGCTTGCCGGTGTCCTTGTATCGGTCCTGTTCGGCCTCGCCGTCTCTCTCAAATTTCATGCCCCCGAATTCCTTTCACAGGACTCGTGGCTTACCTGGGGACGCCTGCGCTTCGATCATACCCAAGGGATTCTTTACGGCTGGCTGGGAAATCTATTTCTAGCATTCCTGTATTATGCGGTTCCGTATCTGACCAGGCGACCCGTAACCAGCCTCCGCCTCGGATGGATCATTTTCGTTCTCTGGAATGCCGTGGCTGTACTCGGCGGCTGGACTCTGGTTTTGGCCGGCATCAATCAACCTCTCGAATGGGCCGAGTTTCCTCTCCTCGTCGCCGTCGTCATCGAGCTCGCGTGGGTGCTGCTGATTTGGCAATTCGTAGTGCCGTTCTTGAAATGCGGAGCGTCGGAGATTTACGTCGCCGGTTGGTACATCTTGGGCGGGTTCACTTTCACGGCACTCGCCTACCCTGTGGGGAATATCATGCCGAACCTGCTGCCGGGAGCCATGGGTGCTGCTTTTTCCGGACTTTGGATTCACGATGCGGTGGGACTTTTCGTAACGCCATTCGGAGTCGCGATTGCGTACTTTGTCATTCCGGCCGTCACTCGCCGTCCGATTTACAGCCACTTTTACTCGATGGTCGGATTCTGGCTACTCTTCCTGGTTTATCCATTGAACGGCATTCACCACTATCTGTATTCAGCGTTGCCGATGGGCGCTCAGCACACCGCTGAAGTCGCCTCAATCTATCAAGGTATCGACGTGATTTTAGTGGTGGCGAATCTGCTTCTTTCCATCCCGCTTGGGCGGGCATCGCGGGCTTTCTCCGACGTTCCACTGCGATTCATCTGGACCAGCATCGTTCTCTATCTCATTGTGAGTGTGCAGGGCTCCGTGCAGGCGGTGATGTCATTCAACCGGTACGTTCATTTCAGCGACTGGGTGATCGGACATTCCCACCTGGCCATGATTGGATTTGCGTCGTTTGCGGGAATGGGTGGCCTTGCGCACATCTGGCAAAAACTATCCGGCGTGCGCTTCCATCCGCGCCTGCTCGCCTATTCGTATTGGCTTCTCGTCACCGGCCTCGCGCTGATGGTGATCGACCTCACCGCAGCCGGTCTGGTGCAAGCCAGCTTGTGGCAAGCTCATCTGCCCTGGCTCGAATCGGTTCGCGCTTCGCGCCCCTACTGGTTATTCCGTTCGATAGACGGCATACTGCTCGCCACCGGATTCGCGACCTTCGCCGGCAGCCTGCTTCTCGGTCCGATACGACAAACAAGTCGGGCTAAAGTGGCAGCCCATGCTGACGAAGCGCAGCCGCTCAGCCACCATTGGATCAACACCGCCTACGCAACGACCTTCGGAGCAGGCCTGCTATTTTTCGTCGTGTCGTTTGTGGCTCTCGGGATCATTCCCGCAACGTTACTGCATGCCGAAATCATTCGGACCACCCCGCCTGGCGCCTCTGTCAAACTTACTCTCCCGGAATCGAGAGGACGGGAAATCTATGCGAAAAATGGCTGCGGATATTGTCACTCCCAACAGGTGAGAAACCTTGCAACGGACATCCGCCGATTCGGCCCGCCGAGCTTGGCGTGGGAGACGGCTAACGATCTTCCGCAATTGTGGGGAACCCGCCGGATCGGTCCCGACCTCGCACGGGAAGGCGCGCGGCGCACTCCTGACTGGCAGCTCGTACATCTCTACAATCCTCGTTATATCGTCCCGCAGTCGATCATGCCTTCCTACCCGTGGCTGTTTTTGGGCGATCCGGAATCTCCTTCCGAAGATGCATCCGACGTGGTCGCATACTTGCTGAGCCTCGGAAGG
>JBEKPC010000128.1:0-15866 GCA_049521155.1 Bryobacteraceae bacterium
CCGGGACGCGAAGGCGAATTGCGCGGCCATTTCACCGGGCACTATCTATCGGCCTGCGCCCTTTCCCATGCCTCGACCGGCGACGCCGCTATCAAATCCAAGGGAGATGAAATGGTCGCCGATCTCGCCAAATGTCAGGCCGCGACCGGCTATCTCAGCGCCTTTCCCACCGAGTGGTTCGATCGTCTCGATGCTCGTAAGTCCGTCTGGGCGCCTTTTTATACCGTCCACAAAATCATGGCCGGCATGTACGATATGTACAATCTCACCGGCAACAAGCAGGCGCTCCAAGTCCTCCAAGGCATGGCAAACTGGGCCGACGGTTACACCAAGTCGAAACCCGAAGCCCATATGCAGGATATTTTGAACACCGAATACGGAGGCATGAATGAGGTGCTCTACAACCTCGCCGCCGCAACTGGGGACCACCGCTGGGCCACCGTCGGCGATCGCTTTACGAAAAAGATTTTCTTCAACCCCTTAGCCTCCCGCCGAGATGAACTGCGCGGCCTCCACGTCAACACCCACATCCCGCAAGTGATCGGAGCCGCCCGCCGCTACGAACTATCGGGCGATATGCGCTTCCACGACGTTGCTGATTATTTCTGGTATGAAGTCGTCAGCGCCCGCGCCTACGTCACCGGAGGCACCAGCAACAACGAAGAATGGGGCGGGCAGCCGCGCCAGCTTGCCGCGGAGCTGAAACGCAGCGTCGCCACCGCCGAGTGTTGCTGCGCCTACAACATGATGAAGCTCACCCGGCAGCTCTACACCTGGACCGGAGATCCGCGCTACTTCGATTACTATGAGCGCGCCCTTTTCAACCATCGCCTCGGCACCATTCGCCCCGATACCGGCGCCACGCAATACTATCTTTCGCTCACTCCCGGCACCTGGAAAACCTTCAACACCGAAGACAAATCGTTCTGGTGCTGCACCGGCACCGGCGTCGAGGAATTTTCAAAACTCAACGACAGCATCTATTGGAAGGACGATCGCGGAGTCTACGTAAACCTCTTCATCGCGTCCGATTTGAACTGGACCGAAAAAGGTTTTCGATTGAAGCAGGAAACAAAATTTCCGGAGGTTCCCAGCACCACGCTGCACATCAGCGTCGACAAGCCGATGCAGCTTGCGCTGAGTCTGCGAATCCCGGAATGGCTAGCCAACCCCTCGATAAAAATCAACGGCAAGCTTATCGACGAATCAGCCAGCCCCGGCAGCTATCTCACGCTACATCGGACATGGAAGACCGGCGACCGCGTCGAAATGGATTTGCCCATGCGCCTTCGCATTGAGGCGATGCCCGACGATCCGAAAACGCAAGCAGTCCTCTACGGACCCATCGTGCTCGCCGGCGATCTCGGCACCAAAGGACTCGCCCCGGAGCTGATCGTCGGCCCCAACGCGCCGCCGTTTCGAAAAGCCGGTCCCATCGACATCCCCGCCCTCGAAATGTCGTCGATCAAACCTGGGGACCGGCCTCTCGTTTTTCAGATGAACGGAACTGAGCTCAAGCCGCTCAGCCGAATTCTGGACCGCCGCTACACGGTCTATTGGCAAATTTAAGGTCGTGTAAGCTCTCTTCGGGCATCACCTATGCGCGCTTATGCCCGATTAAGACCGGCTATTTCCAGTGCCCGTCGTGAAAAGCGTACTGATTTCCCTTCCGCTCCCATCGCGGCGCGACGTAGTGAGCGTTCGCGCGAGGCGGCTTCTCCCACCGTCCGGCATGCCAAACGTGATGGCCGCCTTCATAACCCCAATACCCGCCAATCCAAACATTTCCAGGTCCTGGAGTGGGGCCATAAGCTTCCACCTGCAATGGCGGTGGAGGCACCGGCGCGTAGTAAGTGACTCCGGCGCCACATCCTGCCAGCGAAATAACTAGCGCTAACAACCATGTTTTCTTCATGTTTGAGTTCGATTGCACGTTGCTTGCCAACATTATATTTCAATTACTTACCAATACCGACGGGTGCAATTTCTGCCGAGAATTGAATCTTCGATCCGTCCGGGCCCCCGAAGTAAACATGCTGCGTCGCCTTGACGAAATCCGTCGAGAGAGCTTTCGCGATGTCCATGAATTTTTGAGGGTTACGATCCGTCAGCGGGAACCAGGAGCTCTGAATCTGGATCATGATTCGATGCCCTTCCCGGAACGTATGAGCCACATCCGGTAACTTGAAGATAATGTGATCCGGCTTGCCCGGCTCAAAGGGCACCGGCTTCTCGAAACTCTTCCGGAATTTCCCCCTAAATGGTTCACCGCGAATGAGTTGCTGATAGCCGCCCATCGGGATGCCATTGGCATTGACTGTTGAAACAGGCCCCGGCGGCGTACCCGGCGTGGGTGCCGGCGCATCATAATTCGGATAATCGCCCGGATAAACATCGATCACCTTGACCACAAAATCGGAATCGGTGCTGGTCGTCGAAACCTTCAAATCCACCGAAATCGGCCCATAAATGGTGACGTCGTGATCCAGGGGCTCGGTTTTATAGACCAAAACGTCCGGCCGCATGGAGGCAAACCTTTGATCCTCCGTCATATACGAGTTTAAGACGGCGGTCGGAATCACGTGCCCCAGGTAAGGAACCGGCTTGTTCGGATCGGCCACATATTCGTCAAAAGCCGCCTCAGATGGCTGATTCCAGGACAGTTTCCCTTTCGCGTCCAGGAACATCGTGCCATTGGCCGATTCCTTCGGAGGCCACGTATCGAATTTCCTCCACTCGTTCAAACCAGTCTGAAACAGGTAAGCCTTGGGGAATTTGCCGTCGCCCTTCCCCTTCAAGTAATACAAAAAGAAAGGGAACTCAATCTTTTCCCGGTAATACTGCCCCGTATTCGATCCAAATGTCACGTTCCCCAAACGGTCGCCCGGCCCGCGCGCGAATCCTCCATGATTCCAAGGTCCCATCACCAGCATGTCCGTCGCGGGCGGCGAATGCTTTTCCATGAAATCGAACTGGCGCAGCAGACCTTGCGGATCTTCGGTGTCATACCAGCCGCCGACGAGCATGACCGCGGGCTTGATGCCCTTTAAATACTTCCAGATGGCGCGCGATTGCCAGGTTTCGTCGTAGGTCGAATGCTGGATATTCAACAGCCACAGCGGCTGCTTGCCTTTGAAATACTTCTCGTCGGCATTCGCCAGACCGCCCATATTGAGGAAAAAATCATACCCATCCGGAGTGCCGAAATCGAGCGGCGTGGGAGCCGGAGGCGGAGGCGCGGGATCGCCTTCCCGCAGCCTGAATCCCTGATAAAAACGGAACCGGTGATTCAGCATAAACGCCCCGTTATGATACACATCGTCGCCCATGTAGTAGTCGGTGACGGGAGCCTGCGGCGACACTGCGACCAAGGCCGGATGCGCGTCGATCATTCCGGCAGCCGCATAAAATCCCGGCTGCGAAATGCCCCACATGCCGACCTTTCCGGTATTGCCGGGGACGTTCTTGACCAACCAATCGATGGTGTCGTAAGTATCTGAAGCCTCATCGACATCCTTGGGCCCCTTATTGGGATTATGGGGACGAATCAACACATATTCGCCCTCGCTCATGAATCGCCCGCGGACGTCCTGATAGACGAAAATGAACTTTTCGCGCCCAAACAACTCCGAGGGTCCCAGGTTGGCGCGAAACTTGTCTGGTCCGTACGGGGCAACATTATAGCCGGTCCTCTGCATGATCATCGGATAGGTTTTCGCGTCGGAAAAAACATCCTTCGGAACATAAACCGAGGTAAAAAGCTTCTTGCCGTCCCGCATCGGAATCCGGTATTCGAATTTCGAGTAATTCTCCCGAACGAACCCAGCAGTGATGGGCTGCGCAGGCGCAGAAGCAGCGCTAAATAGAACAATCAACAATAAATTACGCATATGTTAGAACCCTGGTCCTGCCGGGGCATGGAGTTCGTATTCCTTGGGTGGTTCGGCATTCATCAGATAACGCACGAAATAATCCCAACGCCGCCGCACCATGTACGCTTCATTGCCGAAGCCGTGATTCCGGTTCGGCAGCAGCAGCAAGTCGAAATCTTTGTTCGCTTTGATCAATTCATTCACCACCAGCAACGTGTTGTACGGAGGAACGTTGGTATCCATTGTTCCATGCGCCAGCAGCAGATGGCCTTTCAGATTTTTCGCAAAGTTCTGATTCGCCTGGCTATCGTAGTTATCGCCGCCGCTGGACTTCGTTTCGAGCAGTCCCTGCCATTTCTCGCCCCAGTCGTCTTCATATTCGCGATTATCGTGATTCCCTGCCTCGGAGATTCCGACCTTGAAAAAATCGGGATAGCGGAACATCGCTCCCGCCGCAGCGTAACCGCCGCCGGAGTGTCCGTAGATCCCGGCGCGATCGATATCGATCCAAGGATATTTCGCCGCCAACTCCTTCATTCCGATGACCTGATCGGGCAAAGTGTTGTCGCCCATATCGCCGTAGTAGGCTTCGTGAAATTTCTTCGACCGCCAAGGCGTCCCCATGCCGTCGATCTCGACTACGATAAAGCCAAGTTCCGCAAGGGCTTGCGTATCGCCACGGGCAGCCGAGAAACTGCGCCCCCCGACGCTGCCGGTTTGCGGACCGGGATATATATGGTTGATAATCGGATACTTTTTGGATGGATCGAAATTGGTTGGTCTGAACATCAGGCCGTAAATATCGGTTTGGCCGTCGCGAGCTTTCACTGTGAACGGAATCGCCGGTTTCCAGCCTGTGGCCAGCAGTTTCGAGATGTCGGCTTTTTCAAGCGCAACGATCAGCTTCCCATTGGAGTCGCGCAGCACGCTGACGGGAGGTACGTCCGGGGTCGAATAAGTGTCGGTAAAATATTTTCCGTCAGGCGATAAATTGATGTCGTGATTGGCGTTTTCCGGCGTGAGCAGGGCCAAATTTTTACCGTCGAATCCGACGCGATAGAAATGGGTGAAATAAGGATCGCTGCCCTTCTCGCGACCGACCCCTTGAAAAAAGATGGTGCGCGTTTTCTCGTCGACGTTGACCACCTGCGTGACATTTCCTTCGCCGGTGGTGATTCGGTTCTTCAACTTGCCTGTCGAGGCGTCATAGAGATAGAGATGGCCCCAGTTGTCGCGCTCAGAAAACCAGATGATCTCATTCGAGGCGGGAAGATAATGCCAGTTCACGCGGCCGTTGCCGGATTCGAAAAACGTCTCGACGTTTTCTGCAAACACATCGCGAATATCGCCGGTGGCGGCGTCAGCGATGCGCATCTGTTCCTCACGATGGCCGCGGGAGGTGGAAACGAACGCGAGATGGGTGGAATCGTCGCTCCACTGCACGTCTGACCACTCGCCTCCGCGGCATGCGATATGGTCACAAAGGGTCGAGCGATGCTGATCCGGAGGCATCTTCAACCGGACGACTTTGGGAGCGTCGATATCGATGATCACCCGCTGAATCATCGGCACATGCGGGTCGCCCGGCAGAGGATATTTCCAGGCCTTCAATTCCGGATGGCCGACTTTGGTGCTGACCAGATACATTTCGCCGACTTCGCGCTGGTCTTGTTGAAAGGTGGCGATTTTTTTCGAATCGGGCGACCAGACGAGAATCGCCCGATCGCTGGTGGTCCAGCCGGCGTTATCGGTGGCATAGCCGAAATCTTTCACGCCATCGAAGGTGAGCTGCGTTTCCTTGGTGGTACCGGCGTCGCGAACCCACAGGTTGTAATCGCGAAGGAAGGCGGTGTGCTTTTTATCGGGCGACAGAGCGTCGTTGCGCACGGGCGCTCCTCCACGCCCTCCGCGTCCGCGAACGGCTGAAGCGGCTCCTTCAGAAACGCACGCCGCGCCGGCGACGTCGCATTTCCATTTCTTCGATGCCGCGCTGAAGAGAACGGACTGGCCATCGCCTGAGAACTCGATTTCCTGGAAGGGGAGTTGATGCGCGGTGTAGGTTGCTGCCGCTGCTTTCGAAAGCGCGGCGGCGAGTTTTACGTGATCGAACGCGGGCAGGCGGGTGCCGCGGGCGGGATCGACGAGGACGAACTCCGAGGCTCCATCGGGGAGGGTGTTGCGGTACCAGAAGAGATCGTGAGGGAGCCAATCCGGTCGCACTGCATTTTGAGATACCAGCGAATTGACGTTGTACGGCATGAATTTCTCGGCGTGCGCGTAGTCGGCTGGGGTGAAGACTTGCTGGGCGGCTAGGATCGAGAGGGAGAAGAAGAAGTATTTGTACATACGGAATCCTTTATTTTACGCGGGGCGCGGGAATTCTACGGAGGCTCCGCTCCCTGCGGTCACAGCTCGTAGGGATCTATCTCTGGCAGCGCATGGCGCCGCCCCGTGCCAGGCGTCCGGGCTGCGCCCGGATGGACCGATTGGCAATCGGTCCGCAGGTTGGCAACCTGCCCCACAACGGACCATGGTTTTCATTGCTATCGCTAATTGGCAGGTCATGGGTCATTTTAACTGGCTCGCTTGGGCATTGCCGTAGAGCACGCCGTTGAAGAGCAACTTAAAAGTGGCGTGCGGCTCGCCTCGGAAGGTTACTTCGGGACCCATTACCAAGACTTTTCCCTCGCCGACTTTGGCTTCCGCGATGGCGGTTCCACCATCGAGATATTCCTGGCCCCAGGCCCAGCCGCTATCGAGCGTTTCTTTTCCTGCAAAGGTCGCTACGGGTTTCACACCGGCGCCGAGGGTGAACACAGGGCTGTTATCGAAGAACATTTCTACTGTCTTCGGCATGCCGTAGGCGAGGGGATTGGTGTTGTCGATGGTGGCGCGCATCAGTGATCCGGGGATATAAAATTTGTCGCGCGGCAGATTGGCAAGCTGATTTGAGACCGGGACGCCGAGCAATTCCGCCATCGTTGTCGAGCTGCCGACGGTCACGATGGCTCCGCCCGATTCGACGAATTTTTTGATCTCCGGCATGGTCTTTTCTTCCGTAATTCTTCCGATTGCGGCGCGGAATTCTTCGGGAACGGTGGATGGGTCGACCGCGCCGCCGCGGCCGCCTCCGGCTCCTCGGCCTCCGACGCCACGGCGCATGGCTCCGTCGGTGAAGACGAGAACATCGAATTTACTGCGTAAATTCCCGGCGTCGAGGGTGGTGGGATAGACGATCTCAAAGGGAAATTCGAATTGCTCAAATAGCCAGCGCGTCCAACCGGAGGGCATCAGGCCGCCGTATTGGTCGTATAAACCGATGCGCACCGGCTTGATCTTTAGGGCATCGCCGGATGGCGCTTTCGACACTGCGTGAACGATGATTCCCAGTTCGCGAGCGCCTTTTTCCAGCACGGGACGCACGGCTGAGGACGCGGGAACCCAAATCGTGCCGGTGCCTAAATCCTGCCCATCCGCTGTGAGCGGGGACTGGAGCCAATACACGTCGGCATTGCTCTTCAGCAGGCGATTCACCAGGACGAACGAGTTGTTGATGCGATGGCTGATCAAATATCCAGCGGGATTCGCGGCGCCGACGATGGAGCCGGGCTCGGGCTGCTGTAAGCCATTCAGCTTGACGAAGGGGCCATCGAAACCGTCGAGAATTCGATCGTATTCGACGCCCATTTGCATGGCGAGGGTCCAGCCGGCGATATCGTAAGGCTGCACGGGAGGACCGCCGGGATAGGCGGCTTCATGAGGATGGTCCTGCGGCTCGAACATTTCGCGCACCATGGGGCGGAACGCCTGGGCCGATTTGACTACATAGGATCCGGCTGGATATTTTTTGCCCGCCACTTCGAACGCGGAGGAAGCCTTCAACACAGTGAGGCCGTTCTTCAGCAGCGAGTTGATGAACTTAGTTGCGGTAGCGAAATCCGGCTGATCTGAAGGCATGATGTAGCCGCGCGGATCGCGAAACTTGGGATCGTGGAGGACTGTTTCGTATAGCTCCGATGGAACGGGAGCCTCGCCGCGACCGCCGCCGGGCGCATCGCCTCCACCGACGGCGGCGCCTCCACGGCCACGCGCAGGCAGCTTCGCCGCCGCTTCACGCAGGGCGTCGATCCGTTTCGGGGTGATGGTCCAGTTGTCGCGACTGCCTCGTTCAATGGAGTTCATGCCCATGCGATAAAAATTGTAGAGCAGCGTCTCGCGGTTCTTCGAGGCGTAGTCGAGGATGGCGCGATTGTTCTCCATCTCATAATCGATCGACTGGCGGTAATGCCACTCCTGCGGAGCGACGGGCAGCGGGAGATCGCTGATGTAGAGCTGCTTTTCAGGGATCAGAGGAATCGACATCGGCGTGGGTGCGCCGATGATTTCGGTAAGAATCGAGATCGTATTGTGATAGGTGCAGGTGTTGCGCATGCCTCCGTCCCACCAGCCATCGTAGTTGGCTTGGGTGCGCATGCCGGATCCGCCTTTACCCTGCGCGACGAGCCTTTCGTGCATCGCGGTGCCCACGGCTTGAATGCCGAGCGTGACCAGCGCGTCCAGATTATGGTTCACGGGATCGCGAAAGGGAGGGATGAAAATCACTTCGCCGGCCGGTCCCGACTGGTGATGGTTGTACATGATCTGCGGATTCCACTCGATGAAAAGCTGGCGGTTCATATTGGCCGTTTCCGGCATGTTGGAGGTGAGCGAGTCGCGATTATTATCGTGGCCGATATATTTTTCCCAGAGCCGGGGCACGCCGTTGAGGGTGCGTTTTTTCTCGTCCTTTTCGCGCATATACCAGTTGGCGACCAGCTCCTGGCCATCGGGATTGGCAAGCACGCAGAGCAGAATATCGTCGTTGAGAAGACGCATGGTCTCGGGATCGGTACGGCTGAGCATCTGATAAACCATCTCGATTTCCTGCTGGGAGCCGACGGTTTCGGTGGCGTGCAAGCCTCCGTCGACCCAGACGACGGCCTTGCCTTCGCGAGCCAGGGCTCGGGCGGATTCTTCATTTAATCCTTCGGCATGGGCCAGGCGCTGGGAGATCTGCTGATAGTGGGCAAGGTTCCGGATGTTCGCTGGGGAGGAGATTACGGCCATCCATTGATGGCGGCCTTCGGCGGTGAGACCGATATCGACCAGCTTCATGCGGTCTGATTCGGAGGCGAGTTTCTTCCAGTAAGATTCGAGCTGGGTATAGTTGGCGACCTGGTAATCGTCGCCAATGTTGAATCCCAAGGCTTGCTTGGGGGTGGTGATTTTCGGGGTTTGTGCGAACAGGGCACCGGCAGTGAGGTAGAGGAGGAGCGCACGGTTCATAATTCCATCTACCTTACACGATTTGGGGAGGGCGGCGGGGGGTAATGCGAAGAGCCGCCTGAAAAGAGCGGCCCCACACGGCGGTCTGGGCGAGAAAGTTAGATCTCTGGGTAAAATTCGAAAAATGCGTCCAGGGATTGTTCCAACTGGGCGCGAATTTCTTTTTCGCCGCCGTCGATCAGGTGCATGGTGACGTGCGCGGTCTTGCCGTTCTTCAGCTTGATTTCCGCCTCGCCGACGCTTTCCAGTTCGTCGGCGGGCAGGAGGCGCATGCCGTAGATCAGGGCGAGTTTCGCCATGATTACTGCTTGACGAGAACGATATTCATATCGAAATCGCCTTGCGGAGCGGAGATGCTGAGCGCCTGGGTGAGCGTCTTGCCGTCTTCAGAGAGCGAGTACTTACTGACCAGCTTGACATCGGCGCCGCCGAAGTTCGCGGCACTTTTCACGACGAGGACCTTGCCTTCCCACTGGGCGGTGCTCTTGACGTCGTTGCCCATCATTTGGTTGGTGGTCTCTTTGCCATCGGTCGAATACTTAGAGGTCGTCGTCTGATCGTTACTGGTGGTTTCGATCGAGAGATCGGGGTCCTTGTGGTCGATTTTAGACGTCATTGAAGTGGGCGGAGGCGTGGGACCGAAGGTGCTCTTATCGGCATCCATCTTCCAGTTGCCGGAAAAATCGGGTTTGTCGGCGGCCATGGCCAGGTTGGCGGCGGCCGCGATCACGAACAGGGTGCTCATCAACTTTTTCATACATGTCCTCTTGAGAAAATTTATTGTTTATCGAAAACCAAAACAAGGTCAAACTCGCCCTGCGGAGCGACGATATGGTTGTTCACGGTCATCATCTTGCCGTCCGGAGAGAGGCTCCAGATCTCGTGAAATTTTAGTTCGGCGCCTTGCATATCCCGAACGCTATCCACTACCAGTTTATCGCCATCCCACTTGGCCGTGCCTTTAGAGCCTTTATTTTCCGCTGGTTTACCGTCGGTTGTATACTTCAG
Organism: Bryobacteraceae bacterium; assembly: GCA_049521155.1. Taxonomy (GTDB): domain Bacteria; phylum Acidobacteriota; class Terriglobia; order Bryobacterales; family Bryobacteraceae; genus Palsa-187. The sequence continues at coordinate 10,206 of JBEKPC010000128.1, forward strand.
CTCCGTGGTCGCTTCGCCCTGCGCGCCCTTCTGATAGGTGGAAATCTGGATGGATGGATCGTTGTGATTAATCGTCCGGGTCATGGCCTCGGGCTGGGGAACGGGCCCGTAGTCGGATTTAGAAAGGTTCAGCTTCCAGACTCCCGTCAAGTTGGTCGCGGCCTGCGCCTGGGCGGCCAGAAAGGTCATCGCGAGCATGGCAATGACTGTGAAACATTTTTTGATCATAAAGAGTCCTTGAGAAGTGTGACGTCCGAGCTTCTTAAAAGTATACCAAGGCTAAGGATTTTTTAGCCACGGGGGGCTTGACAAAGCTACGACTCTCATTAGAATAGGGATATTCTGCTTCTATGCCGGGTTGCGAACATACACGCACGGAACTGATGATGCGACGGGACGGGATCGACTATATGCGATGCCTGGACTGCGATCAGGTCTTCGAAGCCGAGGACCTGGAACAGCTTCCAGCATATGACGAGGATGCTATCGAAGAAGTAGCGCCTCGGCGCAAACGGGCGTCTTAACGGTCCGACCCCACTTTTCCGCGAACGATAACTCCATTAGAAAGTTCACGATCGTGATCATGGGGACGAATGCCATTAGGGGCGTCAGAATGGCCGTCCAGGGCTTTTCCCGCACCATCGACGCGCCGATGGAGCAAACGGCGCGGGTGAGTTTCAATACGTCGCCCGACTCGCCGAGGGCCTGGGTACGGCCCGCTTTCAGTCCTTCGAGAAACTCCTGCCGGGTGCTTGCGCCGGCGACTTTGGTGTAGGTCCGGCCCAGCGAATGCAAGGTATGGGCGTCGCTGCCGCCGATCGGAATCAGGCTGTTGCGCTCCGCAAACGCGGCAGCGTGGCGATTGGCGACCGCGAGCATCTGGCCGTTGTGGGTCTCGACGGCGGGGAAATTTTTGGCAAAATCCTCGAAATCGGCCTCGGTTCTGGGCCCGGTCAGGCCGGAAAAGACGTGATTAATGCTGAAAAGCAGGCGCTTTTCGTTCAAATAAGCGATCAACCGGGGAAGATCGTCGCGCCGGAGCTGCAACGCGGCATGGTCGCGCTCTTCGATGCCATAGACGCCCATGTGGAGGTGCGTGCCATGTTCGGTGGAACAGCTCACTTCCTCGCTGAGGAAGAAATCGGGGTAGCGGCGAAGAGGCTCGACAGCATCGATCGAATCGTGATCGGTAACGGTGACCAGGTCCATGCCGCGGCGCTTGAGGGTTTCGTAAACTTCGCGAGGATCGTTATAACTTTCACGGCAGATGCGCTTCATGACCGGCACGGTGCACATGCCGGAGTGGTGGGTGTGGACATGCAGGTCGCATTTCATGCCCCATTGTGATCCGCGGAGTGTTACAAAACGGCAGCGGCTAAAAAAACATTTGTTACATTGTTTGTTTTTTTAAGAAACCGGCCGCGCCTTCTTTTCCGAGGTACTTTTCGAGCTGCGGACGGCTCATTTTCATCAGGTCCACGACCACTAATCCATCGACGACGTGCGAGAAGGCGCGATCGACGTTGAAGGCGAGCATCTGGCCGCCGCAATTCAGATATTGGCGCAGCAGGACAGGGATGCCTTTTCCATCGGGCTCGAGGTCGGCGACGGCGTCTGAAAGTTCGTCGACATTTTCGAGCAGATGGGCGAGCACATGCGGGTCGCAGCCGCGCAGGCGGGGGGCGCGGAACTGGTGCCGGGGCTCTACGAAACGAGCCAGGTTTCCGTTGCCGCAGCGCTCCTCTAAATAGGCGACGATGAGCGCGCGAGAGGCTTCGCTGTAGTCGCGGCTGATGCTGACGGGTCCGAACAGGACGCGGTAGCGCGGATTCCTGGCGACGTATCTCCCGATGCCTTTCCAGAGGAGCAGCAGGGCGGAAAAGCTCTTCTGATATTCGAGGCGCACGAAGGATCGGCCGAGTTCGAGCGCGGGGCTCTTGCTATCGAGCAGGCCTTCGCGAAACCGGAACAGGGTGCGGGTGTAGAGATCCGGCACCACGTCCGTGCCCGCCAGCCGATAGGCGCCGGCGATTTCGTTGCTATCTGTGTTCCAGAGGAAGAGATGCTGATAATCGCGGTCGAAGGCGTCGAGGTCGATCGAGCGGCCAGTGCCCTCGCCCGCCTGGCGGAAAGTGATCTCGCGCAGCCGCCCGATTTCGCGGAGGACATTTGGGATCTGTTCGGCAGTGGCGATGTAGACTTCATAGCCTCCGTTTTCGATCAGCTTGCATGCGGCTGGCAATCCCTCGATCTCATCACGAAGCGTTAACGGGCGAACGGCGGGGATCATGGCTGCCGGTTTCAGGCCCACGCGCCAGAGCTTTTTCGGATGACGCCGCCCGATATCGAGAAGGTGAGTGCGCTGGCGCAGATAGTCGGTAGCCGCGCCTTCGCTGGTGAGGCGAGTCAGGCTCTGCGGCTTGATCGGCCGGCCGATGGAGATGCGGATTTTCCCGCCGCGCTTGTTGGCCAGTTCCCGCGGCAGAAGCATGGTGCGGAGGCGCGGATGAATCAAGCCGGCCACCTGAAACATGGCGCTGTTCACGCCGTGAAAGAACATGGGCAGGGAGACTGCGCCGGTCATCTGAATGATGCGGGTAACTTTGTCGTCCCACTTCGAATCGGAGATTTCGAGCGCCGGCAAACGCAGCGAGGAGACTTCGCCGGCCGGAAACACGACCAGCATGCCGCCTTTCTTAACCCAATCGATACTCTGCCGTAACGATCTCCAATTTTCGCGGGCCGCATCGCCAAGCGTGTTTACGGGGAACACATATTCGCCCAAGCCAGGCACATTCGAGAGCATGGAATTGGCGAGAAACTTCACGTCCGGGCGGACACGCAGCAGCAGGGAGCCGAGGATTACGCCCTCCACCATCCCAAATGGGTGATTCGCGACCGCGACCACGGGGCCGCGCTTGGGAACGCGGTGCAGATCGCCGGGAGCGCATTCGCAAGCAACGCCGAGTCCTTCGAGTAGCTTTTCAAAGAGCTGCTGGCCAGTGGGCTGGCGAACGGCGTCGGTCCAGGCGACGTCCAGTTCCTGGGGCAACAGGAACCGTTCGAAAAACCAGCCCGCCGCGGCGTGAATCTGCGTCTCGGAGAGCAGCGCGCGGGCCGCATCGGAAACCGGGTGGGGAGTGGTCATGAAAATTCCTCCATGAACAGAATAGGGAAGGAATGTTTCGGAGCGATGCCGGAGCGACAAACATTTGGAAACACACGGCGCTCATGAGATGCTCAAAGGGGAAATGGGATCCGCGCCTCAGCACATACCGCTGCGCATCGTATCGATTGGGGGCGGCAACGGCCTTTCGACGCTGCTGCGCGGCCTGAAACGCTATGCCAAGGCGGGCGAGGGGATTCTGGACATCACGGCGGTGGTGACGGTGACCGACGATGGAGGCAGTTCGGGCCGCCTGCGCCGCGATTTCGACGTGCTTCCGCCGGGCGATATTCGCAATTGCATGGTAGCGCTCTCCGAAGATGAAGCTCTACTGAGCAAACTGTTTCAATATCGTTTCTCGACCGGCCGCGGACTGAAAGGCCACAGCTTCGGCAACTTATTCCTGACCGCGATGACGCACCTGACCGGGGATTTCTACCAGGCGGTGCGATTTTCCGCCGAGGTGCTGGCGGTGCTGGGAAATATTTATCCTTCGACTGCGTCGAATGTGGTGATTGAGGCGACGCTCGCCAACGGGAGCAAGGTGGCGGGAGAATCGCGCATCAGCCGCAGCCGCTCCCGCATTGAAAAGATCGCGATTCGTCCCAGGCGGCCGAAGCCGATGCCGGAGACGCTGGAGGCGATCGCCAACGCGGACCTGATCACTTTGGGCCCCGGATCGCTGTTCACGAGCGTGATTCCGAATTTGCTGGTGGACGGGATTCCGGAGGCGATCGCAGCGTCCCCGGCGATGAAGGCGTACTTCGTCAATCTGATGTCCCAGCCGGGAGAGACCACGAATTTTCGCGCGTCCGATCATGTGGCGGCTATTTATCGCCATACGAAACTGCCGATCCTGGACCTGTGCGTGGTCAATACGCATGCGATTCGCGGCAAAGTACTGGATCGTTATCAGGCCAACGCGGCGCGGCCGGTGGAGAACGATCTGGAGAACCTGGAGCGTATGGGGTTGAAGGTGATTGCCGCCGATCTATTGCGCATAGCCGGCAAACGCGTGCCGGAAAAAATTCGCCACGACAGCAGCGTGATCGGCGCGATTGCGTTCGAACTGGCGCAAAAAGGCTATAGAAGGAAGTCGAAGAGAAAATGAATCATACGGTCGTTATTCTGGCCGCCGGATTGGGAACGCGCATGCGCTCCAAGCAGGCGAAAGTGCTGCATCGCGCGGGCGGGCTCGCGCTGGTCGAGCAAGTGGTGACTGCCGCGCGCACGCTTGCTCCCTATGGCCGCATCGTTGTGGTGACCGGTCATCAGGCGGATCAAGTAGAGGCGCTGCTACAGCCGTTGGGAATCGGATTCGCGCGCCAAGAAGGGCAGCGCGGCACAGGCCATGCGTTGGCGTCGTGCCGCGACGTGGTTCCTCACGATGGCTTGCTGACTGTTCTTTACGGCGATACGCCGCTACTAACGGCGGCGACGCTAGAACGTTTGCGGGACACGCAAACCGATTCCGGTGCAGCCGCGACGCTGATTACGACGACGCTTAGCGATCCTACCGGCTATGGACGAGTTCTGCTCAACGAGGCCGGCGACGTCACCGCGATTGTGGAGGAGAAGGCATGCACATCGGAACAGCGGAAGATCCAACTGATTAATTCCGGCATCTACTGTTTTCGTTCGGAGCTGCTGTGGCAACACATCGGCGAGATTGAGCCGAATCCGGCGTCGGGCGAACTATATCTTACGGACATGGCGGAGATCCTGGAACGTCACGGTCACGCGGTGCGCCCAATGCATGTCGAAGATGCGACGGAATTGCTCGGCATCAACACACGGGTGGAGCTGGCCCATGCCGATCGAATTTTGCGCGATCGCAAGAACGAAGAGTTGATGCTCTCCGGCGTCACGATCGAGAGGCCGGAGACGGTGACCATCGACATGCGCGTGCAGGCCGGCACGGACACGCTGATCGAGCCATTCGCACGGATCTTAGGTGCGACACATATCGGCGAGGATTGCGTGATCGGCTTGGGGTCCATTCTTGAAAACGCGATTCTGGGGGACGGTGTGCAAGTCGGTCCGTATACGCTGATTAAGGATTCTCGGGTCGATTCAGCGGCGCAAGTGGGTCCATTCGCGCGTCTGCGCATGGACGCGCATGTGGGACACGATGCGCGCGTCGGCAATTTCGTCGAGTTGAAGAAAACTCACCTCGGTGACGGCGCCAAGAGCCAACACCTGGCTTATCTCGGCGATTCGGAAATCGGCGCGCGGGTCAACATCGGCGCGGGTACCATCACCTGCAATTACGACGGCGAGAAGAAGCATCAAACGACGATCGGAGCGAACTCGTTTATCGGCAGCAACTCGACTCTGGTGGCGCCGATTGAGATCGGCGAGGGAAGTTACATCGGCGCGGGCAGCGTAATTACGGATGCGGTTCCGGCCGACGCGCTGGCGCTGGGCCGGGCGCGGCAGGTGGTGAAGCCGGGGTGGAAAAAGCGGCCTAAGAAATAGTACGAGGCACTTACTTC
>JBEKPC010000129.1:0-15856 GCA_049521155.1 Bryobacteraceae bacterium
TGCCGGTTCGCGGCCGCAGACCTCCGACAAAAGCGCTCCTTGGGCCGCATGGCGTATCATTTCGCCCGGTTATTTTCGCGCGGTTGGGCTGCCTCTGCGCAGTGGAAGAATTTTCGATGAGAGCGATAAGCCGGTCTGGCAGGAGCGCGACCAACCAGTTCCGCAGCGGCGCGTGATGATCAGCGAGCGGCTGGCGAAACGGATCTTTCCTAATGAGGACCCGATCGGCAAGCATGTCGTTCTTTGGAAAGGGCAAGGCAATCTCGACGCCGAGGTGATCGGCATTGTGGGAGACAGCCGGGAGCGCGGCCCCGCCGCCGGCCCTTCCCTCACGGTCTATCTTCCCTATGGTTCGCAGGCACTGACGACTGAGTTCATCGTGCACACGCGTGTTCGTCCGCTCGCCCTGGCGCCGACCGTGCGATCGATCGTCGCGAGTCTGGACTCGAACCTTCCTGTCGCCGATGTGCGCTCATTCGAAGAGGTAGTCGAACGTTCGGTCGCGCCCCAACGCTTCAATGCGATTCTACTGGCGGTTTTCAGCGGGTTTGCGCTGCTGCTGGCGACCATGGGAATTTACGGAGTGCTCTCCTATTCGGTGAGGCGCCGCACTTCGGAGATCGGCCTGCGCATGGCGCTCGGGGCATCGAGCGGAAATATTATGCGCATGACCATCGGCCAGGGGCTGCGGCCTGCCTTGCTCGGGATCGCACTGGGTGCGATCGGAGCATGGTGGTTGTCTCGCTACGTAGCCGCACTGCTGTTCGGCGTCCAGCCGTTCGATGCCTTGACCTACGCCGCGGTAATGGTGCTTCTCCTGATAACGGCCGCGGTAGCCTGCTACTTGCCCTGCCGGCGCGCGATGCGCACCGATCCGGTGGAAGCTCTACGGACGGAGTAAGAGGAGGGGCTCATATCGACTGTTGGAGAGGCCGCAGTTTAGTGTGGGCGAGTGTTTCCCGGGCCGCGGCCGTGACGAAAGGCGCCTCTAAGCAGTACTTGGTCCAGGACGGCAAGTTTCTGGAGTCGTAGTTCACCTTCGTCAACCCCGATGGAACGAAGAGCACCGGCACCGGAATCTCCGGCTTCAATTCCATCACGCGGAGGCGGATTCGCAGCGCTGGTCGAAGGCTTGTGCAGCCAGGTTTTGGCGTTTTCTGGCGCTGGTGGCTTCGTTAATTTGAGCGGTTGAAAAGACGAAACCGTCGGTCGATGGGTCGTAGGTTTCTCCTTGGGATTCATGCATTTCGATGATGTCCAGGACTTCATTCAGATCGTGCTCCTCCTGGGCGAACCGAGTTTTTTGGAGGTCGCGGAGCTGAGTTACCGTTCGTTCGAACTGGCGGGAGAGGCGTTGGCTGTGCATGCTCAGGTTCGATAAGGCTTTCGACTGGCTTTCCAGCGCGGCGACGATGGAGAGGGCGTTCTCAATGGGGCTGAGGTCGCCGGCGATGCCTAGCGACAGGAGGTTGGTTTCCAGCGCGGCTACCCGGTTCAGGCGCCAGGAGGCGTCGGCCAGGGACTGGACCAGGCTGGCTTCGGTTGCGCCTTTGGGGTGGTATTCGTCGGTGAAGGATTTTACGTGGGACTGATATGCCTGGAGATCTTCGGCCGGCATGACGACTACCTGGCCGGTGAGGCCGTGGCGGAGAGCGTTCAAGGAAGATTGTTTTTTGCCGGCTTCGGTTTTGGGGCCGGTGGAGAATTGGGCATTCGCCCGGTTGATTTCGCTGCGATTTGGAGTCATGGATTCCCTCTCGGTTGGTTATAGCGGCGGGGGGAGTTGAATGGGAGCGAGTGGAAACGGGATGGTATTGAAAGGCTGGGAGTTGGGGGGTAAAAATTTATGGCAGCGCCTGCCTCGGTTCTGCTCCCGACAATGCTCCGGAAGACAGTCGTTGTCGTCAACAATCGTGCTTTTCTTGATTCATACTACTAATTTCTTTCGCAGTGCCGATGTATAGATTATGCAGGCCCCTGCCTACACTGCCATCCCTGCGCGTCCAGATGTGCTGAGCGAGGCGCGGGTCCGTGCAGGAATGGATGTTGTCGTGCGGGACAGTCTGCGCACGCTCAGCGGCTGGACGGCATTTATCTGTGGAGGGATGGCGCTGGCCGATGTGGTACTCCGCCCACCCGCGGTCACCGCGGCGACCCTGACGATTGAATTCAGCTTTCTGGCGGCGCTGCTGGCGGTCTATCTTTCCCTGCGAAAGTGGCTCCTTCCCGCATCCTGGGGGAATACCGGGGTGGTGGTGATCGGTTTCCTCGCCCTGATCGATGGCCTGATGCCGCCGCAATTCGTGAAGGATCAGATGCAAGGCTGGAACGCCGCGGTGGTGATGATCGGAGTGGGCTGCTTTCTTCTCTCCTACCGTTGGCTGATCGCATTCCTTGGCATGGCTCTCGGCACTTGGGCTGTCATAACCTTGACAATGTCTTCCTCTCCCGATTGGATGAACGGGCTGTACATGCAGTTTACCGCTGCCGCCATGGCGCTGATGGTGCATAGCGCCAGGTGGCGAGCTCACCGCCGCGTGGAGGCGATGCGCATCGAAGAAGACCACCGCACGATGGAGCTGGAACGGGCCAAAGGATCGGCAGAGGCGGCGAGCCGCGCGAAAAGCGAGTTCCTGGCTTCGATGAGCCACGAGATTCGAACACCGATGAATGGAGTCATTGGTATGACCGAACTGGCGCTGAACACGGATCTCACGGTTGAACAGCGCGATTATCTCAATACAGCGAAAATGTCGGCCGAATCACTCCTCACGATTATCAACGATATTCTGGACTTCTCTAAGATCGAAGCCGGTAAACTCGATCTGGACGCCGCCTGTTTTCCGCTGCAGCACAGCGTAGACGAGATCATCAAAACGCTGTCGTTCCAGGCCCATGAAAAAGGCCTGGAATTGCTTTGCGACATCAAACCCGAAGTCCCGGCGGTAGTGATCGGCGATTTCGCCCGCATTAGCCAGATCATCGTAAACCTGGTCAGCAACGCCATCAAATTCACCGAGCACGGCCAGGTGGAACTGGAAGTTGGGCGTGAAGCGTCCGAGGGCGACGAATTGACGCTGCATTTCATTGTCAGCGATACAGGAATCGGGATCGCTCCAGAGAAGCAGAGGATTATTTTCGACGCGTTTGCCCAGGCCGATGGTTCGACGACGCGGAGATTCGGAGGAACCGGTTTGGGCTTGACGATCTCGACCCGCCTGGTGGAAATGATGCACGGGAAGATCTGGGTCGAGAGTGTGTCAGGACAAGGGAGCCGGTTCCACTTCACGGTGCGCGTGGGCAGCACCAATCAGGAGCTTGAACCTACTCCTGAAGTAGCGTCCCTGGCCGGGACATCCGTGCTGGTTGTGGATGACAATCTCACCAATCGGAGGATCCTGACCGAGATGTTCCGGAAATGGCGCATGGAGTGCACCGCGGCCGCGAGCGCCGGAGAAGCCCTGTCGCTATTACGGCACGCATCCGAAGCGGGCAATCCTTTCGACTTAGTTGTGACGGATGTGCATATGCCGGAGATGGATGGATTCGATCTCGCAGATCGCATAAAGAACGTTCCGGATCTGACCAAGGTGGTCATCCTGATGCTCACCTCGGGAGAGAAACGAGGGGATCTCAAGCGCTGCCACGAGTTGGGGGTTTCAAACTATCTCACGAAACCCATTCGGAGCGCGGAGCTTCGTGCCGCTCTGGTCAAAGCACTGGAGATCCCAAGCGACACCAGCACCGGCGAACCATCCCCGCGATCGCGCGCGTTCCGGCCCGAATTGACGAATGCTACGCCGTTGCGCATTCTGCTGGTTGAGGATAACCCGGTAAATCAGCGGCTCGCGATGCGAATCCTGGAAAAGGCCGGTCATAATCTGATCGTCGCGGGCAACGGCAGAGAAGCATTAACCGCCCTGCAACGAGCGACCTTCGATATGGTTCTGATGGATGGGCAGATGCCCGATATGGACGGCTTTGACACAACGAAAGCGATCCGCGGTGGCCGGGGCGGCGATGATCGGAATATTCCGATCATCGGGATAACCGCGTATGCGATGGCGGGCGATCGAGAGCGGTGCCTGGAGGCAGGCATGGATGGCTACATTTCCAAGCCGATTCGCGCCGCAGATTTGCTGCGGCTCGTCGAAGATACAGGCCGGCGTTTAATTGCGTGAGCACTACGCCGAACGCTCTCGTGGGCGCGGTGAATGCGACGTGCGTCGCAGTTTCGTGATCGCGAGCTTCTTACATCCCACTTCGATCCCCCCGTCCAGGCGAGCCTGACACGATCACGTCATCGTCATTTGGTTGCCACGGTTCGTGGCGCTCCTTTAGAAGATGATCTTCGCTCCGATCTGAATCGAGCGTGGAGTGGCGGATGTGAGGCGTCCGAAAGCCGAACTGGTGATATTAGTCGTCAATCCAGAAAGATTTGTGTGATTTAGCGCGTTGAAGGCGTCACCGCGAAGTTGTAGCCTCACGCGCTCCGTAATGCTGAAATCCTTGGCTATGGACAGATCCTGATTCCACATTCCGGGCGCGCGCAGCACGTCGCGACCGAGGTTGCCCGGGCGCATCTGCTCTCCGCTCGCCGTCACCAGAGGAACCGGGATGAATGCCGCGGGGTTCAGGTATTGCAATGTGCTGGAGTAGTTGCTGAAGATCGGATTGATTCCGGGAGCGAGATCGGGACGATCCACAGGATTCGCGGAATTGTTGTCGGTGATGTTGATGGGGGCTCCGCTATTGGCCACGAATATTCCCGAGATCTGCCAGCCGTCGACGAGAAGCTTTACCGGGCGGCTGGTCCATCCGGTCCACTTGATCACGGGGAGCGCGTAAAGGAAATTGGCGCGAAACGATCTTTGGATATCGAAGGGCGTCGATCCCTTGTCGGCACGAACATCAGAGAAATTCTGAGGGACGGTGTCCAACTGCAAATCGTCCGCACCGTAGGACAGGTTATGCGCCCAAGTGAAGCTGACTCCGTACGTCAGGCCATTTGAGGTACGCCTGGAGAGCGACGACTGCCAACTGTCGTACCAACTGGCATCGGAGTCGTCATAGAACAAGAAGGAGCCGAACTGGGGATCGGGAACGGCGCCGGTCAGTCGATCGGGCAGATTTGCGGTTCGGGTCATACTGATGTGAACGCCGCGGTTGCCCACATAAGCGGTATCCAATAGGAGCCCGTACGGCAGTTCCCGCTGGATGCCAAAATATCGCTGGATGCTATAGGGGTTGGGGAAATATCCGTTGATGGTGGTGGGAGCGACGGCGAATCCGGATGCCTCCAACTGGGCCAGCACCGCAGACTTGTTGAGAGGGAAGGACAGGCCTTGCGCCAGGGCTTGCGCGCGGCTCAGGGTCAAGCGAAACGGCGTGTTGGGGTTATCGAGAACGTCGTCGACCACACCCGCATAGAGGGTGTGGGGATTGTAGAAAATTCCCGCACCGATCCTAATCACGGTCTTGCGATCGGCACCCACTGCCCAGGCAGCCCCGAGGCGCGGACCGAAGTTGGGCCAGTAGGAATTGTAGACGGAGCCGGCCGGCCGGAAGGGTCCGGTGCCGACTCCGAGGTCGGTTGGCGTGCGATTGAATAAGCGGCCGTCACGCTCCTTCGGAACGGTCCAGTAATCGTAGCGGAGCCCCATGTTAATGGTCAGATTGCGGGTGACATGAAACGCGTCCTGCACGAATCCGCCGAATTGATACATGTGGAGCTGATAGAGCGACAAAGGGAAGTTGATCTGAACCTGATTCGGAATATCGGCCAGGAAATCAGAGGTATTGGAATAAGAAAAGGTGGTGGTAGTGTCGTCGATGCGGCCGTCGTTCAGCCGTTGGATAATGCCGCCGAACTCAAGAGTATGACGGCCGCGGGTTAGGGACAGGTTTTCGGCGACTTCGAAAGTTCCTCCGCGGATCTGATAATTTTCCGCGCCTTCCGAGTCCACGCCATTCACCTCGAGCTCGTCGAGGCCAAGAGCGTATCCCAGATCGAGCCGCACCAGATCGGGTCTTGTATAGGCCGCGCGGGTCGCCGCCGTGAACGTTGCCGCGGTATGGGTGTACTGAATGTTATAGCTATCCGACATACCCGTGGACGCGCGGTCGTTTTCGGCGATCAGGTTGGGCGCTAGTTTGGAAGGATGGGAGTCGGTATAGCGGAGGTTGATCCAGTTATTGGCGTTGAGGTAATAATCGATGCGCCCGACGGCGTTGTTATCGTTTTGGATCAGCGACCCGGCGCCATTCCACGTCGCGGTCAACGCGGTGGACGCGTAGGGGGTATTCGGTAGCGGGAAAACACTGAAAATCGACGCGTATTGCGGGTGAGCGGCGATCGCTTCGGCAGCAAACAAGGGAGTGGGCACGGTGCCATTCAGAGCGGAAAACGCGCTGAGCCGGACGCCTTGGTAATCCAGGAAGTAGAACAGCTTATTTTTGATGATCGCCCCGCCAATCGATGCACCGAATTGATTGAACGTCGAACGCGGGTTGGTTTGCAGGAACTGATTGCGAGCATTGTAGTCGTTCAGGCTGTTGAACTCCAGCAGGGTTCCGTGGAGGGTGTTCGTTCCTCCGCGGCTGATGATATTGACATTGCCGGACATTCCGGAGACTGATGCAGGGGCGATTCCCTTGGTGATGCTGACTTCGGCAATGGCATCCGTATTGATCGTATTGATCTGGTTGAAACCCTGATAGAATCCCACCGACGGCAGCTCCGGATTCGACGAAGCGCTGGTGCCGTCCACCGTGAGCAGGAAGCTGGCGGGTGGCAAACCGTTCATGGAGACTCCGGCGTTCCCATTCCCGGCGCTGACTACGGCGGTATCCAACTGCAAGAGTCCGGTCCAATCCTGTTTCGACAAGGGTAGATCGTGGATATTTTTCTCATTGACGACGGTGTGCTGTTCCACCGTTTCGTAACTCAAAGCAGCCGCAATTTCACCAGCGACGGTCACGTTCTGATGAACGTCGCCGACATTCAACGCAAACGCCAAATCCAGCACCTGGCCGGCGGTCACCGTCAGGTTGTTCCGGATTTCGGTCTGGAAGCCGTCTGAGCTGACCTTTAGGACATAAGTGCCGACGGGGAGGAACGAAAGGGTGAAGCGGCCGGTATTATTGGTCGAGACTACGGTGGAGATGCTGGTCGCGTTGTTTGTGGCCTCAATCTTCGCGTTGGGTACGGCGGCTCCGCTGGGATCGGTAACTGTGCCGGTGACCGTCGCGGTGTTCACCTGCCCGCCGATCGTGGCGCAGAAGAAGGCCAGCAAAACGACCAAGGCTGTTAAGGACGGGCGAGGCAAATACTGGGCGAGATACATGGGTTTTCCTCTCTTGGAACAACTTTGTCCAAGCTTTCTAACGACGTAACGCCGGGGTGATCTGGCGCGCCCGAAAGCCGGGTTACTTTCTCTTTAACAAATCCCTGAGAACCTTGAGACATTCTGTTGTGGTTTGTTACGGTTGCCAAGTTCTCTAACGTACTCAGCGTTTTCGGGCAACGTTCCCGATCGTTACGGGCCAGGTAATAGGCGCCAACGGTATGGCTCTTGCTGTGATAGATTGACCAGCAAGGACGTTTTTCCTTGGGAACCACGTACGTTGACCATAAGGCGCAAGCCTATCGCCGTCAGATCCAAAAAATCATAGAAAGCCCGGAGTTCAGCGGCCGCACCCGGCTGGCGGAATTCCTGACATACGCCGCAGAAGCCAACTTGCAGGGCCGCACGCATCTCGATCAATCCGAACTGGCCGACCGAATCCTCCATCGGGGACCGGAATTCAATCCGCTCGATGACGCGTCCGTTCGAAAAACCGCGACGCTGATCAGGCAGTATCTGGAACGGTATTACAGCGGCAGTGGAGCGCTGGATCGAATCATAGTCACTCTTCCGGTGCGCAGCTACATTCTAAAGTTCCATGAGTTGGAGACGGAAAGAGAAGAAAAGTCGAAATCCTACGCCTTTCTGAGCGGCTCCACGGCGGCGAGCCTCCGGCCGTTCTGGATTCCGATCCTGGGTCTGCTCGCCTTGGGCGTCGCGGCAGTGTTCCTGTGGACGCGAGAGAGTCGGCCTGTAATCCTGTGGAATCCCAAGTGGGAGATGGCGACGGTGCGCGGAGACTTCATGCACGGCGACTTGGACCTTCCGGGCGACGCCATCCGAGTGGGGACGCAAATCGGCGAGACCGAAGACGTTACAGGCCGGATGATATTTTCGCCGGAGCACGCGGTGCAGCAAGCGGGACTGCTGGTGTTTGACGACGCTGACCGTTACGTGAAACTCGGACGGCAGTTCCTCTCCCGTCCGGCGCTGGAGTTCGGACTGGAGACGCAGGCGCGGTATCAGAAACCGCCGAATACGTATATATATGATGCGGAGGCTCAGAACGGCGAGCCGGTGTGGCTATCGATCCGGCGAGACCACGCGATCTTTGAGGCGTACGTCAGTCCGAATGGAATCGCATGGCGGCACGTTGGCAATACCCTGACTATGCCGGATGCCATGGTGAATCCGCGGCTGGCGATTTTTGCGGATCACGGGCGAACGAACGCTCCGTCGACGACGGCTCATTTTGACCGGCTGAGCAGCGGACTGGAATTTCACGATTATCCCGAGGGTCCGACGGATTTGAGCCATTTCATCGGTTGGAATCTAGCCGCTACATGTAGCACGGGGCGCGGCACGTCGTTCCGGGATAACGCGCTGGCGGTTCGACTGGGAGGGGGCGTGGGAACGTGCAATATGATCTTCGGGACTTCGGTTCCTAAGGGCGATTGGACGATTTCCACTAAGCTGGACTTTTTGCCTTCGAATAGCGCCGTGGCTGGTTTGATTGTTCACGGTTCCGGAGGCTTATTTCGAGTGATCCGATGGGATCTGAACGGTGGAGCGATCACGGCGGAACATCTGGGGCACGGACAAGCGAGTCTTCGCGATTTCGAAGGTTCTCCGGCAGTGGTATTGCGGATCGATTGCAGGAAAGGCATCCTGCACGCCAGTCTCAGCCGTGACGATATCCATTATGAGGAGCTTGCGCTCCCGGTTCCACTGGCGGCGCTTGGCAGCCAGCCGGAGTACGGGATCGAAGTCGCCAGGAGTTCCTGGTTTTCGGAAAAAGATGCGCCTGAGGCTCGCTTTCAGTACATCCGGCGCGTGGCGACGACCCTTCAGAACTTCCGCTAGGGCGAGCGGAACGTTCGGGAACGAACGCTGGGATCGTCCGCACGTTTAAGAACTTCCGCGGCCTGGGGCCGGTGCGTATGATCGGTGCGTGCTTCCTCGACGTGAGTTCCTTGCACTTGCCGCATCGACAGCCGCATTGCGGGCCGATGCGAATCCAATCGGGATCGGCTTCATCGGCGCCAGCTATTCCCATGCCACTGGAAAGTTGAAAGTGGTGCAGAAGTCCGCGGACTGGAAGCTGGTGGGCGTCAGCGAAACGGATCCGCAGATCCAGCGCGACCTTCAGGCGCAGGGTATTCAAATTTTGAGCCGGGAGCAACTGCTGTCTCACCCTGGCGTCCAGTTGATCGCCGTTGAATCCCGGGTAGCGGAGCATGCGGCGGACGGGAAGGCTGTTCTCAAGGCGGGAAAAAATCTGCATCTGGAAAAGGCGCCGGCGGACCACATGGCGGATTTTCGCAAGATCGTGCAGCTCGCGGCCGACAAAAAGCTCGTCCTCCAGATGGGGTATATGTGGCGATATCATCCGGGCATCAACGCGGCGATCGAAGCCGCGCAGAAGGGCTGGCTGGGGGCGGTTTTTCTGCTGCGCGCCTCGATGAGCAATCAGCTTGCCGCGGACCGTCGCGCGGAGTGGGGAGAATTTCCGGGCGGTGTGATGTTCGAATTGGGCGGGCACGTGATCGAGCCGATGGTCCGGCTGATGGGTCGCCCGGCCAAGGTGACGCCTGCCTTGAGAACAGATAGCTCCGTTAAGGATTCGTTGCGCGATAACTGCGTCGCGGTGCTGGAGTGGGGCAACGCCCTGGGCATGGTGCACGCTTCGACGCTGCAAGCGAATTCCAGCCGGTATCGAGCTTTCGAGATTTATGGGACGAACGGGTCCGCTATCGTCAATCCGATTGAGCCTCCGTCGATGGTAATCGATCTCGCCAAAGCGGCGGGACCTTACGCGGCAGGTAAGAACACGGTTCCGATGCCGGATTATCAGCGGTTCGTCGCGGATTTCGCGAATCTGGCAGCGGTCCTGCGCGGGCAAGGCAGGCTGCCTTCGACCGCGGAGATGGATCTCAACGTTGAGGACGCGCTCCTGCGTTCGAGCGGCATGGCATGAAGGGTTCGCGGCGAGATTTTTTCAAAGGCGCCGGGGGAGTCGCGCTCGCTTCGCAGGCGCGGGCCGCGGCGGCGGATCGCATCGACTGTCAGAGTCATCTTTTTTCCGAAGACTTCTTAAAGCTTCTGGAGCGACGAACTACTTCTCCGTACGTTGTCCGCGAGGGTGGGGAACGGTACGTCATTGTCAACGAATGGAAGAGAAAGATTCCCGCCAAGTTTACCGATGTAAACGCGAAGCTGGCGGATATGGATGGCGCCGGCATCCGAATGGCCGCGCTGAGCATTAACGATCCGGGACCGGAGCTTTTCGGGAAGGACTCGCCGGCAATGGCCGTGATGCTGAACGATTTCATTGCCGATACCGTTCGGCGGCATCCTGGCAGGTTCTTCGGGCTCGGCACGCTCCCTTTCGATTCTGTCGACTCCATGCTCAAGGAGTTGGACCGGTGCGTCCACTCGCTGGGGATGAAGGGGATTTTGCTCTATTCGAATTTGAATGGCCACTTCGCGGACGAAGAGGGAACTCCGGCCCGTCAGCTTTTTGGTGCCGCGGAAAAACTGGGTATTCCGCTGCTGCTGCACCCGGCGCGGCCGGTTACTTACGAAAACGTGAAGAGCTATGAAATGGCCGCGGGCATCGGGCTGATGTTCGATACCACGATCGCGCTTTGCCGGTTGATTTTATCGGGCGTGCTGGAGCAGCATCCGAACCTGAAGCTGGTGTGTCCGCACGTGGGGGGAGCGCTGCCCTACCTCATCGGACGAGTCGATCACCAGACGATGGTGCTGAAGCGAGGCGCACAAAACATCCGCAAAGCCCCCAGTCAGTATTTGAAGAACGTCTGGCTGGACACGGTGACTCCGATCGGGCTGGCCATTCAATACGCGTGGGAATTCGCGGGTCCGGAGAAGCTTCTCTATTCGAGCGACCATCCGTGGGTGGATCCGAACCTGATTATCCAGCAGGTGGAGAGCCAGAAGCTGCCGGCTTCGGACCTGGCCAAATTATATAGCGGGAACGCAAGGTCGTTGTTTAATTTATGAACGCCGATCAGTCCATGGGAGAAATAAAATGAAACGACGCGAGTTTGTAGAGATGGCCGCCCTTTCGGCATTGCTTCCCGGTAAAATGCGGGCGGCTAACGATAAGGTTAACGTAGCGATTGTGGGGGTGGGCAGCCGTGGCAGCGCCCACGTGAAGGATTTCACCCGCCGGCAGGATGCGAACCTCGCCGCAGTCTGCGACGTCAACAACGCGCAAACGGAGCGGGCGGTTCAAACCTATTATGCGGCGCGCAACGTGAAGCCGAAGATATACGGCGACCTGCGGAAGCTCTACGAAGATAAAAGCATCGACGCGGTGATCATCGCGACTCCGAACCACTGGCATGCGCTGGCCACGATCTGGGCCTGCGAGGGCGGCAAGGACGTGTATGTAGAGAAACCGGTGAGCTACAATCCGTTCGAAGGCGAGCGCATGATCGCCGCCGCCCGTCGCTACAGCCGGATGGTGCAAGGAGGCATGCAACGCCGCAGCATCACGCATAAGAAGCGGGCGATCCAGATCCTTCGTGAAGGCGGCATTGGCGAGGTGTACATGGCGCGCGGGATCTGTTACAAACGGAGGCCGTCGATCGGGCACAAGCCGGATGGTCCCGTCCCGCCGGGCATGGACTGGGATCTATTCCTTGGACCCGCGCCGCTTCGTCCTTACAACGAGAACCGGCACGTCTACAACTGGCACTGGTTTTGGGACACGGGCAATGGAGACATCGGCAACCAAGGCATCCATGAACTCGATTACATGCGCTGGGGGATGAACAAGAGCGAAAATCCCAAAGCAGTCTGCAGTTTCGGAAAGAAGGCGGTCTACAAGGACGATCAGGAGACCCCGAATACGCAAATGGCGCTCTACGATTACGGCGACTGCGAAATGTCGTTCGAGGTTAGAGGGCTTGCTACCGGGAGCGAAGGCGGAATGGATCTGCGCGGAGACAATTTCATTGGCGTGATGTTTTTCGGTTCGAAGGGCTACATGGTAGTGGAAGATAGCGGGTTCAAGACATTCCTGGGAGATAAGCGAACGCCCGGGGAGGCGATGGAAATGGTGGAATCCAAGCTCGATGAGAATACGGCGCATGTGTCGAATTTTTTAAATTCCGTGCGAACGCGGGCGCAGGACCAACTGGTGGCGGATATCAAGGAAGCGGCGGTGTCCGCGGATCTGGTCCACATGGCCAACATCAGTTATCGGACGGGCCACAAGCTGACGCTCAGCGCCGGGGCCACACGATTCGTCGACGCCGAGGATGCCAATTCATATTTGACAAGACATCCGTATCGGGCTCCCTATATCGTTAAGTAACGCGAAGGGAAAATGTGATTGAGATCTCCCGGCGGTCCGCTTTGCAGGCTTTGGCCGCGATTCCGCTGGCCGATGCGGAGACACGATTCGCCATTTGTAGCGAGACGTTTGCCGGGATGGATTTCGCTTCCGCCTGCAAAGCGGCGGCGCGCATCGGCTACCGGGGAATCGAAATCGAACCATCGCATCTCTCGCCGGACCCGGCCGCACTAAGTTCGAACCAGCGCACCCAAATCCGCAAGACGATTCGCGATGCGGGAATTGGCTGCGTCGGTCTCCATTCGTTTCTGAAGGCGCCTGCCGGTTTGCATCTTACAATCGCCGACGCAGGAGTTCGCAAGCGCAGTTGGGATTATTTCTCCCACCTTATCGACCTTTCGGCTGACTTGGCGGATGAGCCCCTGATGATTCTCGGATCCTCGAAGCAGCGCCAGGCGATTGACGGAACAACTCCGTTGGAAGCAAAGCAGAGACTTATCGATGGACTGAGGACGATGGCTCCTCTGGCCCAACGCCGCGGCGTGAAAATTCTGATGGAGCCTCTGGCGCCTCAGTTGTGTAACGTGATCAATTCGCTTGAGGAAGCTCTTGAGGTAGTGACGGCCGTGGCGAATTCCGCAGTGGCGACAATGTTCGACTGCCATAACACCGCCGGCGAGAAGAAGCCAGTGGGCGCGCTTATCCGTGAATACTATCCACACATCCGGCACGTCCATTTGAATGAGATGGACGGCCAGCGCCCAGGTGCTGGGAATTTCCCTTTTGGACAAGTCCTTCGGACCCTTCGGGAATTAGACTATCGCGGATGGCTCTCCGTAGAAGTGTTTAACTTCCAGCCGGATGGAGAGACCGTGGCTCGCCAGGCGTTTCAGTTTCTGAAGTCGGTAGACAGTGTATATTGAGCAAACGAGACCCCAATGAGCAACGTGCGCTGGTTGGATCTATCGATCATGTTCGTGTATCTGACCGCCCTGGTATCGATTGGGGTGCATTTTTCCCGTAAACAAACGAGCACTGAAGAATATTTCGTTGCGAAACGCTCGATACCCTCCTGGGCGATGGGATTCTCGATCGTCGCGACACTGATCACGAGCGTAACGTTCGTTGCCTACCCCGGGTCCGCGTACGGCAAGAACTGGTCTCTGCTCATCCCTGGTTTCATGGTCGGCGGATCCCTGCTTATCTGTGGATTGGTAGTCGTTCCGTTTTACCGGCATGTGATCCGGATGAGCGCGTACGAATATTTCGGGCGCCGCTTCGGTCTGACCGCGCGGATGTATAGTTCGATCGCCTTCTCGTTGATCCATTTTTCGAAGATGGGATTTGTCTTTTACCTGCTCGGGTTGACTGTGAACAGTATGACCGGATGGAGCATGGATCTGGTGATCGTTTTTGTGGGGATCGCGACTTTATTCTATACAGTGGTCGGTGGACTGGAAGCGGTAATCTGGGCGGACGTTATCCAAGGATTTGTACTGTGGGTTGGCGTTATCGTATCGCTCTCCTATCTTCTTTTCCTGCCGCCAGGCGGTCCTTCCGCCTCCCTGCACGTGGCTTGGGAAGCGGGGAAGTTCAGCTTCGGATCCTGGTCCGGGAGTTTTTCGCAACAGACGATTCCGGTATTGCTGCTCTACGGATTTTTTTTCTATCTACAGAAATACACTGCGGATCAGACGATGGTCCAACGGTACCTCGTGGCGAAGTCGGATCGGGCCGCGATTAAAGGGATCGGCCTGGGAGCGGCTCTGTGTATCCCGGTGTGGACACTGTTCATGTTGATCGGAACCTCAACCTGGTCGTTCTTCAGGCTCACGGGCGAAAAACTGCCCGCGTACATCACAAAGGCGGATCAGGTGTTCCCGTATTTCCTAACGGTTCATCTGCCGCGAGGGATTGCAGGATTCTTTATGGCGTCGCTGATGGGTGCGGCGATGTCCGGTTTGTCGTCGGACTTAAATGCTCTAGCGGTAGTCGCTGTGGAGGATTTTTATAGGGTGCTCAAACAAGGCACTACGGATCAGCAGCGTCTGAGGATGGGCAAAGTCGTTGTCGGATGGGCCGGTGTGCTGTGCATCGCGGTAGCGCTAGTGCTCGCGCATTCCAATGGCAGCGCGCTCTCCATGTGGTTCTCGATCTCTGCCATCGCTTCGGGCGGACTCGCGGGCCTATTTTTGCTCGCGTTTTTCAGCACCCGCGCGAACCGGCAGGGAATTTTAATCGGCATCGTGGCGACCACGCTATTCACTGCCTGGGCCACAGCAACGGTGGGCGTGAAGCCTCTCTTGAACCTCGGCGGATGGAATTTCCCCTGGAATGACCTGCTCATCGGCGCGGTCGGCCACGTGGTCATGCTCGTTTTTGGATATTTCGGCAGCTTACTTTTCCAATCCGATCCGGTGGTGGCACGGGAAATGACGTTCTGGAAATGGCTCGAACTACGCCGCCTAAAACAGGTCGGTGCGGTCGCGGTTTAAGGGAGTCCTTTGAACCAGCGAATGACGGCGCTATTGTCATTGGCTCCGAATCCGGCGGCATCTAATTCCTGAAGAATTCTTGCGTGGACTTCGGAAAGCGGCAGGACCGCACCGGACTCGCCGCCTTCTGCTAGGATATGCCGAACATCTTTAAGATGCTGCGCAAGACGGGCTTGCGGGGCGAAATCCTCGTCGAGCATTTTTTGCCCCTTAGTGTCCATCACCCGCGAATACGCAGCACCGTGTTTGAGTACGTCCAGAGCAACCTCCGGACGAATACCGGCTTTGCGCGCAAACTCCAGCCCTTCTGCAAGTACTGCGCGATTTAATCCGAGCACCAAATTGAACGCAAGCTTCATGCGAGTCCCCGCGCCCGCCCCGCCAAGATGAAACATGCGCTCCGCGATTGCCCCGAAGATCGGCCGGCACACTTCGAAAGCCGCTGCAGCGCCGCCGCAGAGCACGACCGCTCGATGCTGGCGGACATCTTCGCTCGATCCTCCTATACAGGCATCGAGGAAACGCACTTGGCTCTCCTCAAGTCGCGCCGCCAGTTGTTCAACAATCGCCGCACTCCCGGTGGTGGTATCGATCACGATCGAGTGCGGTTGTAATGCCTGCTCGATTCCCTGGATTACCAATTCGACGATTGCGGAATTCGGCAGCGAGAGTATAATCCGATCACAACGCTT
>JBEKPC010000130.1:0-15575 GCA_049521155.1 Bryobacteraceae bacterium
CGGAGGGCGTTCAGGGAAGATTGTTTTTTGCCGGCCTCGGTTTTGGGTCCGGTGGAGTGCTGCGCGTTTGCTCTGTTAGTTTCGATTCTTGATGGTGTTGCCATGCTTTTATATAGCAGCGGGCGGGGTTTAGGGAGGGCGAGTGAAAGTGCGAGGTGGTTGATTGGCGGGGAGTTATCTGCGTATATCCGCATGCTTACTGGTAGCCGGAAGTTGACACTCTTGAAAAACGTCATTGACACCGCTCCTGCGGTCACGGCTCGGTTGCGATGCGGAAGCGTCGGCAGCGCATGGCACGCGGCACAACGGATCTAGGACAGAAGGTTGCTTGTTTCCACCACGATTTTTCCTCGGGCGGCGCCGTCCGTGAGCGCTTCGTAGGCGAGTTCCGCTGAATGCAGATTGAATCGGCGAGGGTCGATCCTGGGCGCGAGCTGACGGGCTTCCATCAAGCGCGTTGCTTCGCGCAGGATTTCGCCGTGATGGGCGCGATCCTTTGCGGTGAGCAGCGGGTGCAGAGAAAAAACGCCGGAGTAGGTCGCTTCCCGAAAAGAGAGTGGCGCGAGCGCGTGGGTTCCCCATCCGAGGGCACTGACTACATGGCCGAAGTGCTTCACTGCTACGAAAGAGGCATCGAGCGTGGCGCCTCCCACGGTGTCGACGACGAGGTCGAACCCCTCGCCTTGCGTGCTGGATTCGACATACTGCTCCACCGTTTGCTTGCGGTAATCTATCGGAGACGCACCCAAACGGGAAACAAATTCCTGATCGCGGTCACTGGCTGTCGCCCATACTCGTCCGCCGAGCGCTCGCGCCAGTTGCACCGAAATATGACCGACGCCGCCGGCGCCTCCATGGACCAGCACAGTCTGGCCGGGCCTGAGATGGGCGCGATCCACGATTCCCAAATACGATGTGATGAAGGCGAGGGGCAGCGCGGCGGCTTCCCGCATCGAAAGGTTCGAAGGCTTCAGGGCGAGCAAATCGGCGTCGACCGCCGCGTACTCGGCTAGCGAGCCTTGTATTCCACCGACACCGCCAGTCATTCCGTAGACTTCATCGGACGGCCTGAAGGCTGTGACTCCTGGTCCGACCTCTTCCACGATCCCGGCCAAGTCGATCCCCAGAACACAGGGCAGCGGATGCCTGGCATGGGCGGCGTTTCCGGATCGGATTTTGGTGTCGAGTGGATTGAGACCGCTCGCGGCGATGCGCACTAGCACTTGTCCCACTAACGGTGTTGGACGGGGCACCTCTGAAAGTTCGAGAGGGCCGTTGTAGCGATTGAGAATGAGAGCTTGCATTTTTACCATTCGCGGTTCGCGTAAGGCTGAGTCCAAAGCGCGATCTGTAACTGGAGAGACTTGGTCCAGGCTCGATGCATTTTTTTTACGTCCTCCGCGGTGTGTCCTTTGGCGGAAAGATAAGGCTTGATGGTCTGGTTCATCACCACAGTGAAGGCGATGATGTCGCGCAGGGGAACGTAGGGAGTGGAATCGACTCCATCGGTCGTATTCTTTTTGAGGCTGGTATGGCGCAGTGCGATTTCGTGCTGGTAATTAAGCCAATCCTGATCGTAGGGACGAAAGCAGGTGTCGAGAATCCACTGTTCGAAGCGGAGGCCGCTTTTCGCGGAGTAGTCGGGAATCGGCTGGCCGGCGGGAGTGCGGCTGTGGCGAATGAGGTTCGGGATATTTCCGATGATTTCGCGGCGCCAGTGATCGACGAGGGGCTTGGTCTGGTCCGAGAGCACCTCACCCGCCATGTGGCGATAGCGTTCGTCTTCCTCAGTCCAGCCGACGCTGATCTTGAGATTTTCCAAATCCTGTAAGGAGACGGGGGAAACGGCGGCGGCTCCATAGGTGTATCCGCTGATTTGTTCGGCGACTTTTTTCATTTACTCACCTTGGGCGAGCGTCTTCTGAAGAAATTGTCGCATCGCGGAGGCGACTTCTTCGAGATGGGTTTCGAGGGCGAAATGGCCGGTGTCCAGGAATTGAACCGTGGCGTTGGGGTTATCCCGGCGGAATGCCTCGGCGCCGGGCGGAATGAAATAGGGGTCGAACTTTCCCCAGATCGCCAGCAGAGGCGGCTGAGACTCCCGAAAATATTGCTGGAAAGCCGGATAGAGTTTCACGTTGTTGGCGTAGTCGAGGAACAGATCGAGCTGGATATCGACGTTGCCGGGACGCGCCAACAGGGCAGCGTCCAGGGTGTAGCCTTCAGGTTTGATGAGAGACGGGTCTGGGATTCCGACTGAGTATTCATGGCGTAATCCTTCGAGGTTCAGCGCGGCGCGGATGGCGTTGCGATGCTCCAGAGTGGGTTCGCGCCAATAGCGCTGGATCGGGCGCCAGGCGTCGCCGAGGCCTTCTTCATAGGCGTTGCCGTTTTGCGAAACGATCGCCGCCACTCGCTCCGGACGCTGCATCGCCAGACGCAAACCGGTGGGCGCGCCGTAATCGAAAACGTACAGAGCGTATTTTGTGAGATGCAGGGCATCGGTAAACGCCAGCAGCGTTTTGGCGAGCGAATCGAAAGTGTAGTTGTATCGGCGTTCCTCCGGAACGGCGGTGAACCCGAAGCCGGGAAGATCGGGTGCGATGACACGGTATTTGTCGGCGAGGCGCGGAATCAGGTCCCTATATTGAAATGAAGATGTCGGGAAGCCATGCAATAACAGCACGACAGGGGCGTCCGCGGGCCCCGATTGGCGATAAAAAACGCTGACTCCGTCCGCTTCGATGCGATGGATGGAGGTGAGAGGGATTTGTGGAGTCTCGATCATGACGCGGGTTTCTCCTGAAACCAACTGTAACAAGGCACGGCGTACGATGACCGTGCGGGACTGAGACTGAGCACGGGAGACGGCGGGGTCCCTCTCCTTAGTAACTGCCTGCCTGGCGCAACATCCCGCCATCAATAAAGAAGGTTGAACCTGTAATATAGCCTGCCTCATCCGAGGCCAGATAGACTGCCAAACCCGCGATCTCCTCGGGCGTACCCCACCGGTTCAGAGGAATCTCGTCCATCAGCAATTTCTCGATTTCCGGTCTCGCTTGGATGTCGGCATCAATGGGAGTGTACACCGCGCCGGGGCCGATGTTGTTCACCGTGATCTTATCCTTCGCGAGTTCCACGGAGATGGTTCTGGTGAGCATTCTCAAGCCTCCTTTGCTAGCGCAATAGGCCGCATTGGTTGGCATCGGAAGATCTTCGTGAACGGACGAGATGTTGATGATCCGGCCGCCCTGTCCCTGCTGGATCATCTGGCGGGCACCCGATTGAGACATGAGAAATGGTCCGATTAAGTTGACGGCGAGGATTTTCTGTAAATCCTCCAGCGGATAATCCACGAACGCGGCTTTCTTCTCGATGCCGGCGTTGTTAATCACAACGTCGATCCTGCCGAACGCCTTTACCGTGCTTTCGATCAGGTTTTGCACCTGGGCGGGGTTTGAAACATCGGCTGCAACGGCGATTGTTTTTCCACCGAAGCTTTTGATCTCCTCTTCTGTCCGATTCGCGGTCTCCGGATTGCCGACATAGTCGACAACAACGGACGCGCCTTCGCGCGCAAACCGAACCGCGATGGCGTGGCCGATACCCGTCGCCGCGCCGGTGATAATCGCAACCTTATTTTGTAGCCGCATCTGAACTCATTATCGATGATGGTGACCGGCGCAGAATCAAGAGCCCTACTCACTCCGCAACGAGGTCTGCGGATCGATCCTCGTGGCGCGCCAGGCCGGCACGCCGGCGGCGGCGAACGCCACAAGCGCGACCAACGCGACGATGCCGGCCAGCGTCGCGGCATCGAGAGGGCGCACACCATAGAGCAGATCCCGAATCACTCGCGTAACGCACGCGACCCCGATCAGGCCGACCGCGACGCCCGCCGCGGCGAGCAGAACGCTTTCCCGAATCACGATCGCGACAATGGCCCTGACGCTCGCGCCCAGCGCCATGCGAATGCCGAACTCCCGGGTGCGCTGCGCGGCCAGGTAAGCCAGCGTTCCATAAAGACCTACGGCCGCAAGCAGCAGGGACGCCGCGGCGAACGCCGCGAGCACGAACAGAACAAAGCGCGTGTTGCCGATCGAATCCGTTACATAATCGCCCATTGGCCGTATATTGAACGCCGCCCGCCCGCCATGGGCCGCTTCCACCGCGAGTTTGATGCCTGGCGCCATTTGCTGCGCCGTCTGACGGGTCTTGATCACCAGCGACATTTCGGCCGGATAAAACAGGATGGGAATGATGAAGTGCGGCATGTGCTCATCGCGCACTTGCGTCATGCGCACGGGCGCCGTCACGCCGATCACTTCTAAGTTTTCGCTGCGGCCGGTCCGATAGACGGCGAGGCGCTGGCCGATGGCTCCCTCCGGCCATAGCCGCTTCGCCAGGCGCTCATCGATAATCGTCACCTCGCGTTGGCTGGTGAAATCGTCCGCTGTGAAATCGCGGCCTTCGCGCAGAGGCGTGCCCATCACGTCCAGATATCCCGGAATGGTGGCTTGCTGGGTGGCAATGATCGGCGGAGCATCCGGCTGATCGACGCGCCCGATGCGCCGCGTCTGTTGATTCGCCCCAAGAGGCAGAGGGTTCGCCGCGCTGGCCGATTCGACTCCTGGAAGCGCGCGGACCCGCTCCAGCACATCGCGCAGCAACGCCCATCTCTGCTCCGTTTTCGGGAATCTTCTGAAGTCGACCGGAACCTTCGCGGTGACGACGTGTGCGGGGTTGAATCCGAGCGGCACATGCAGCAGATTCACGAACGACCGCAGCATCAATCCGCCGCATGCCAGCGGCACGATCGATAGTGCGACCTCCGCCACCACCAGCGTCCGCTGCAATCGACGCGCGCCCGAAGGCGCTGTTTCCATGCGCCCCGCGCGCAGTGGATGACCCGGCTTGCCCACCGCCATTTTCCAGGCGGGCAGCAATCCGAAGAGCACGCTGGCGACGACAGATAGCACCAGTGCGAACAAGGTTACCGTGGGGTCCATGCCGATTCTCGATTGCAGCGGAATGTGCGAGGCGCCGAGGCGGCTGATCGCTTCGAGGCCGAAGCGCGCGCAAAACAGGCCGAGCGCAGTGGACGTCACCGCCAACACCAGGCTTTCGGTAAGAAGTTGCCGGACAATGCGGATTCTTCCCGCGCCCAGCGCCCGGCGGATTTCCAATTCGCGCTGCCGTGCCGATCCGCGCGCCAACATCAGATTCGCAACATTCACGCACGCAATGAGCAGCACAAACGCCACTGCGCCGGCAAGAAGAAACAGCGCGAGGCGCACGTCGCGCGTCATTTCACTGTGCAGAGGCCGCGCCGTGAAGTGGACGTTGCCGCCCGATTCCGGATGCTCCCGCTGCAATTGCGCGGCGAGCGTTTGCATCTCGCCATTGGCCTGAGCCAGCGTGACGCCGGGCCGCAAGCGTGCCGCGACTGGATTGCCACGGAACGCATCGGTCCCTTCGATGCCGTAGGGGAACCACACGTCGATCTGCTCCATCGCATCCATGTACGGGGGCAGGAACAGGCGAAAGGCGGCAGGGAGCACACCGGCGATCTGTACGTCGAGATTGTTGACGCGCACGCCTTTGCCGACCACGCCCGGGTCCGCGGCGAACCGGCGGCGCCATAATTCGTCGCTAATCAGAATCGCGAGCACCTGATCCTTGCCCTCATCGACGTGCGAATCGAGCATCCGTCCCAGCGCCGGCCGCGCGCCCAATAGCGGCAGAAAATTGTCGGAGACGCTGGCCGCTGTAACGTGCTCCATCTCCCCGGCGTATTCCAAGTTCGCGTCGACCGCGGTGATGGTCGAGACCTGCTGGAGCGATTGGCTGCGGTCTCTCAGGCCGCGTACTTCCGCCATGGTGGCGCCCGTGTCGGGGACATTGCGCGCGTCCACTTGAATAAGGACGATCCGGTCCGGGTCGGGATAAGGCAGAGGACGCCACAGCACCGCGCGCATCAGACTGAACATCGTGAGATTGGCGCCCAGGCCAATTGCCAGGGTCGCGATCACGACCGCGGCAAATCCGGGTGACCGCAGCAGGGAGCGGCAGGCGTAACGCACGTCTTGAAACGTCGTCTCGATGGCGTTCCCGAGCCATGCGTCCCGCACCTCCTCCTTGATGCTCTCGACGCCGCCCGCCTCCATCAGCGCGTGGCGCCGCGCCGTTTCGCGAGACATACCTTTCGCGATGTTGCGATCGGTGAGATCCTCGACAAACGCTTGCAATTCGGCGTCGAGGGAGTTTTCGGCGTGGCGCCTGCGGAACAGATTGCCGAAAAGGCGCGCGATCTTGTGTGCGGCTCGCATATCAGGCAGACTCCAACAGCGCGTTCATCGCCTCGACGATTCGCGTCCAGGTTTTCTTCTCCAGGGAGAGCTGCCGCTTGCCATCGCGGGTCAAAGCATAGGATCGAACGCGGCGTCCTTCGGACGATTCCTGCCACTCTCCCTCGATCCAGCCCTCCTGTTCGAGGCGATGGAGCGCCGGAAACAGAGAGCCCGCCTTCACCTGGAAAGCTCCCCGTGTGACCTGTGCAATTCGTTCGGCGATCGCCGAGCCGTGCATCGGACGCAGATGGAGCGTCCGCAGGATGAGCAGGTCGAGCGTGCCTTTCAAGAGTTCAAGGGTAGGCTGGGACATGTGCTATAGAACTCCAATATAGATATTCTATACCAAATGGCTCGCCCCTGGACTCTTACTCCTGCCTCAACGCCGTGAGCGGATCGATGTTGGTCGCCTGACGTGCGGGCACAAAGCACGCCATCGCCGCAATCAACAGAAATACCACTGGAATCGCCGCGAAAGTCAGTAGATCCGTGGGACTGGTCCCATACAGCAGGCTGGCCAGCAGTTTGGTCAGCAGCACGGCAAAGAACGTGCCGGCCACGATTCCAGCCACGGTCAGCACGATCCCCTGCCGCACCACCATCCCAACTACCGAACTGCGCGACGCCCCCAACGCCATCCGCACTCCGATCTCGCGCGTCCGCTGGCTCACCGAAAGCGCCATTACCGCGGCGATTCCGCTCGCGCTGATCAACAGCGCCAACCCGGCGAAAATTCCCATCAGAAAGGTCATCATGCGCGGCGAAGCCAACGATTCATATTCCGCGTGCTCCACTGTCTGAACCTGATCGACGGCGACGAGAGGGTCGATCTCGTGAACAGCCGCCCGCATCATCCGCTCCGCTGTCTCCTCATTGCCGCCGGTGCGCACCACCAGTCGACTGACGAATCCGTCCCGCGATGCCCCGTAGATTTCGCCGACGGCCGGCTGGTTCAGCCCGTATTCCCTGGTGTCGCCGACGATGCCCACGATCTTCGACCACTCTTTGCCGCCGTCGAAGCTGACTCGCTTGCCGATGGGATCTTCGCCGGGAAATTGGCTGCGAGCCAGCATCTGGTTGATCATCACCACATCGGGGCTGGTGAGTTCTAAATCCTGTTTGGTGAAGCTTCGGCCTTCCACAATGGGCTGGTGGATGGTTTCAAAATAGCCCTCGGTCACGACGCGGATATCGGTCGTGATCGTCGGTTCTCCCGGGCTGCGCGGCCGGCCCTCCACGATGTACTGGATCTGCGCCGGGCCGAACACCACCCCGGCTGGATTGAACGGGAACGTCGAGCCCATGGCCGCTGATTCCACTCCCGGAACCGCTCTGATCCGGTCCAAAATGCGAATTGCCAGCAGCCGGGACGTCCTCATCGTGTAAGGCGGCATCCCGGGGCTGATCCTCATGGTGACCAGGTGGTCCGGAGCAAATCCAGGCCGCACCTGCTGCATCTTCACGAAGCTTCGAATCATGAGCCCCGCCGCGGCCAGCAGGATCACCGAAAAAGCCACTTGCGCCACCACCAGCGCCGAGCGCAGCCTGCTCCGCCCCAGGCTCGCCGTGCCGCGCGACGCCGCCTGTTGGAATGCTGTCCCGAGCCATCCGCTTGTCGTGAGGACTGGCGCCAGCCCGAACACAATCCCTGTACCCACGCTCACCAGGAAGGTAAACAGCAGCACCGGGCCATCCATTTGCACCTCCGCCGCGCGCGTGGTGAAACGCCCGGCGAAGCCCGTCAGCACCTGCAACGCCAGCGGTGCCAGCGCCACTCCCACCAGCCCGCCGCCCACCGCCAGCAGCACGCTCTCCGTCAGCAATTGACGCATCAGGCGCACTTTTCCCGCTCCCAGCGCGGAGCGCACCGCCAGTTCCCTTTCCAGCTTCAGCAGCCGCGCCAGAAAGAGGTTCGCCACGTTCGCGCACGCGGCTAATAATACGAATCCCACCACTCCTAACAGCACCAGGAACATGGTGCGGGCGCGATGCGTCAGATCGTCGCGCAGACCGTCGGCGCGGACCCGGTAGCCATCCGGCGCCAGATAAGTTCCGGGATACGCCTTCACCACATTCGCCGCGATCACCGCCAGATCCGCCCGCGCCTCCGTCAACGTGACGCCGGGCTTCAGCCTGCCGAATACATTCATCATCCGCGCGTTGCGATTGTCCATGAACTGCGCGCTCGAACGCGTCGGGCACTGCGACGTCGGCATATACACATCGCTCTCCACCGGATACTGCGGAATGGACGGCAGCACGCCGATCACCGTATGCGGCCGGTTGTTCATCTGAAATACCTTGCCCACGATGTGCGGATCGCCGCCCTGATGTGTCTGCCAATACTTGTAGCTGAGAATCAGCACGGCCGGCCCGCCGTGTGCTTCATCGGCGGCCACAAACGTCCGCCCCAGAAGCGGTTTCACGCCCAGCACGTCGAAGAAATTCGCAGAAACCACCGCAGTCTCCACCCGCTCCGCAGTATCTTTGCCGATCAGCAGGAAGTTCATGGTGTGGTGCTCCGCCAACGATTGGAGCGTGTGATTCTGCTCGCGGTAATCGGCGATTTCCTTCACCGAAAATGGAAAATCCAGCACGTGGGCGCCGGGGGCATCCTGGTGCACCACCACCAACTGCTCGCCATGCATGTAAGGCAGCGGCCGCAGCAGCACTCCATACACCAGGCTGAAAATCGCTGTATTGGCTCCGATCCCCAGAGCCAGCGTCAAAATCGCCGCCAGCGAAAAGCCCGGGTTCCTGGCGAGCACGCGAAGGCCGTAGCGGACGTCCTGCGCCATTGTCTCGATCCAGCGCCCCAGCCGAGCATCCCGGCAATCGTCTTTGAGATGCTCCGCTCCGCCCACCACGATCGCCGCCTGACGGACGGCATCCCCGCGGCTCATGCCGCGCGCCATATTCTGCTCCACTTGGCGTTCGTAGTGAAAACGCAACTCCGCATCCATTTCGCTCTCGAAGCGCGAGCGCCGGAAAATGTACCGAAAAATAGAGGCCAGCCTATTCATATTTATGCCCCCACAATCCGCGCCACCGCTCCGGATAGCCGCAGCCAGTTTTCTTTTTCCTCCGCCAGTTGTTTCCGCCCGCGCGCCGTCAGCTCGTAAAACCTCGCCTGGCGGTTATTCTCGGAGCTGCCCCAGGACGCACGGATCCACGCCCGCTCCTCCAGCCGGTGTAGCGCCGGATAGAGCGATCCCTGGTTCACCTGAAGCACGCTCCCCGAAACCTGCTGAATGCGTTGCGTGATTCCCCATCCGTGCATCGGCTCCAGCTCCAGCGTTTTCAGAATCAGCAAATCAAGCGTCCCCTGCAACAGGTCCGCTTTAGGTTTCGCCATTACTCTTCCTCCAGGTATTCTACAAGAATGCACCGACTCCTGTAGATTGTCAAGGGGACGTTCCAAAATACGCGTCCTCTGTATCTGCGTGAGATATTTTCGCGACCTCTTTACCCCTCCCGAATCCTCCACTTACCACTTTCACTCACCGCGCCGCGCAACTTCCCCGTTTATTCTTCCATCGAGAGGTTGGCGCACTGATTCGGCGTCCAGCCCACCGGAGCGTGAGAGTTCTAGACCACCTCATCGACCGACGTTTAACGATACAGCGAGAGCAGCGTGCGACACAGCGTCCCAGTCCCCTCTGGGTTATCAAAAGGGCCCGGGTAAAACCGGTAGGGGCGCTCCGATGGATGTTTTATTGATGGCGGTTTCTTAAGCTCGCAGGTCGCAGCGGCAAGCAAAGTGCATCACGACAAGTGTCAATTCCGTCCTCATTCGAGCCCTATCCGGCGCAACAGACCGTCGAATCGCGCATCTTCGCGCAATGGGTCGTAACGAGGCTCAACTTTGAGCCAGACAAGCCATGCCTCACGGTTCTCGTATGCTTGGTCGAGTGACTCGAATGCCGCGTCACATGCGCCCAGTGCCGTATTTACGACCGCGAGCAAATACCGGGACACGTTGCGCGCGCGTGATATTGTTTTGAGCTGCTCCATTAAAATCCCGGCTTCGGCCCGTCGCCCAGAGGCTGCCAGAGCATGCGCCAGCGCCGCCAGCACCGC
Organism: Bryobacteraceae bacterium; assembly: GCA_049521155.1. Lineage (GTDB taxonomy): Bacteria > Acidobacteriota > Terriglobia > Bryobacterales > Bryobacteraceae > Palsa-187. Next base: position 10,431 of record JBEKPC010000130.1, read on the forward strand.
CGGATGCTCTCCCGAACACGCCCGTGCGTTATCTAACTCGACGATGGCTTCGTCCATCATTCCCAGTTGCTGATAAGCGAGTCCCAGCGTGTGTTGTGCCGGCGCAAACCGCGGTTCCATGGCCAGAGTCTTCCAGGATTGTTCGGCGGCTCCTTCGAAATTGCGCGCCATATAGAGAATCCAGGCCACTTCCATATTAATGACCAATGACAGCGGATCCAGCTCTTGTGCTTCATTGATTTCTCTCAGCGCTTCCTCGGAGCGCCCCATGGTTGCCAGGTAATCGGCATAGAGGCGATGCGCGCGCGGGTCGTTCGCATTCAACTCCAGCGCCCGGCGATAGGCGGCCTCGGCGCCAATCCAGTCCCAGTCGCAATAGCGTTTCACCCCGGCGATCGAAGTGTGGGTCTCCGCCAGTTGGTCATCGATTCGTAAGGCGGCCTCGGCGAACTTCTTGGCATGCGCAAATGACTCCTGAGCCGGCAGCATTCCCTGAAACGCGAACTGGATATAGGTATCGGCCAGCCCCGTGTAGGCGAGCGCATAGCCAGGATCGCGCGCCAGAGCCGATTGGAAGTGAGCGACGCTCTTGTGGAGATCCTCCGCCGTTTGCTTGTTCGAAAAATAGCGGCCCTTGAGATAATCCCGATAGGCCTCGGTGCTCCGCCGCTCGGAGCGCACTCCCGTCCGAACGTGTTCGACTTGCGCGATGAATCGATACCCTAACCCCTGCCGGGATTCGATAAACCGCGGGTTTCTCCCCGCATCGCCCAACGCGCGCCGAAGGGCGTTCACCGCTGTATTCAGGCTCCGGTCGAAAAGCACATGGAGATCAGGCCACAGGACCTGTGCGAGTTCGTCTCTGCTCACAAATTCCCCTGGGGTCTCGACCAAACGCCGGAGAATTTGAAACGGTTTTTGTTGCAGGTTAACGCGCACTCCGAACTTACGTAGCTCCCGTTCCCGCAGGTTGACTTCGAAAACGCCGAACTGAACCCGCGCGGAAATCACAACACTGCTTAACTCATCCCGCATCTTCCACTTAGGCCCTGATAACAAATTGATCTCCTGCTGAGGGTGCAATCAGCTTAATGTTTCGTCTTTCTGATTGACGAAGAAGAAGGCCGAAAGGTTCTAAACGAACTCAAGGATAAAGGAGAATTACCTATGATGAATATGAAGTGGACACTGAGTGCCGCGATGTTGGCAGCCGCGCTCGCAACTGCGCCTCACGCAAATGCGCAGTCGGAACACTACCGCGGCACGTTCAAGCTGCCCTTTGAAGCGCGCTTTGGCAAGGTCGTATTGCCGCCGGGCAGCTACATGGTTGCGACGCTCGAAGGAGCGAAGGGAATTCGCATCACCGGCGAAAACGGGAACGTCGCCCTTATCGCCGCCGATTACAACCTGAATCCAATGACTGGAAAGGCCAAAATGATCCTGGTAGACTCGGACGGCATGTACGCGCTACAGAGCTTCGAATCCCCAACCATGGGCGCGGCGCTACGCTTCCTTGTTGTCAAGAATCCGGCCAGGCCCGGCGAGCGCGCCGCCGCGGTCAAACCAACAATGGAAGTGGGCATGCAATAGATGGCCGTCGATCAGGACGCGGGACCGCTCACATGCCCAGGAGGTGAGCGGTCTCAGGGGTCGATGAATGCCAAAAATCGACTATTTGCTCGCTGTTGATTTTACGCGACAATAAGGTAATGATTCGCCGAAGCATTTTGTTTATCGCCGTCGCGCTGTTCTGCCTCGCTCAAGACGACGCCTGGAAAAATATCGACGCGCTGCCGGGAGTCGATTTGTCCGGTCTGTCGAAACCCGAGCAAACCGCCGTGCTCGCCGTTCTGCGCTCCGAACCTTGCTCCTGCGGCTGCGCCATGAAGGTCGCCGAGTGCCGCGTGAAGGACCCAGGCTGCGGTTTCAGCCGGCGTCTGGCCGCCTTCGCGATTCGCGACGCCGCGGCCGGTAAGCCCGAAGCCTCCATTCGCGCCGACCTCGATAAATACGCCAAGCAGCCACCTCCCATGCTCGACGCGCCGGTGAAGCTCAGCGTCGCCGGAGCGCCCTTTAAAGGACCCGCCGACGCTAAGGTCACCATCGTCGAGTTCTCCGATTTTCAGTGTCCCTATTGCGCGAAAGCGGCCGTCGAAGCGGCCCAGGTGGTCCAGAGATTTCCCAAGGATGTGAAGCTGGTTTTTAAACAGTTTCCGCTCGAAGATCATTCGCAGGCCGCCTTGGCCGCCGAAGCCTCGCTCGCCGCGCAGGCGCAGGGCAAGTTCTGGCAGATGCATGACAAGATGTACGCCAATTTCCGCCAGATCGACCGCGCCCGGATTCTCTCCTGGGCCGCTGAAATCGGGTTGGACATGAATCGCTTCCGCGCCGAACTGGACGCCCATAAATATGCCGCCCGCGTCAAAGCGGAGGAGGAGGAGGGCGAAACCGCCGGCGTCGAAGGAACGCCCACGTTTTATATTAACGGCCAGAAATTCAACGGCGTGTTCGAAGTAAAAGCCATCGCCCCGATCGTCGTCGACGAGCTTAAGAAGTAAGCCCGGCACTGTCCGGGGATGGGATTGCCAGTCCCGCATTCGCCCCGGCTCCCCGCCATTTTGATTGTTATATCAACGATCTATCGTGGCCCGCGATGTGCTTCTCATCGGAGAGATGGCCTTCTTCTCCGATCTCCGGCATTCCTTGCGCCTGCTCAAAAAGAGCCCCCTGTTCACCTCCATCGCGATCGCTTCGCTTGCGCTCGGTCTGGGCGCCAACACCGCGATCTTCAGCGTGCTCGATCAGGTGCTGCTGCGTCCTCTGCCGGTGAAAAATCCGCGCGAGCTGGTCCTGCTCACTTCGCCCGGTCCCGGCCGGGGCTCGTTCAGCGGCGACAGCACCGTGCGCCTCTTCTCCCGTCCCGTCTACACTGAACTGCGCGATCGCAACCAGGTTTTTTCGGGTCTGATCGCCCGTGCTCCCGCCGACGCCAACCTGTTTTATAAAGGGCAGAGCGAAGCCGTCGCCGCGGAACTGGTCTCCGGCAACTTTTTCGATGTGCTCGGCGTCCTTCCCCGCCAAGGGCGTCTGCTCGCGGCCCACGACGACCTCGCCAAGAACGCCCATCCGGTGGTTGTGCTCGGCTACGGCTACTGGATGAAGCGCTTCGGAGGCGACCCCGGCATCGTCAATCAAACCGTCCAGATCAACGATACGCTCATGACCGTCACCGGCGTCGTGCCGCGCGAGTTTTTCGGGCTCGACATCGGCCGCGTGCCGGATGTTTACGCTCCTCTCGCCATGGAGGCGAAGTTAACTCCCACCAACGACGGCTATGACGACCGTACCTATCATTTTCTGCACATCCTCGGCCGCCTCAAGCCAGGGATGACGATCAAGCAGGCCACCGCCTCTCTCCAGGTGATCTATAAACCGATACTCGCCGGCGATCTCGCCGCTATGAACGGCAATCTCCAGCAAGCGTTTCGCGACCGCTTTCTTGCCAAGCCCCTGCTGCCCGTGCCGGCCTATAACGGCGTGCCCCAGTTTCGCGAAACCAACAGTACGCCGCTCTACGTGCTGATGGCGATGGTCGGCCTGGTCCTGCTGATCGCCTGCGCCAACGTCGCCAACCTTCTGGTCGCGCGCAGCCTCAGCCGGCAGAAAGAAATCGCCATCCGCCTCGCCATGGGCGCCTCCCGCAAGGACATCGTTCGTCAGCTTCTCGCCGAATCCATGCTGCTCGCCGTGCTGGGCGCCTTCGCCGCCTTGCTGGTCAGCGCCTGGACCACCAGCCTACTGGTCCAAGCCATTCCCGGCCAGGGAAGCGTCAGCGGTTTGAACGCCTCGCTCGACCCTCGCAGCATCGCCTTCACCTTCGCGCTCGCTCTCCTCACCGGCATCGGCTTTGGACTCCTGCCGGCCATCCAATCCACCCGTCCGAACCTGTATCCCACGCTCAAGGATCAAGCCGGCGGCGTGATTGGAGGCTTCGGACAAATCCAGTCGCGCCGCGCTCTGGTCGTCGCCCAGGTGGCTCTTTCCATGCTGTTGCTGGTGGGCGCCGGATTGTTTACCCGCAGCCTGCTCAACCTGCGCCAGCTTGATCCCGGATTCCAAACTTCGAATCTGGTGATCTTTTCGGTCGATGCGTCGCGCAATGGATACCCGGCGGCCAGGATTCATCAGACCTATCAGACCATCCAGGATCGGCTCGCCGCGGTGCCCGGCGTGCGCTCCGCCGCGCTCAATTCAACCACGCCGCTTTCGGGCGACAGCGGGATGTCGGGCATCCACGTCGAAGGCTACCAGTCCAAGCCGGACGAAGATATGAATCCTATGGTCACCTCGATTTCTCCCGGCTTTTTTGCCACCATCGGCATGCCGCTCATCATGGGCCGCGACTTCACCGCCGCAGACCGCCTGGGCTCGCCCTAGGTGGCCATCGTCAACCAGACCTTCGCCAACTATTTTTTCAAAGGCGAAAACCCCATCGGACGCCGCTTCGGAATGCACGACAGACAGGGCGCCTTCGATATCGAAATTGTCGGCGTCGCGAAAGACGCCAAGTACGACACGTTGAGAAAGGATAAGGTGCGCGTCTTCTACTTGCCCTATCTCCAGGATTCTAACCTCTCCTCGATGAGCGTCGAAGTACGCACCGCCGCCGCGCCTGCGACCGTCATGCCCGCTCTGCGCCGCGAAGTCGCGCAAATCGACTCCAACCTCGCCATTTGGGACTTGAAAACCATGGAGTCCCAGGTCGACGAATCGCTGTTCGCGGAGCGCATGATCGCCACGCTATGCGCCTGTTTCGGCATCCTGGCCACGCTGCTCGCCTCCATCGGCCTGTACGGCGTAACGGCGTTTTCAGTGGCGCGCCGCACAAGGGAAATCGGCATCCGCATGGCGCTCGGCGCCGGCCGCGGACGCGTCGTGCGCATGGTGCTCCAGGAAGTTTCCTGGATGTGCCTCATCGGCGTAGGCGTGGGGGTGCCTCTGGCAATTTCACTGAGCCGCTACATCGCCTCCCAGCTCTACGGCGTCACACCAACAGATTCGCGAACACTCATTTTCGCCGCCGTGACCATGATGTTCGTCTCCATGCTAGCCGGCCTGCTCCCCGCCCGCCGCGCCGCCACGATA
>JBEKPC010000131.1:0-15439 GCA_049521155.1 Bryobacteraceae bacterium
AATGAGGAAAAACAAAACAAAGACGCGAAACATGTCTAAACGATGCAGTGTAACATTCAGGAGGAAGCGGGATTAGACTGAAATCGATGCCTACCATGATCACTACCCGCGAACAACTCAGAGCGCTTGTGGATGATTTGCCGGACGATCTGTTGCCGGATGCCACCTCGGCATTGACTCATCTCGAAGATACTGAACCACTCTCGGCACAAGAAACCGAGGATGTTGAGTCTGCACTCGATGACATTCAACACGGCCGCATGATCTCGCTGAAGGACTTCTTCGTCGCGAACGTGGAAGAAAAGCTACTCCAGGTTCTAGCGATCGGTTCTCGGGGCCAAATTTATCGAGGACTGTAGCGTACCCCCACCCGCCCGAGCCTTCAAAAACCCCAAAAACTCCACCGTGCTCGTGGTCCGATGATCGAACGACGCCACCACTTTTTCATCCCCATCGAGCAGCGCATAATAAGGAATCGCCACCGTCGCGAATTTCTTATCCTGCACATCTTGATTCGCCTTCGACTCCGTGTCCGTGCCGTCGGTATACAACTCCACCAGCACCAGATCCTTCAATGCCGCCGCGATCTCCGGCCTCGGGAACATGTTGGCTTTCATCCAATGACAGTTAGTGCAGGCATAGCCGGTGAAACTCACCAGCACGAGTTTATTCTCCTGCTTCGCCCGCTCCAGCGCCTCGCGATACTGATTCTTCATCCATTCCGGACCAGCCTCAGCCGTAGCGCGTCCGCCGAATCCGCCCGTTGCTGCCGCCGGTACAAACGCGTCGAGTTCGCCCAGCGGCGCGCCGAACATTCCCGGCAATAAGCTGAAGGCGAAGATCAGAAACGCGCTCGCAATCAGCAATCGCGGGATGCCCAGCGTCTCGCCTTCTTCGACGCCCTCTAACTTCAGGAGACCCAGTAAATACAACCCCGCCATTGCGAACAGCACGAACCAAGCTGCCAGAAATCGCTCCCGAGTCAACCAGTTCAACTGCAACACCTGGTCGATGTTGGCCGCGTACTTCAACATAATGGCGAGCAGCGCGAACCCCATTACAGTTTTCACTCGCGCCAGCCATCCGCCGCTCCTCGGCAGCTTTTTCAAATAGGATGGAAACGCCGCCAGGAAGAAAAATGGAAACGCCAGGCCAGTGGCGAAGCTCGCCATCCCCAGCACCGGCTGCGAGCCTTTCAACTGTACTGACGCCGCTAAGAGACTGCCCACAAACGGCCCCACGCACGCAAACGACGTCAGAGAAAATGTCAGTCCCATCAACAGCGTGCCGACGTATCCGCCTCTCCGCGACGCGGCATCGAGCTTGGTCAGGAGGCTCGACGGCAAAGTAATCTCGAACGCCCCCAGCAAGCTCACCGCAAATGCCGCGAACACGATCGCAATGAAGCCGTTCACCCAGGGATTCGATGCCAGCTGCACCACTCCGAACGGACCCACCGCCGCCGTAACGCCCAATCCGAGCGCGCAAAACAGCACGATGATCCCGAGCGAGAACACGATCGCCTGCCTGATCCCGCCGCGATCGTTCAGGAAAAACGACACCGTGATCGGGATCATCGGAAACACGCATGGCGTAAAGATCGATGCCAGCCCCAGCCCGAACGCCGTGAGCAGAAACCCGAGCATTCCTTCCGATGATTTCGGCGAAGCGGTCGCCTTAACCGGGGCAGCCGTATCGATATATCCAGCCGGAGCCGCAAACGCAGCCACCGCCCGAGCGGAAGGGTCGACCGTCAAAATAAAAGACGCCGTCTTCGTCTTCGGCGGCAGGCATCGTTTCGAATCGCACACCGCATAACGAACCTGCGCCGTGATTTCAAGCGTCCCCGACGCCGCATCCTTCTTCACTTCATAAGGAATGACAAAGGCGGCTTCCTTTTCATAAAATTCAGCATTCGCAGCCAGCGCATCGTCATACTTCTGCTCCGGCTTGGGCTGAAAAACATGAGCGCGCGCTCCGCCCAGCGTAATCGTGACAGGAATCGTCGGCGGCGGAGTCGTCGCCGAATAAATGTGCCACCCCTCATCGATCTTCGCCGTCAGCCGCAGCGGAATCGTCGCACCCGGCGCAGCCTTCAACACATCCGAAGTCAGCGTCCACTCAACCGGATTAAGAGCCCCAAAACAGGACACACCGCCGAGCAATAGCAGTGTCGCTATTCTGACTCCTGACTCCTGGCTCCTGACTTCTCTTCTCATGCTTTAGCCGATGCCGCTCGATCCAACTCCGCTTCAATTTTCTCATTAATTTCGCCGTCGGCAAACTCCGCCGCCACGCGAATGGCATTTTTAATCGCCGTCGGGTTGGACCGCCCGTGGCAAATGATATTGACGCCCTTCACCCCGAGCAGCGGCGCCCCGCCGTATTCGGAATAATCGACGCGTTTGCGAAAATCCAGAAACGCGTTTCGAGCCAAAGCCGCACCGATCTTGCGCGTCACCGTCTCCGTCAGCGCGTCCTTCAGCATCGTGCGAATCATCTCGACTAATCCTTCGCTCACCTTCAGCGCGACGTTGCCGATGAACCCGTCGCACACTACCACGTCCGCGATCCCCGAGTAAATGTCGCGCCCTTCGACATTCCCGATGAAATTCAGCGGCAATGCCTTCAGCAATGGCGTCGCGGAACGCGTCAACTCGTTGCCTTTATGCTCCTCCTCGCCAATTGAGAGGAGTCCCACCCGCGGCTTCGGATTATGAAAAATGATGCGTGAGTAAATTTCACCCATCACCGCGAATTGCGCCAGCATTTCGGGAGATGAGTCCACATTCGCGCCCACATCTATAACGACGACGGGAGACCCCTTTACGGTAGGAAACGCCCCCGCCAGCGCGGGCCGGTCGACTCCGCGCACCATGCCCTGCACCATTTTTGCGGTCGCCATTGCCGCGCCTGTGTTGCCGGCCGAGACCACGCCATCCACCTCGCCCGCGCGCAGCAGTTTCGCCGCCACCCGGAGAGACGAATCCCGCTTGGTGCGGATCGCCTCGACGGCGTCCTCCATCGTGATCACTTCACTGGCGTGTACAATGCGGATCGGCAGATTCGCCGCTTCCGGATGCAGATCGAGTTCCCTCCGCACCACTTCTTCCACACCCACCAGGACCACGTTAATGTGCAGCTCCGCGGCGGCAAGAATCGCGCCTTCAACCTCAGATTTGGGAGCGTGATCGCCCCCCATGGCGTCAACCGCGATCGTTAGCATGTAGAGGAAGAAATTGCTACTGCTCCGCCACCTCAATCACTTCGCGGCCTTTGTATTTTCCGCAGTGCGGGCAAACGCGGTGCGGCAATTTCGGCTCATGACAGCTCGGGCATTGCGCCAGACTGGCCTTGGTCAGCGAGTCGTGCGTCCGCCTCGCGGATGTCCGCCGCTTGGAATGTCGTCGTTTCGGATTCGGCATAAATTAAATAGTCAGGATGCGTTGGACCTTCATTCTGGCTCGTGGCTACTGGCTACTGGCTCCTTCTTTCAATCGTTTTAGCGCCGCCCAGCGATCATCGGCCGAAGCCTTATGACAGGCGCATTCTTTCTGATTCCGGTTCTGTCCGCAGACCGGGCAAATCCCCTTGCAATCCTCGCTACAAACCCGCTGCATCGGCAGCGTCAGCAGGATAAATTCCCTCAAAACATCGTTGAGATCTATTCCGTCGCCTTCATAGAACCCCATCTCCGCTTCGCCTGCGTCGATCGCCTTCTCCTCGCCGTACCCCTCCGTTACCGGACGATAGTACAGTTCAAAATCGGCATCCACGGGACAAGCCGCCGGCTCCAGGCAGCGGTCGCAATCCGCTTCCATCTGGACATTTACATGCCCCTTCACACGAATCTCGCCCAAAAGATCGATCACCAGCTCCGCAATGCCCGAAGCCTTCAACGCACCCTTCTGCCGCAGCTTTGGATCGAAAAACTCGATTACCCCCGGCTCCAGCGTGACATCAAAGGTACGCGCCTTTAGCTCTAGCTCACGAATATGAAAGAACAAGGCAAACCTCTTACCGGGTGAAAATCCAGTATATCAAGGACTTCCCCCGTTCTGCCACTCACCCTCCCGCCCTCTGCTACATTGAGGTTATACATGATCGTCGAGATCGATGGCGTTTCCCTGCATCTTGCTCATCCCGATGAGCTTTCCGTCACCTGGGTAGGCCAGGAGGAAGTCATGCGCCAGTTATTGGCCGCCTGGCTGGTCGTTGACCCGCAGGATCTTCCCATGAATCCCCGCTTGCTCGGCAAACCCGGCGTCGGGAAAACCACGCTTGCCTATGCCGCCGCCAAACGTCTTGGACGCGAAGTTTTCATACTCCAAGCCACCGTCGATACGAGGCCCGAAGACCTGCTCGTCACCCCCGTCATCGAAGGCCAGGCGCGGCTTCGTTATGTCGCCTCACCGCTGGTGACCGCCATGCTCCGCGGCGGAATCGTGATCCTCGACGAAGGCAACCGCATGAGCGAGAAAAGCTGGGCCAGCCTCGCCCCACTGCTTGATAACCGCCGCTATGTCGAATCTATCGTCGCCGGAATCAAAATCAAAGCCCATCCCCTGTTCCGCCTCGTGGCCACCATGAACGACGACGCCTCCACCTTCGATCTGCCGGAATATATCCACTCCCGCCTGCAACCGCAAATCCTCATCGATTTCCCGGAAAGACATGAAGAATTCGCCATATTAAAAGAGAATTTACCCTTCGGCGAGGACCACATTCTCAATTATGTGACTGACTTCCTGCAACAGGCCCATACCGCGGACGAGCGCTATACCGCCCGCGACGGTGTCAATATCGCCCGTTTCGCTATGAAACTGGCGCAGCAGGCCGGAACCCCGGTCGACCCCGAACTGATCCGCACCGCGATCGTGCAAACCCTCGGCGAAGAGGCCCTGCGGTATGTCACTCGAATCTGAAATCCGCAGTCTCGAACGAGGCCGCTTCCGCTACTTCCCCGTCGTCCCCGGCCGAGTCGAATTCGCCGCCGCCTTGCGTAAATTCCTTTTAGCCGAAAAACCCCCGATCATCGCCGTCGAATTGCCTGGTTTTCTCGCCGATCATTATAAACGAGCCTTAGAACGCCTCCCGGAAATGTCGGTAATTCTTTATATTCCCGACACCAATGACGACGATAATCCCGCTCTCTATGTCCCCGTCGAGCCCTCCGACCCTTTCACCGAGGCCTTGAGAACCGCCCACGAACTCGGCTCCGAAATTCTGTTCTTAGAACCCGACTCCGCCGACCGTCCTCACCTTCCCGATACCTATCCCGATACGTACGCCGTCCGCTATATCGGTCTCGAAAAATACATTGAGGCTTATCGCGTCTGGCCTCAGCCTCGCAACGACGACGTCACCGCCCACGCCAACGCCATGGCCTGGAAGCTTCAGGGAGCCGACCCGTCGGCTCCCGTCGTGGTCGTCGTCTCTCTTAACCTGCTCGACCCTCTTCTCGACGCCATGGAGTCACCTCAGGAACCTCCTCCGCGCCACCCCAAACATTTCGACATCCAATTGTTGAATCCTCATCCCGATTGCCTCGCCGAAATCACCGTCGAATATCCCTATTTGCAGGAGCGCTACGAATTCTCCCGCCTCGATATTGAGGAAGAAGACCGCCTCGATCGCCCTAAAGTCCAGCTAGCCCTCCTGCGCGAAGCCGAAAAGAAATATGAGGATTCAACGGGTGAAAAAATAGCGCATTGGATGCGCCGCATGATCGCCCGCTACACACGCAATCTGGCCCATATGTCCGGCGATCTGGTCGCCAATGCCTACGACTTGGCCGTCGCCGCCCGCTCCGTGGTCGACGATAACTATGGCTGGGAAGCCTGGCAGATGGCCAACCGTTACCTGGCGCAGCACGAACACTCCGACCTCGAAACCGTGCGCCTGTCGGCGTCTGAGATTTGGATCAACACCAAGCGCCTGCGCATCCGCCGCCGTCTCCCCCGCGCCAAGCAGCGTCTTAAGCCGACCGGCATCAAGCCTCGCAAGAGAGAAAAAACTCCCGGCGAATGGGCGAAACAAACCACCGGCGAAGCCATCTGCTCCTACCCACCGGAGGACCTGTTAATCGAAGAATACGGCCGTTTTTTAAAGAAAAAAGCCAAAGCCCTGCTTTCTGAGGAGCGCATCCGTGTGGAGCCTTTCACCACTTCGCTGCTCGATGGCATCGACCTCCGGGAAACCATCCGCAACTGGCACCAGGGAAAAATCTATGTCCGTCAAGCCGATCGTCTCGCCGGCGAAGTGGGCGCCGTGGTTCTGATTTTTGACGAAGACCGCGACGACCGCTATCAATATCTAACCACCTGGCTCGGCGAACATCAGAACGAATCGGATATGGCCTTCTATTCGACGTTTCCCTTCGATAACATCGTCGGACCGGGTATCGGCCGCGCTGAATATGGAGGCCTGTTGATGACCCTGCCCCCGCGCCGCCTCTTCGATGTCTGGTCCGACGACGATTATCAATTTGCCGAATCGAAGCCAGAACGGCTCCTCATGGCCGCTCTAGATTACTCGGTGGAACGTTTCGTTGTTTATGTAGCCGCGAAGCCCCCCAGAAGCATTTTCCGCTCCATCGCGTCCCATTTAGGCCGCAAGATCCTCTACGTCCCGATCGGCGCCCTTTCGCCGACAAAAGTAAAACGCCTGCGAATTGTCCACGTCCTAGACAGCTACGACCGCCGCGCCGAAGCCAAAGACTACCTCTGGTAGACCTCGCAAAGCCTAGTCCAGCCGTAGCACGCTCATAATCCGGCCGCAAAATACCCGACCGCAACCGCAAAACAAAACCTAGTACCAATTCCATTTTCTTCTATCGGGCCGAGCACCCCTGCCACTCTACCGAAAGCTTTTCGCCAAACGGCAAAGAGACGGGAGTGCCCTATCCCGCTACAATAGAAAGAAAAATGTGGATCGTTAGAATTGCCCTCGACAGGCCCTACACGTTCGTAGTGTTGACGTTGTTAATCCTGTTGATCAGCCCGCTTGTAATACAACGCACGCCGGTTGACATTTTCCCTAACGTAAACATTCCAGTGGTCGTTGTGCTGTGGAATTACGTCGGCCTCAGCTCCGAGGAAATGGAGGAGCGCATCACAACCGTCTTTGAGCGCAACCTCACCACCACCGTCAACGACATGGATCACGTCGAATCGCAGACCTATAACGGCAAGAGCATCATCAAAGTATTTTTCCATCCCAACGTGCATATTGAGATGGCCGTGGCGCAGATTACCGCACAGGGAGCCTCCGCCGTCCGCCAGATGCCGCCCGGCACCACCCCGCCTTTCATTCTTGTCTATAACGCTTCGAGCGTTCCCATCGTCCAACTCGCTCTCTCAGGAAAAGGTCTCTCCGAGCAGCAACTGTTCGATTATGCGATTAACAGCATCCGCACCGGCCTCGCTACCGTGCAGGGCGCCTCGATTCCTTATCCCTACGGCGGCAAGCAGCGCCAGGTGATGATCGATATCCGGCCGGATCTGCTCCAATCCAAGGGCCTTTCGCCCGCCGATGTGGTGAACGCGGTCAATTTACAGAATCTGATTCTTCCCTCGGGAACTTCGAAAATCGGGCCGTTTGAGTACGATGTCGACCTCAACAACAGCCCAACGCGCGTGCTCGAACTCAATAACTTGCCGATCAAGGCGATGAACAACACCACCATCTATATTCACGATGTGGCCAATGTTCGCGACGGCTATTCGCCCCAAACCAACATCGTTCTTCGCGACGGCCAGCGCGGCGTCCTGATGACCATCATGAAAGTTGGCCAGACCTCGACTTTGGACATCGTCAAGAATGTTCGCGAATCGCTACCGGCTATCATGGCCACGCTTCCGAAAGAGTTGAGGATCGAGCCGATCGCCGATCAATCGATCTTTGTGCGCGCGGCCGTCAGTGGCGTCGTTCGGGAGGCGATTATCGCCGCCTGCCTCACCGCCGCAATGATTCTTCTGTTCCTCGGAAGCTGGCGCAGCACCATCATCATCGCCGTTTCGATTCCCCTGTCGATTCTGATTTCCATCTGCGTGATGAGCGCCCTGGGCGAAACCATCAACATCATGACGCTCGGCGGGTTGGCGCTCGCCGTCGGAATCCTGGTCGACGACGCTACCGTCGAAATCGAAAACATCCATCGCAACCTCGTCAACATTCCCGAAGTGGTGCCCGCCATTCTCGAAGGCGCGCGGCAGATCGCCGTGCCCGCTCTGGTTTCGACCCTGTGTATTTGTATCGTGTTCCTGCCGATGTTCCTGCTCACCGGCGTGGCCCGCTATCTGTTTATTCCGCTCGCCGAAGCGGTGGTGTTCGCCATGCTCGCGTCGTATTTCCTTTCGCGAACCCTGGTTCCCACCATGGCTATGTATCTATTCAAGCCGCATCAGCATGAGGAACACGCGCCCGCGGCTTGGAATATCCCTGCCCGTATGCAGCTTGCGTTTGAAAGACTGCTCGACCGGATGCGCGACGCATTTAAAGGAATGCTGGCCGTCTGTATCGCCCATCGCGGTCTGTTTATCCCGCTCTTTTTGGCGGCTTGCTGCGCGACATTTTTCCTGGTGCCGTGGCTGGGCCAGGATTTCTTCCCGTCGACCGACGCTGGCCGTTTCAACTTGCACATGCGCACCAAGACAGCCACGCGCATTGAGGAATCGGCCCGCACCAGCTCCGAGGTGGAAGCGGCCATCCGCCGCATCGTCCCGGCCAATGAAATCGCCAGCCTGATCAACAATATCGGACTCCCCTACAGTTCCATCAACATGTCCTACAGCACCTCCGCGCCCATCGGCACCATGGACACCGATATTCTGGTGACGCTTACTGAGGAGCACAAGCCGACCGATAATTACGTGAAGGAGCTGCGCCAAAAATTGCCGCGCGAATTCCCCGGCGTGCTTTTTTATTTCACTCCGGCCGATATCGTGACCCAGATCCTGAATTTCGGTTTGCCCGCGCCCATCGATATTCAAGTGCAGAGCCAGGATTCGGAGGCCAGCCGCGAGTTCGCCACCAACCTCCTCATGCAGCTAAAATCGGTGCCCGGCACCGCCGACCTGCGCGTGCATCAGCCCTTCGACCAGCCCAAGATTCATATCAACGTCGACCGCACGAAAGCGGTGGAGAGCGGATTCACCCAGTTCGACGTCGCCAACAGCGCCCTCGTCTCGCTCAGCGGCAGCACCCAGACCAATCCGCAGTTCTGGCTCGACCCGCGCAACGGCGTCAGCTATAGTCTGGTGGAGCAGACGCCCCAGTTCGCGGTTGCCTCGCTCAACGATTTGCGAAACATCCCGATCGCGTCCACCTCAGGCTCGACTGCTACCGGAGTCGCCGCGCGGCCCGAAATTCTGGGCGACGTCGCGACCATGAGTCGAGGCTCCGGTCTGGCCGTGGTTTCCCACTATAATATCCGCCGCGTGGTCGACATTTTCGGTTCCATCCAGGATCGCGATCTGGGCGCGGTCGGCAACGATATCACCAAAATTGTCGACGCCAATCGCAAGAATCTGCCGCGCGGAATGACGGTCCTGATTCGCGGCCAGTACAGCACCATGCAAACCTCCTTTGCCGGATTGCTGGGCGGCCTCGCACTCGCGATTGTGCTGGTTTACGCGCTGATCGTGGTAAATTTTCAATCCTGGTTGGATCCGTTCATTATTATTACCGCCCTGCCGGCGGCCCTGGCGGGAATTGTCCTGTTCCTTTTTGCGACCCACACCACAGTCAGCGTCCCCGCCTTGATGGGCTCCATCATGAGCGTAGGCGTCGCCACTTCCAACTCTATTCTGGTGGTCGCCTTCGCCCGGGAGCGCATGGACGAAGGGGAGGCGCCGAACCAGGCCGCGCTCGACGCAGGCTTCACCAGGTTTCGTCCGGTGCTGATGACGGCCCTTGCCATGATCATCGGAATGGTGCCCATGGCGCTCGGCTTCGGCGAAGGTGGCGAGCAGAACGCCCCTCTCGGACGCGCCGTCATCGGCGGCCTGGCCTTTGCCACGGTTGCTACTCTGTTCTTTGTACCCACGGTGTTCAGCTTCATGCACAGCCGCCGTGTAACTGGATCGAAAGTATAAAATGCTTCGGACTCTGAAAGTATTACTCATCGTCGTTCTGGTCGTGTTGATCGCGGGTTTCGTCGTCGTTCGCGGTATCCATTCGCGCATCGACGCCGCCGCCGTGATTAAGGAGAGGACCCTCGATCAGTCGGTCCCCTCCGTCGCCGTGATTCATCCCAAGCGCGGCGAGCTTAAGGAGGAAATCGCCCTGCCCGGCAATATTCAGGCCTTTGTCGATGCGCCTGTCTATGCCCGCACCTCCGGTTATTTGAAAAAGTGGTACAGCGATATCGGTACCCGCGTGAAAACCGGGGACCTGCTGGCCGAGATCGATTCGCCCGAGGTCGACCAGCAGCTCGATCAGGCCAAGGCACAGCTCGCCACCGCGCAAGCCAACCTCAGGCTGGCCAAAATCACCATGGACCGCGACCTCGGAATCCTCAAGGATGCGATCCCCCGCCAGGACGTGGATAACGCGGTCGGCACCTATGAAGCCGACAAAGCGACGGTCGATTCGATGGCCGCCAATATGAAGCACCTGGAACAACTGGTGGCCTTCGAAAAAGTGTTCGCGCCCTTCGACGGCCTCATCACCGCGCGCAATACCGACGTCGGCCAGTTGATCAATTCAGGAAACGGCGGCCTCGCGCAGGAGCTGTTTCGCATCTCCTCCACCACCAAGCTGCGCATCTTCATCAACGTGCCGCAGGTCTACTCCGAAGCAGCGGTTGCGGGCGTGAATGCCGATCTCACTTTGACCGAAAGGCCCGGCCGCCATTACACGGGAAAGGTCGCCCGCAACACCGGCTCGATCGATCCCACCACGCGCACTCTGCTCACGGAAGTCGATATCGATAACACCTCCGGCCAACTGATGCCGGGATCGTATGCCGAGGTTCATCTGAAGCTTCCCACCGCCACCGCGACCATGGTCGTGCCGGTAACCGCGCTGATTTTTCGCGCCGAAGGATTGCAGGTCGCCGTCGTGCGCGACGGAAACAGAGCGGAACTGGTTCACGTCACTCAAGGCCGCGATTTCGGCACCGAAGTCGAGATCACCAGCGGCATCACCGCTCAGGATTTCGTGATCATCAACACCCCGGATTCGCTCACATCCGGCGCCCCCGTCCGCGTCGAACCCGTCAACGGACGCTCCTGATTACTGCTTGTCGTAAACCGATTTTCCCTGGTAAGGCTTTGCCGTCGTTGGTCTGCGTCCGCGTCTTGCCGTCCTTCGAAATCACGAATCGTACCGTCGTAGGGCGGTCCCCCCCGGATCGCAGCCGACGCCCTCGTCGGCTCTTCTTTCCGCTACACTATGAAATCTAGTTTTCCCTTTTCCAGGAGATGCAATGAAAAAGCTCACGATTGCCGGCATGACAACATCATCCGTCGGTCTGTTGTTTCTGATCACGGTCCGCCCTAGTCCCGCGCAACCCGACGATGCGGCGCTGATCGCCAAAGCCAAGGCCATTCACTCCCACGTCCTCAAGCTCGACACGCACAACGATATCGAGCCTTCAAACTTCACCCCGGATTGCAACTACACCATGCGTCTCACCACGCAGGTCAACATCCCGAAGATGGTCGAAGGAGGCATGGACGTCTCGTTCATGATCGTTTACGTCGGCCAGGGGCCGCTCACGCCCGAAGGGTACGACAACGCATACCGGCAAGCGATAGCGAAGTTCGACGCCATTCATCGCTTGACGGAAAAAATCGCGCCCGATAACATCGGCCTGGCGTTGACCCCTGCCGACGTTCTGCGCTTGCACAAGAAGAATCTTCGCATCGCCGTCATCGGTGTCGAGAACGGATATCCCATCGGCACCGATATCAAAAAAGTGAAGGAATTCTACGACCGCGGCGGCCGCTACATGTCGCTCGCGCACAACGGCAACAGCCAGCTCGCCGATTCGAATACCGGCGAAACGCAAGGCTATCTCTACAACAACGGACTCTCGCCGCTCGGCCGCGAAGTCATCGCCGAAATGAATCGCCTCGGCATGATGGTCGATCTCTCGCATCCGTCCAAGGGCGCAAATATGGAAGCCATGCGGCTTTCTCAAGCTCCTGTCATTGCGTCGCATTCCGGCGTGCGCGCCCTCGCCGACGTCAGCCGCAATATGGACGATGAGCAGTTGCTCGCTCTCAAAAAGAACGGCGGCGTGATTCAAATCGTCGGGTTCGCCTCTTACGTCAAAACCGATTCGAAAGAGCGAATCAACGCTTTAACAAAGTTGCGTGACGACTTCGGGCTAACCCAAGGCGGTGGACGCGGCGGCCGAGGCGGCGCAGGTCGTGGACGCGGTGAAGGCGCTAATGCGGATCACGTCTGTCCCGTAGAAAACGCCAGCACGCCCGCTCCGGCAGCCCGTGGTGGCCGAGGCCGGGGATTCCCACCCCTCGACGCCCTCTCACCCGAGCAACGCGCCCAGTATGACAAGCGCCTGGCCGAGATCGACGCAAAATTTCCGCCCGCGGCCCGAGCCAATGTGAAGGACTTCGTAAATCACATCGACTACGCAGTGAAGCTCATCGGAATCGATCACGTGGGAATTTCATCGGACTTCGATGGCGGCGGCGGAATTGACGGCTGGAACAGCGCCGCGGAAGCATTCAATGTCACCCTCGAACTGGTGCGCCGCGGCTACACGGAAGAACAGATCGGCAAGCTGTGGAGCGGCAATCTGCTTCGCGTTTGGGGAGAAGTAGAGCAGGTCGCGCAAAAACTCCGAAAAAAATAATCACGATGGAGGATGACGGCCTCACAAACTTCGAAGCCTTTGGAGCCGCGCCCCTGCCCGCCGCCAACGACGAAGGCTACGTTGAACGGGAGGGAGCCCGAATCCATTACGCTGCGTACGGCGTCGGCATGCCCGTGATCCTGCTGCACGGCGGCCTCGGTCATAGCGGCAATTGGGGCTATCAAGTGCCGGCGTTAACCAGCAGCGGCTATCGTGCCGTTCTCATCGATAGTCGAGGCCACGGCCGCAGCACCCGCGACGCGCGCCCATTCTCTTATGAGTTGATGGCGGATGATGTTCTTGCCGTGATGGATGCGCTCCATCTTGCAAAGGCAGCTTTCGTCGGCTGGAGCGATGGCGCCTGCACCGCCCTGATCCTCGCCGCGAAAGCTCCCTCCCGCGTCGCGGGTGTCTTCTTCTTCGCCTGCAACATGGACCCCAGCGGCGCAAAGCCGTTCGAAGCCACCCCAACTCTGAACTGTTGCTTCGCCCGGCACAAGAAGGATTACGCCGCCCTTTCGGCGACCCCTGACCACTTCCAGGACTTCGTCGCCGCCGTCACCCAGATGCAGCAAACGCAACCCAACTACTCCGCGCAAGATCTCGCGCAGATCAGCGTGCCAGTCCAGATCGTACAAAGTGAGCACGACGAATTCATCAAACGCGACCACGTAGAACATCTCGCAAGGAGCATCCCCAACGCCGAGTTAATCATCCTACCCGGCGTAACCCACTTCGCCCCTCTACAGCGACCCGACCAATTTAACACCGTAATACGAAAGTTCCTCGAAAAATTATGAGTCGCGCAACTAACCGTCAGCAACAGTCCACCGTGGGGCAGGTTGCCAACAGTTGCCAACCTGCGGACCAATTGCCAATCGGTCCATCCGGGCGCAGCCCGGACACCCTAGGACGAGAATCCGGCGGCAGAGTGTCGACGCCGGAGCCCCCGTGTGCCTCCTACAGAACCCCGACTGTAAAGGAGGGGATTTCCGCAGGGAGCGCAGTCTAGGGATGATCACGGCGATAATAGAACCATGGAATTGGCGATCGCCATCCAAATCGAAAAACTGCCCGAAGGAGTCTATCTAGCGACCTCAGACCAAATCCAGGGCTTGGTCGCGCAGGGACGCACCGTCGCGGAGACCCTCGAAATCGCCCGTGATGTCGCGAGAAAACTAATCGAGGCTCGCAGGGAGCATGACGAGCCCCAAAATCTGCCCGCGGCCGAAGGCCGAACAGATTACACCATCGTCGTTGCCGCCTGAATGGGCCGCCGGTTTCGGTTTCCGATACCGCGAGATCGCCCGCAAGCTGAGGGCCGCCGGTTTCGGGTTCGACCGCAAGTAGACATATGACCGGATTATCGGAAGCTGGCGAAGAGCGGAGGCCGCGCTGGTCCGGGCGAAAGGTTAACGATCAGCGGCAACCACCCAAAGTTGAGCTTTGGGCAGTCTCAACTGTTCAATGCGGTCGAACACAAGATGCTGGTTGTCTAGCCACCGGAGGTCGTAAGTCGAACTCACCGTTGGCCCAGTCAAACGACGCGGCTGGCTTCCCGCCTCGACGTCGACGATCCAGATGCCGGTGGTATGGAAAGTCGGCGGGGTTCCTCCTCCGTTCGGTCGGGGTGCGCCAGCAAATGTCGCGTACGCGATTGCGCGACCGTCAGGAGATGGTACGGCAAGGCCCGCAGGATCCTCCGGGCGGACCAACACCCGTCGTTGTTTACCGTCTGGGGTGCTGACGGTCAAACCGTCAGAAGTAAAAAACACGAGATGTGAGCCGTCCGCGAACCAAGGGTTCCAGCTCGGCTCCATCCATGTCCAATCGGCGTCGGGGTGAATGACAACGGGCCCGAGGTCGTGCCAGACTTTCTCTCGCGAATCGTAGATAGTTAGCGATTTGCTGAGGGTCCCAGGGCCAGCCGCGATATAGCGTTCGTCAGGGGAAGGGGCCAACCACTCGCCCAGAGACTTTTCTTTATAGTGCGGTGAAAACTCGCCCTGAGGGGTGACGAGCACCGAGTCGACCCATTTTTGACGAACCCAATTTTGACGAATCCAAACAAAGTTCCCCAGGGTCGAAAGGTAGGCCACGCGTTCCATGCATTCGGAGGCCCTTGCGGGCAAAATCTCTGGAGGGCAGGTGCGTCCCCCCTCACGACTTGAGCCATCCTCAGAAAGCAGGGAGTAGGACCAGTCGCGAAACGAGACGACGCCCTCCTTCTTCCAATCCGCCACGAAACCTTCCGTGAGGGTTGTAAGGGTGTGGCCAGTCCGATCCAGAACAATGACGCTGGATTGAAGGTTCGACCTTCCAAGACCGCCGCTTCCTCCTGGCCGAAACCAGCCCGTCCGAACGGCGACGATCTTCTTGCCATCAGGGCTGGGGATTGGATTGTACGCGTTCTCGGCAGACAGTTGCGTCTGCGCGACCGCGCTCGGAACGATTATCAGTGAAGCAAACACCGCATGCACGAGCCGCATTACATTGCCAGCGTAACCTAACGCGGGTGGGCCGAGGGCATTGCCTCTGCTCAGGCTCCTTGCTCTTTTTATAGACGATAAAGTATGTTGTCGTCTAATAAAACGCCCGCTCCTGCGTATCTTA
>JBEKPC010000132.1:0-15003 GCA_049521155.1 Bryobacteraceae bacterium
TGTTGAGCGTGAGGCGCGCCAGTTCGTAGCGGCCCTTCTCGATATCGTGAACCGATTTATCGTAGAGAATCTTGTCCGGCTGCTGCGTGTCCTTGGTGATGGGGTTCTCATACTTCTGGCGCTTGAAGCAGCCGGAGGTAGCCAGCAAGGCGATACTCAATATCACAACACTCAAATTAGAAAAACGAATCATATGAAAGAATCCTTACGACTATACCTTAATGGCCGATGCGTTTTCGGCCAGCGAGCGCATCTCCTCAAAAGCGGCCCGCGGGTTCACACTGTGAAAAATGGACGACCCCGCCACCACCCATTCGACGCCCGCATCCACCACATCCCCCACGTTTTTGGCGTCCACGCCGCCGTCGATCTCGATCGGGAAATGCAATCCGCGTTCCTTTTTTCGCGCCGCCAGTTGGCGGATCTTATGCAGCGAGTTGGGGATGAACTTCTGGCCGCCGAAGCCGGGATTGACGCTCATGATCAGAACATAATCGGCGACGTCCAGCACCTCATCGAGCATGGCCACAGGAGTGGACGGATTGATCACCACCCCGGCCCGCGCCCCTTCGCTCTGGATCATGCGCAGCGTGCGGTCCAGATGGATACAGGCTTCCTGATGAACCAGGATCTGATCGCCTCCGGCTTCAATGAAAAAGGGCGCATAACGGTCCGGGTCCGAGATCATCAGGTGGATGTCGAGCGTCATTTTCGTCACGCTTCGGAGCGACGCGACCACCGGCGGACCTAAGGTGAAATTAGGTACGAAATGGCCGTCCATTACGTCGACGTGCAGCATGCGGCAGCCGGCGGCTTCGAGGGGTGCGATCTCTTCGCCCAAGCGGGCAAAATCCGCCGCGAGGATGGATGGGAGAATCTCGACCATTTGGCGATTAAACTAATGTTATCACGGCGGCAAAAAAGCCATCTCCGGGGTCGCGGCCGGGCAGGCGGAGGTGGATTTCGGCGCGCAGCCGGAGCGACTGGACCACGTTCTGATTTTCCTCGTTTTCGAGCGAACAGGTGGAGTAGACGATCCTGCCGCCGGGCTTCATGAAGCGGCGCGCCTGATCCAGAATTTCACGCTGCCGGGCGGAGAAAATATTGGCGTCGCCGGGCTTCAATCGCCATTTGATCTCCGGGTTTCGCCCTAAGGTGCCGGTGCCAGAACAGGGGGCGTCTATCAAAATACGGTCGAATTTCCTGGAGAACGGAAGCGGCTTGGTCGCGTCCAGCACGATCCGCGCGGCCGCCGCCGGCACTTCTTGCAACCGTTTTAAATATCGATCGCAGGCGACGACGCGAGCACCTGCTTCGATCGCCTGCGCCGTCTTATTTCCGGGCGCAGCGCACAGATCTAAGAACGTCATCCCCGGCTCGATGGCCAATAACGGCACGATCGTTTGCGCGCCGACGTCCTGCTGACGGCCGGTTTCGGGGTTGATATTGACCTCCGGCTCAGCCAGCGCGGCGCGTGCGATTTTCTCCGCGGCTTCGACGCCGAACTGTTTGTCCCAGCGGGCCAGCATCCATGGCGGAAGGCTCAGCTCCGTGGCGCGATCGGGCCATTTTACGGGGTTGCGATGGACTTTTCGGAGCACGGCGTTTACGAACCCAGCGGCCGATTGCTTCGCGCCGGTCTTGACCAGTTCGACGCTCTCCATTACCGCGGCGTGGGGAGGAATGCGGTCCAGATAGCGGAGCTGATAGATCCCCATGTGCAGCGCGATACGCACTTCCAGATCGAGCTTCGGCTGCGGGCGTCCAGCGAAATATCCGATTAAGAAATCGAGCTGCCCCTGGGTGCGAAGAACGCCCATGACGATGGTTTCGGCGAGTCCGGCGTCGCGAGTGTCGAGATCGGCGCCCTCGTGACGCAACAGGTCCGACGCGTAGCCGCCGTTGTGGACTTTCTTGAGGACTCGGAATGCGAGGTCGCGCGCGGGGGAGATCACAGGATGGTGAAACCGGGCGAGCCTTTCAGCGCCCGGTCGAACGTCACGGTGTCGCCGCAGCCGGCGTGATCTCCAATTTGGCCAATCAAATAATCCGCAAAGTCACCCTTGCCGCGGCGATAACGATCCAGCGCCCTAACCACAAGCAATTTGTGCTCGATTTGAAATAGATCGTCTTCGGTAAGGGCATCGATCACGTTCGCGATTTCGGTCCTCGTCTGGCCCACGCCATTTTTTAGAACCCAAACCAACTCGCACATGACAGGCGTCGAGATGAACAGATGTTCGCGGTTGCGTTGGCATTCGGCAAAGAGATGCTCGACCAGCGCTGCCTGCCTGGCATCGTCATTGGTTACAAACCGGACGAGTACGTTAGTATCGACCGCCCTCAT
Organism: Bryobacteraceae bacterium; assembly: GCA_049521155.1. Classification (GTDB taxonomy): domain Bacteria; phylum Acidobacteriota; class Terriglobia; order Bryobacterales; family Bryobacteraceae; genus Palsa-187. Next base: position 2,348 of record JBEKPC010000132.1, read on the forward strand.
TCGCCAAGCGCACCTCGCGCGATTGCTTCATCCATTTCTTCGAGTGTGATGGGACGATTGAGACGAGACTTTACCATGCCCCTTAACGACCTGAAGTCTGAGTGGAGCGGCCGCAGCAAAATTTGCCCCTTCCGATCTTTCACAAAATTCACACGGTCCCCCGGCTTCAGCCCCATTTCATCGCGAACTTCTTTGGGGATCGTGATCTGGCCTTTTGATGTGATGGTGCTTCTCGGCATGGCGCTATTCCTTACTTTCAGTATAGCTCCTTACCGCACGACCCGCTCCTTACTCTCCATTTCGCGCTAAGATCCTTGGAATGAGACTGCTCGTCAAGTTTAGTGCGATCTTCACCCTGATCTTCGGAATCGGCGTCGCGATCATCGGCGCACTCACCTATCGAATGTTGCAGGACGGCGCGCACGCGCAGGTTCTGGCGGAGGCGCAGCTTATGATGCAGGCCATGAGTTCGGTGCGTAAATACACCACCGTCCAGCTTCTGCCGCTGCTGAAAGTGGAAGAGGAGCGCACCCATACCTTCCTGCCGCAAACTGTGCCCGGCTACGCCGCAACCGAAAATTTCGGCTATTTGCGCGCCCAGTTTCCCGCCTATTCTTACAAGGAAGCGACCCTCAATCCGACCAATCCGCGCGATCGCGCCGTCGATTGGGAGGCTGATGTCGTCAATGCCTTCCGCAATCAGCCGGGTCTGAAAGAGTATAGCGGAGAGCGTGAATCGGCAACCGGTCCCTCGATCTATTTCGCCAAGCCGCTGGCCGCCGGCGCAGCCTGCCTCGAATGTCACAGCACTCCCGATGTCGCGCCTCCCGCGATGATCGCGCGCTACGGATCCAACAATGGATTCGGATGGAAAGAAGGCGAGATCGTCGCCGCGCAGGTGGTTTCCGTGCCGTTGTCGGTTCCTCTCGAAATCGCGCGCAGCGAATTTCGCACCTTGCTCCTCTATCTCGGCATCGTCTTCCTGGGCAGCCTCGCGGTGCTCAACGCCGTCCTTTATTTCACCATCGCCAAGCCGGCCGCGCGTCTTTCCGATATGGCGAACCGAATCAGCCTCGGCGATCTCGACGTCCCCGAGCTTCCGGTGAAAGGCGGAGACGAAATTGCCGACCTGGCAGGCGCCTTCAATCGCATGCGGCGCAGCCTGGTGACCGCCATGAAAATGATCGGCGACCAGTAATTTCAGGAGGCGTGAAACGCCGCCAGAAACTTCTTCCGATCTTTCTCATCCGGAATTTCGGCCGCCAGCGCATCCCGCAGCTCCTCCGCCGAATGCACCCTCTTCGCCGTGCGGGAAACCACCATCGCCGCGATCGGACCCAGCGACGGAGCCAGTGCTTTGCGCGCCGCCTCCAGCGTCTTCTCCTCAATCGGAGCCGTTTTTTGCGATCCTGACGGAGTCGTATGGGAACCCGAACTCACGCCGCAAGCCTTCAGGAACGTCGTCCTATCCTCTTCCCGTGGAATTTCCCCGGCCAGATGGCGCGATAACGTTTCGAGCGTGTGATGCCGCACCGCCGCCTTCGCGACCAGGCTCTTGCCGATCGGCCCCAGCAGGCGTACCAACCCCGATTCGACTCTCGCCAGATCTTTCGGATCGATTTTCGGCGCGGCTGCTGGGGGCTGCGGCAGAATCATCGTCTCGGTTTCTTCGCTGCCGCCAAAAAATGCCTGCCGCCATGCGCCTTGAAACTCCGCCGCCGTTTGATAGCGATCCTCGGGAGCCTTTGCCAACGATTTCAGCACCACCACCGAAATCGCCAATGGGATGGAGCGCAGAATCGCGCCCGGCGCCATAGGAGCCTCGTGCAGATGCGCGTTCATAATCTCGAACTCGCTGTCGCTCCGGAACGGCCGCCTGCCGGTCAGCGCCTCATACACGGTGATTCCCAGCGAATAAACGTCTGACCGCTCGTCGAACGGCTTCGACATCACCTGTTCCGGCGACATGTACGCCAGCGATCCGACCGCCATGCCACTGCGCGTGATCCTCTGATCGCCCGCCACTGTCGCAATGCCGAAATCAGTCAGCTTCGGAGCGCCGCGCGGCGTCACGATAATGTTCGACGGCTTGATGTCCCGATGCACAATGCCTTTGGCGTGCGCGTGTGCCAGCGCGCCCAAAATATCGTCGATGATGCGGAACACATCGCCCAGCGGCAGCGGACCGTCGCGCAGTTTCTGATCGAGCGGAACGCCTTCGATCAATTCCATAATCATCAGCACGCTGCCTTCGGCCCGAAATGCCGTGCGAATGGAAGCGATGTGGGGATGCTGCAAGCTCGCTTGAATGCGGATTTCGCGAAGAAACCGGTCAGCCGCGTCGCCCTCCGCCCCCGGCAACACCACCTTCATCGCCTCTTCGCGATCGGTCAGCGTATTGCGAACCCTATAAACCGCCCCCATCCCTCCGCGGCCGAGGACACTGATAATCCGGTAATCGCCGACGGTCTGTCCAATCTCGAACGTCATTTTTTGACTTGGGGGCCTTCGCTTACGATACCGCCGATTCCCGCTCCTGTCATGAGCAGCCAGCCGTCAAGGTTACGGCCCACCATGCCCGCCAGCTTCTCGATGTCTTCGCGATAATAGCCGTGCAGGTAATCCCGATCCTTCGGATCCATGCTGATTTTCCCCGGCCTGCGCATCAGCCCTCCGCGGATCAGCGGACGCAAACCTCGCGGCGTTATCCTTGCCGCCGCTTCCCATACACCGGAGCGGCGGAGCCAGCCGATCACGCTCGCGCGCGGGACTTGCGCCTCCAGATGGCGCCGGTTCACATCGGGCGAGAACTCGTCCGGCACTCCCAGGAACCGGCAAATGTCCCGGCATACCTCGAGCGGCCGGCTCTTGAAATCCTCGTGGAATCCGATCCAGACGTTCTTTCCAAACCGCTCCCGATAGCGGCTGAGCTGTTGCGCGTAAAGGCCATATTCGAGAAACGGAAAGTATACGCAGAACTGTCCCGAGCGGTGCCGCAAGTTGCGCTCGATATGTTCATGGAAGCTCCAGCGAATCGCCCCATTCGCAACGCCGTGCAGGTACTGCGAAAACGCGCGCTCCGTCGGGTCGCGCAGCATCACGATGATTTTGGCGTCTGGAATCCGCTCGGCAATCCCCTTAGCGGCCGTGGGGGACCATAAGTAGGAAACGCTCGCCTCACCCACAGCCGTCTGGTCTTTCGCAGGAGCGAATAAACGCTGGTAATCCGTCCAATTCGCCACCATTCCACCGAAGCGTTTCTCGCGCATCGTGCCGTCGAGATATTCACGAAGCCCGCGAGCGTCCCGTGCCATGCCGCGCCGAAGCTCCGGCCCGCAATTTTCCTCGCGAATTTCTTCCGCGAAGAAATTCGGCTCCTTAATCGGGCACATGTAAACCTGGGGATGCTGATCCAGGTAGTGATAAAGCGAAGTAGTCCCCGCCTTGGGAGCGCCGGCGATAAAAAAGTTCGGGACCAATGCGAATGCTACCACCGCACGCTCGTTTCCGCACATACCCACCTTCTTGAGAACTCCCGTACACAACACAGAATCGAGGCACTTACCGAGCCGTGACCAAAGGGAGCGGTGTCTTTGGAGGCGGCTAATTCTGACGGAAGCCGCCCTTCGGGGTTGCGGCAAAGAGTGTTGACACAATGTGCCACACCTGGCGATCCTTAGGTATGGCCACGCATCGAACAACCGTCAATATTTCTCTGACCCCCGAACTCGACGCGTTCTTAGAGAGTCGTGTGAAATCGGGCCGCTATCAAACCACAAGCGAGGTCGTTCGCGAGGCTCTTCGGCTTCTCGAACGCCAGGAACGGGAACGCGAAGAAGCGTTTCAGCAACTCAAGTCGAAACTGGAGCGAGGCGCTGCCCAAGCCGAACGTGGTGAACTTCTCGACGGCGACGAGGTTTTTGAGGAGCTTCGGAAGATGATCGAAGAACGCAGACGCGTAAAGGCTAGCTAGATTGAAGCGCCTGTTTCTTCTCACAGATACCTAAAGAAACACTATGCATCACTTTCCGATGAGGGGCTCGACGAAATAAAGCGTGACGAGTTGGTCGGCGTGGCGCAAAGACTCTACGATGAAGAGCGCTCGCGAAGAGCGCCTTCGCCTATACTGACTTCAACGAATATACCCAACCAAAGCGCCGCGCTTACCGGCAGATCGAAGAGACCGACGGCTCACAGGACCCTTTGGCGAATGTTCGTTTGGAGCCCGAGCCGGATTGGCTGAGCGATTCAGGTTGTGCATGCAGCTTTGCGACTCGGGCGAACTACTTTGCAGCGTCTGAGGCGGAGCATGTTCGGGATGTTCTCGAAGTATCTGGGATTCCTGTACACCTAAGCGCTTACACCGAAGACCAGTCCGAATCGCATATCCTCGTTTCCGAGATCCGCGTCCTGGTTCCCTCGCGCTACACTCTTCGAGCCGAAAGTATACCTCGCAACGCTCTCTGATGAGGAATTTCGCGGGCTCGATTTCGAAGATCTCATCGGCGGACTAACCGATCGAGTGGAACGTCTTCGGCAAGCCTACAAGGACGAATTGACGGCCCGCGCCGCGAAAGACTAGCTTACTGCTTCGCCGGACCATACAACACTCTGCCCGGCCTCTCCTTCGTCAATTCCCCTCCGGCAATCACAGCCTTCCCGTTGATCACGACATCCTTAAATCCCACCGCATACTGATGCGGCTTCGCGAACTCCGCTTTATCCGCCACCGTCGCCGCGTCGAACACCACCACATCCGCCTTCATCCCGGGACGCAGCAAGCCGCGGTCGTAGAGTTTCAATCGAGTCGCCGGCAATCCCGACATACGATGCACCGCGTCTTCGAGCGTCAGCGTATGTCGCTCCCGCACGTAGCGGCCGAGCACCCGCGCGAACGTCCCATAACTCCGCGGATGCGGCGCGCCGGCGCCGAACTGCGGGATCTCTCCATCGGATCCGATCATCGTGAACGGATATTTCAAAATCCGCTCGACGTCTTCTTCACTGATGGCGTGATACACCGCCGAACACCCGCCCGCGATCTGGATTTCGAGCAGCGTCTCGGCCGCATTCTCAATGTTGACGGCGTGCCCTCGATCCTTCGTAATGTCGGCCAGACTTTTTCCGGCCAGCGACTTGTCGAACCCGCAGCTCGCCATCACCACGTTCGCCGGGTCGCCCGCACCCCGGTCGTTCTGGATGTTATCGGCCACCACCGCCTTGATGCGAGCCCTTTGCGCGGGCGCATTCAGCCGCTCCACCAGGGCCTTTTGCCCGCCCTCCTGCGCCCATTGCGGAATCAGCGCCATGGTGCCGGTGCTCGACGCAGTATAAGGATACGCGTCGATCGATACATCGACGCCACGCGCCCGCGCTTGTTCCACCAGTTCGAGCGTCTGTTTGCTGAGCCCCCAATTCGCCCCGCCGATAACTTTATGATGAGTCACCTGCGTCGGCATGTGCCCTTCTTCGCCGATGCGAATGGTCTCCTTCACGCTATCGAGGATCTGCGCCGATTCATTGCGCATGTGTGAAATATGCATGCCACCCATCGCTCCCGCCACTTTCGCGATTTCGATGACTTCATCGGGTGGCGTAAAGTTGCCGGGCACGTAGAACAGGCCGGTCGACATGCCAAACGCTCCATCGAGCATGGCCTGTCTCATCAGGCCGCGCATTTTTTCGATTTCTTCCGGCGTCGCGGGACGGTTGACCAGCTGCATCACTTCCTGCCGAATCGATCCTTGTCCCGCGAACGTGCCGAAGTTCGGCGCGGGATGCGCCTTGGCAACGTCGGCCAGAAACGGAGCGATCGGAATCGGCGAGCTGCCGTCGTTTCCTTCCATCAAGGTCGTGACGCCCTGGCGGATATAGTTTTGCGCCGAAGGATCAAGAAAAATGCCACGGCGCGCATGAGTATGGATGTCGATGAAGCCCGGCGCGACCACCATTCCCTTGGCGTCGATTACGCGCGCGGCGCTTTTCGGATCGAACCTGCCGATGGCGGCAATGGTGTCGCCCTTGATCGCAATGTCCGCGTAATACCAGGGACCGCCAGCCCCGTCGACCACGCGTCCATTGGTGATAATAAGGTCGAATAAGGTCTCTTGCGGGCTCCAAAATAGCGAAATAAGGCTGATTAAGGCGAGTCGGAACAGCATATTATGGCTTTACCAGCCTCTCCCGAAGCAGATCTTCGACATCGCCCATCTTAGCGCCAAGCTGGTTCAGCTTGCGCGAAAGTGCCTGGATTTCGGCTTCTGCCCGCCGGTTGACATCATAGTCCAGTTCGCCGCGCAGGCGATCCTTGGTGTCCTGACGGTTTTGACTCATCATGATCACCGGAGCCTGAATCGCGGCTAGCATCGAGAGAAATAAGTTCAGCAGAATGAACGGATAGGGGTCCCAGGCGTTCTTTCCCAGTCCGATGTTGATCCCGCTGTAAATGACCAGAACCACCGCGAAAAGGATAATAAAAGACCAGGAGCCGCCGAATTTGGCCACGCCGTCGGCAATGCGCTCGCCGGCCGTCATTTCTTCCTCAATCACCTCGTTCGGATTGCGGTGGGAGCGGAGGCGAACCAGTTGCTGCGAAGCGTGAAACTGGCGCCCGAGTACGGTCAGTAAGTCCATGCCGGCATGGGGTTTACGCTCCAGCAGGATAGCGATATCCTTGCGGTCGACCTCCAGGCAAACCGCCTGTTCGACAGCGGTCGCGTCGGTTTGGTGGGGCGTCTGATCGAGCATGGACGCAAAGCCAAAAAATTCACCAAGTGCCGGTTCGTCGACAACGACTTCCTGATGCTCCTGGTCGACGGTGGTCACGAGCACCTTGCCTGATACCATCACATAAGCTTGCCCGCCCGGATCTCCCATCTTATAGATTCTTTGGCGTGCAGCGAAGGTCTTCAACTCGACCTGAGCGGCCAGAACAGCCAGCTCATCGTCATCGAGTAGAGCAAATAAAGGAATGTCTTTGAGAATTTCAGGTCTGCACGCCATGGAGACAGCATTCCACAACGGCAGTTGACACACAAGGTGTGTCAAAATTTATGCGTTTTTGACTTGCCTGGACTCGGCCGGATGCTCTTCGTTTGCTTTGGGCGAAGATCCTATCATCTCTAAGAATAAGGAGATGATGAGTAATCCGGCGATGGCTGCTCCGATAATCATATGCGACCCCGATCTCTTTCTGCTCTTTTGTTAAGCACTCTGATTGCCAATCTTTTTGCTGGCTCCCTTAGTTAAGTGCATCCACACCAGCTTACGTTTCATTCGATGCGATCGGATGCAAGCTGGATGTGCAAAGAAGGTAAAAATGTCTACACTGGAGTAAATGTCACAACAATACGCAACCCCGCCCACGATGGCGATTGATCCGGCCAAGAAGTACACCGCGACGTTCACGACGTCCCGCGGAGAGATTGTTTGCGAGCTGTTTGCTAAGGATGCGCCGAAGACGGTGAATAATTTCGTCTTCCTGGCCAAAGAGAAGTTCTACGACGGAACGGTTTTCCATCGCGTGATTCCGGATTTCATGGTGCAAGGCGGCGATCCGACCGGAACCGGCCGCGGCGGTCCGGGCTACAAGTTCGAAGACGAGACCAAAGGCAGTCCTCACAAGCATTCACCTGGGACGCTTTCGATGGCGAATGCCGGTCCGAATACGAATGGAAGCCAATTTTTTATCACGCACGTGGAAACGTCGTGGCTGGATGGGAAGCACACCATTTTTGGAAAGACGGTCAAAGGGAAAGACGTTGTCGATAAGATCCAGCAAGGGGACAAGCTGGTGTCGGTGACGGTCGAAGAGAAGTAATCCACCGGCAAAAGGCCGGGGTTCGCCGACTGGGGCTTTCAGGTACTTTTGAAGCTGGCTATGCTTGCTTCATGCCAAGTACCAAAGCTTACAAAGGTTGGGGAATGGAGGGCGCCGTTGCCAGGTGGTATTCGGGCCTGACGAAGAAGTCGATGGAGGACTTCACGGCGCTGGCGCGGACCACGGCGGAAGGGCTTGCGCCCCGGAGCAGCGTGCTCGAAGTGGCTCCGGGGCCGGGATATTTCGCGATCGAACTGGCAAAGATCGGGGACTACCGGATCACGGGGCTCGATATCAGCGAGACATTTGTAGAGATCGCCCGCGCGAATGCCGCGGAGGCGCATGTGCGGGTCGATTTCCGCAAGGGGAATGCGGCTGAAATGCCGTTCCCCGACGATACATTCGATTTCCTTCTTTGCCGGGCGGCCTTCAAGAATTTCAGCGAGCCGGGGAGGGCGCTGAACGAGATGTATCGCGTTCTCAAGCGGGGTGGGCGGGCGCTGATTATCGATTTGAGAAGAGATGCATCCAATGAATCGATTACGAAGGCCGTGGACGAAATGCATGTCGGCGCGGTGAATGGATTCGTCACCAAGATGACATTTCGACACATGCTGTTGAAGCGTGCTTACACTCGTGATGAATTTGAAGAGATGATTGCGGAGACGAAGTTCGCCGGGGTGGAGATTCGAGATAGCTTAATCGGGTTCGAGATCGCGCTTACGAAGGGGTTGTGAGGGGTCAGAGTTCCAAGGCGGCTCGGTCCCATTTGGCGAGATTTGCGCCTGCTTCGTAGGTGCTTGAGAAAAACTCGAATAGGTCTTCGTCAGGCGAGTTGGAACGGCGCACGTCATCGTACATGAGAATGAATTCCGAGAGCTGCAAGTTCCATTTTGCCGCCGCCGGCCGCATTGGCGCTGCTTCCAGACCCGCAGGTTTTGGAACGATGTAGGAATAAAAAGCCGGGCCGTCCACGGCGCCGCCGCCGGGCCAAAAGCCGGCGCTGCATACTTCGTGCGAGTACGCGGGACCGCTGATCGCACCGCGGCGCGGCGGCGCCGGATGTCCTGAAAATCGACTGCACGCCAGATCGAAGCTGCCCCAAAAAAAGTGAACCGGGCTGCATTTGCCGATGAACCGGGCGCGAAACCGCTCCATCACTTTGGAGGTGGAAACGAGGATGCACCACAATCGATACGCGTACTCGCCGTCGTAGGAGCAGTTGGACACATCGCGGTCGAACGGGACGGCATCGGGAATCTCTTGCGGTTTGGGATTAATTTTCACAACGATCCCGAGCGAGGTTAAACATTCCAAGAGGCCGGCGTAGAAGCTGGCAACGGACTCCGCTTGGAGAGGACGGGCGATGCTGACGCCTTCGCTGGTGGAAATCTGGAGCGCATGATTCTGAAAATCGAGCTGGATTTCGAACACGCCTCGGGGGTACGGCACGGGTCCGGTGGTCAAGCCGCGCCAGTTAACGTAGAGGCTGACATGCCACCATTGATTCAAAGGCGGAGAGAGCGTCATGCGGATCTTGCCGAGGATCTGGGTCCACATGTGAAGGGTGCGATAGGTATCCTGCCATTCATTTAATGGGAGGGATGGCCAAGGTTCGAACTTGCTCATACCCTTCAGTTTCACATTGAATTACCAGCCTAGGGACGCTGACTCTGCGCCTTGCGCCACAGGCCGGTTGCGGCTAACGTAGGGGTATGACTGTGAAGCTACAGCCGGAGACCGAGAAACTGGTCGAAGAGGAGATTAAGAACGGCCACTTCGATACGGTGGACGAACTGATCGTCCAGGGTGTTCATGCCTGGCGGGAGAAGCACCAGGTTGAAACGGCTGCCCGCAAGCCGAAAAAGAACTTCGCTCAATTCCTGCTGGACTCACCGCTGCCTGGGTCGGGATTGAAGCTGGAGCGTCAAAAAGACGCTCCGCGACCGCTTGATTTGTGAGGGGATTTCTCATCGATACGAACGTTGTTTCCGAATTCGTTCGCCCCGCGCCAAGTCTACGGGTTAAGCGGTGGTTTGAGATCGCTGATCCCGAATTGCTTTTTGCAAGCGTGATTACATTCGGTGAGATCCGCCTCGGCATCGAGGATCTGCCGAAGGGCAGGCGACGCGCGGATTTAGAGCAGTGGCTTGATGAAGGTGTACCGGAGTGGTTTCAAACTCATCTGCTGCCGGTCACCCAGCCGATCGCCGACCGATGGGGCCAGTTGACGAGTCTGGCGAAACGACGAGGTGTCACTGTCTCTATCGCTGACGGTTTGATTGCCGCTACTGCCATCGAGCACGGTTTGACGCTGGTCACACGCAACGAGAAGGATTTCAGCGCGATCGGAGTTCCGATTTTCAGTCCTTGGCAGGATGCTTGAGTAATAATTCGGGGACGACGGCTGAAGCCGACGCTGCGAGCTGAAGCTCGCGCCACATAGGCAGATTACCAGCCTAGGGCTAATTTTACAAAGGTTCGGACGCAGATGCCGGTGGGGCCTTTGGCCAGGTTGGGTTTTGCATCGTCCAGCCATGCTGTGCCGGCGATGTCGAGGTGGACCCAGGGGGTATCGTCTACGAATTCGCGCAGGAACCATGCGGCGCTGATGGCTCCGCCCCAGCGGCCTCCGATGTTGCCTAGGTCGGCGAAGGCGCTTTTCAGGAGCTCCTTATATTCGTCGTCCATGGGCATCTGCCACATCTTCTCGCCCTCGGTTTTCGCGGCGGACATGACTTTGGCCAGGAAATCGTCGTTGTTGGTGAAGGCGCCGATGTTGACGTGGCCCAGGGCGACGACGATGGCTCCGGTTAATGTCGCCGCATCGACGAGATGGGTGCAGCCCAGGCGTTTGGCGTAGGTAATGGCGTCGATCAGGATCAGACGGCCTTCGGCGTCGGTGTTCAGGACTTCGATGGTTTTTCCGTTTAAAGATTTTACGATGTCGCCGGGGCGCTGGGCTTTGCTCGACACCATGTTTTCGACAGCCGGGACGAAGGCTGTGACCGGGATCGATGGTTTGAGTTTAGCGAGAGCGCGCATGGCTCCAAGGACGGCTGCGGCGCCGGCCATATCGTACTTCATCTTTTCCATACCATCGGAGGGCTTAATCGAGACGCCGCCGGTATCGAAGGTGACGCCTTTTCCGATGAGGGCGAGGTGATCGGCCGATTTAGAGGGGGTTTCGGGCTTGTATCGAACCATAATGAACGCGGGCGGCTCGGCGCTGCCTTGCGAGACGCCTAACAGAGAGCCCATGCCGAGCTGCATCATGCGGTCCTGATCGAGAATTTCGCATTCCAGGCCGGATTCGGCGGCCATGGCTTTCGCCTTGGCGGCGAGGACCAGGGGGGTGAGGAGATTCGCTGGTTCGTTGACCAGCTCCCGGCTGAAGTTCTGAGATTCGCCGAGGATGACTCCGCGCGCGAAGGATTTTTCAATCTCCTCTCCCTTGGCTGCGGCGACAACGTGGAACGATGCCAGGGATTTGGCGTCGCTGGTGGTTTTATGCTGATCGGGCTCGAAGTTGCCGAGCAAGGCTCCTTCGACGGCGGCTTCGGCGTTTCCTTCGTCGAGTAGCCAAGCTAGCGATTTGACGCCTTTCTGCTTCAGCGTGCGGACGGCTGATCCGGAGGCTTTGCGGAGAGCCGCACCATCGAACTTGGCTTTTTTCCCGCCTCCTATGGCGACCAGGCGTTTCGCTTTGATCCCTTGCGGTTGATGGAGGACGGCCAGATCGCCTGGCTTGCCGGAGAATTCTCCCGACGTTTTCAGCTCATCGAGCCAAGCCGAGGCAAATTTGAGGCTGGCGGGGGCGGATTCTTCTTCGAACAGAACGACGGCGACGGCATCGGCCTCGATTTGGGCCAGGGGTTGGTAGAGAAGTTTGGTATCCATTTTATTCTTTCTGTTTTCTGCGCATGCCGGCGCGGGCTTCGGCATCGGCTTCGCGTTCGCGCTCCGATTCGCGCTTGTCGTGCAGTTTTTTGCCCTTTCCGATGGCTAATTCGATCTTAATGAGACCATTTTTTAGATAAAGTTTGGTGGGGACGACGGTGAGGCCGCGCTCGCGGATTTTTTCGTGGAGATTGTCGATCTCCTTGCGGTGGAGCAGGAGCTTGCGGCGGCGGACCGGCTCATGATTCATGATGTTGCCGTGCGAGTACTGTCCGATGTGGGTGTTGCAGAGCCAGGCTTCATTGCCGGCGACTTCGGCAAAGGAGTCCCGCAATTGGATTTTTCCGTCGCGGGCAGCTTTGACCTCAGTGCCGGAGAGCACGAGTCCGGCTTCGATATGGTCCGAAAGATAGTAATTATGACCGGCGGACCGGTTATCGCTGAGGATTTTGATTTTCGATTCCACGTCAGGAAGCCAAATTACGTCAGTAGCTTATGAGGCTCGAACTGACAGTATAGCACGAGCCCATGGGACTAAATCCGGTAAGATGATGAACCGAATACACTTATGCGTGAAGGGCCGGCTCCGGGCGGTGATTTGCGCGCTGCTGATGGTGGTGGTCGTGGGCGCGGTTTTAGAGGCCAAGGACAAAGGCGACGCCGATTTTAAGGCGGCGGAGGCGGCCGCGAACAAAGAAGATTGGGATAAAGCGCTGGACCTTTATATGAAGGCTCTGGATAAGAATCCCAACAATATGGCATATACGATCGGGATGCGGCGGGCGCGGTTCCAGGCCGGGCAGATGCATGTGAATAAAGGCCAGAAGCTGCGCACGGCGGGCAAAGTGGAGGAGGCGATGGCGGAGTTTCAAAAGGCGATTGTGGCCGATCCTGCATCGTCGATCGCGATCCAGGAATTGAAGCGGACGCAGGCGAT
>JBEKPC010000133.1:0-14971 GCA_049521155.1 Bryobacteraceae bacterium
AAGCCTTTCCGCATTCTGGCTCCTGGCTACTTTCTTAGGGCCTCCATGGGATCCACCATAGACGCTCTCCGAGCCGGAAAATATCCCGCCGCCATCGCCACCATCGCCAACAGCGTCACCATCACCGCAAACGTCAGCGGATCGCTCGAACTCACTCCATATAACAAGGACCCCAGTAATCGCGCCGTAATCCAAGCCCCCACCGCGCCCGCGGCAATCCCCGCCAATGCCAGCATCATCGCCTGCCGCAGCACCCGCAATCTCACATGCTGGGACGATGCTCCCAGCGCCATCCGAATCCCGATCTCCTGCGTCCTTTGGCTCACTGAGTACGAAATCACCCCATAAATCCCCAGCGAAGCCAAGACCAGCGCAATCGCCGCGAACCCACCGAGCAGCAGCACGATGAATCGCCGCGGCGAGACTGCTTTATCCACCACTGTCTCCAGCGGACGAAACTCATTCGCCGGCAGACTCGGATTCACCGGCAACAAAGCCGCCCGCACTGCTGCCGCCAGCATCTCCGGCGAAGTTTTCGCGCGCACCACGATATCCACAGACGCGAAGTCGCCCATCTGCCGGATTGGGAAATACAGCTCCAGCCCCGAGTCTTTTTCGAGCGCCAGGTGCCTCACATCGCCCACCACTCCTACCACCGTAACCGGGTCCGGATTCAGGAGCTGCTGCCCGATCGGGTCCTGCCCCGGCCACAGCCTCCGCGCCATGGATTCGTTGATAATCGCCACCTGCGGCGTCCCCCTCCGGTCATGCTCCGTGAAATCGCGCCCCGCGCGCAGGGGAATCCGCATCGCCTGAAAATATCCATCGCTGATAATGCGAATAAATTCATCCGGGAACTGTCCCGGCGGATAAGTCTGCCCCTTCGCCGGCACGCTCCAGCTCCTGTTCTTTCCCAAAGGCAGCGCATCCGTCAGCCCCGCTGAATCGACCCCCGGAATCTCGCGCGTTCTCCGCAGAACTTCATTGAAATACCCGGCCACCTCGTCCGCGCCCTTATAACTCGCCGGCGGATCGACGCGCAAAGTCGCCGCTTGCTCGGCATGAAATCCCATGTCTACGTCCAGCACCCTCACGAAACTCCGGATCAGCAATCCTGCGCCCACCAGTAGCACGCAAGCCATCGCCACTTCGGAAATCACCAGCGCATTGCGAATCCAGCCCCGTCCTTCGCTCGACCCGCGGCTCGAATCCTTCAACGCTTCATTCAAATCTCCCCGCGATTGCTGCAATGCCGGAACAATCCCGAACACCAGCCCCGTCACAACCGCCGCCAGCAGAGTAAACAGCATCGCCATCCGGTCCACGGAGATATAGCGCATCAAAGGAATACTTAAATTCGGCGCCGCCGCAAACGCTCTGGTCGCAACAAACGCCAGCACCAATCCCAGCGCCGCTCCGCAGAAGGAAAGCACCACGCTTTCGGTCAGCATCTGCCGGATCAATCGCCATCGCCCCGCGCCCAAAGCCACGCGCACTGCAATTTCCTTTTTGCGCCCCGCTGCCCGCGCCAGCAATAGATTGGAAAGGTTCGCGCAGACAATCAACATCACCACGCCCACCGCAACCCCCAGCACAATCAGCCCGCGCCGCAACCGCCCGCTCACCTGTTCCCGTAAACCGGTCAGCCTCGCGCCCCACCAATCCCCTCGCTCCGGATGCTCCCGATGAAGCGCGCTCACCAACACATTCATCTCGGCCTGTGCGCTGGCGATGGTAACACCCGGCTTCAAGCGTCCGATGATCGATAAAGTGTTCCCCCAACGGTCTGTTTCCGCCGTCAATGGAAACGGCTCGTAAATATCGATCCGCGAGCTCGGCGCAAAAATCGAAGCAAAATCGAATTCCCGCGGGATCACTCCGGCCACGGTAACCGGCACGTCGTTCAGCAGAATCTTCCGCCCTACAATTTTCGGATCGGAGGCAAACCGCCTCTCCCATAGTCCTTCTCCCAGCAACACCGCCCGGCTTCCGCGCCACTTGCACTCCTCGTCGTTAAAGAAACGTCCCAGCTTAGGCTGCACTCCCAGCACCTGAAAGAAATTCTGCGAGACCTGCACTGATCCGAGCCTCTCCGCCTCCCCGCTCCCCGTCAGCGTCTCATCGCCATCGCCGAAAAACGCCATGTACGAAGCCATATCCTCAAACGACGCGTTCGATTTTCGAAGATCGTTGAAATTAGAAACCCGCGAAGTAGCCCCCGAAAGCCCTTCGCTCCCGGTGTTCGTAATCCAAACCAGCCGTCCCGGCTCGCGAAACGGCAGCGAACGAATCAATAGCGTATTCAAAACGCTAAAAATCGCCGTATTCGACCCAATCCCGACCCCCAAAATCAGGATTGCAATAACAGCAAACCCCGCATCCCGCCGCAGCGTCCGCAAAGTGTACCGAAGATCATTGCGCATAAGGAGTAATACCGCGACGCAACCAGAAAGTTTGCAATTTATTTTTGTGATAGTCTTCAGTCGTTGCCCATAAACCGTAAGGGGCTCCAGGATCTGGCCAAACTTCGTCTGAAGGAAGCGTCCCTCCTGCTTCGCTCAAACCATCCAGATGGTGCATATTATCTTGCAGGCTACGCAATTGAATGCGCACTCAAAGCCTGTATCGCCCGGCAAACGCAGCGATATGACTTCCCCGAAAAGAAGACCGTGCTCGATAGTCACACTCATGACCTGAAGGACTTGCTCGTGCCAGCCGGAATTAAACCGAACCATCAGGCGGCTATGGCGCAGCCAGAGTTCGCTAAAAAGTGGAAAATCGTGACAGAATGGAAGGCGGAGAGCAGGTACGTGCGTCACTCAATGCAGGAAGCGCGGAACCTGCTGAGCGCAATAACGGATCGTAAGGCCGGTGTGCTGGGATGGATAAAACAATACTGGTAGCGCCGGATTTTAAGATCGGCGATCAAGTTCTCGAACTGCTGGACGCAGCTAAATTTCCCGTCACTGCGGCCGCCTGGGTTTTGTCCGAGGAACTCGGAGGCTGGCAATTTGTAGTGGGTACGCCTTTCTACGACAAACTGGGAGGACTCGAAGCCTACGGACGATTGATCGCCGCAGTCCGCGCGCATGACCCGCATTCAATGCTGTTCGACGATGTCCGTTTGATGGGGAACCGTAATCCGTTCGTCCATGAACTGCGACGATCGTTTGAACACCTCGGATTTCGCAAAGGCATGAAGACAGCCGGCCCGATCGGCAATCTATATGTCGACGATGCTGTTGTTTATCGCATTAAGTAGCTCTTTGCACATTTTCGCCTTTGCTTGCGTCATATAAACAGGGAGAAGTGTCGTTGGCGGAATGGACGCTTAAGTACGCGGATGCTCGGGGGGCGATTCATCAGCAGGTGGCGGAAGCCTCTTCTGAGCGGGAACTTCGCGACCGTTTTTCGCAGCAAGGCTTTCTCATCTATTCCATCAAGCCCCGGTTTGAGGGAAAAGGCGTTACCCTCCGGCCATCCGGGAAAAAGATCAATATTGAGAAGTTTCTCATTTTTAATCAGCAGTTTGTCACGCTCGTGCGCGCCGGGCTACCGATTCTGAAAGCGCTCGATCTGCTCTCCGACCGGCTCACCGATCCTAAACTTTCTAAACACATTGTGGGCGTGCGGGAGGAGATTCGCAATGGCGCTCTGCTCTCCGACGCTTTTGCGCGGCAAGGTGTTTTTCCGCCGATTTATGTCACAACCGTGCTGGCCGGGGAGCGCAGTGGATCGTTGGCCGAGGTTCTGGAACGCTTTATCGCCTACCAAAAGCTGGCGCTCTCGGTGCGGAAGAAGCTTTTGGTTTCATTGCTTTATCCCGCCGTTCTGGTCTTTCTCGTCATCTGCCTGATTGTCTTCCTGGTCACCTACGTCGTTCCGAATTTTGCCGTTCTTTACGCCACCATGGACGCGCAACTGCCTGCGCCCACACGCATTTTGATCGCGATTGGAACTACCGCTCGAAACTATGTTCTGGTCGGGTTTGCCGCGCTGGTCGGGTTGATTTTCGGGTTTCGCTACTGGTCACGCACTCCCTCCGGAGGGGAACGGGTGGACCGGTTTTTGCTCAAAATTCCCATTGCGGGCGAGGTTTGGCTGAAGTATCAGGTGGCGCAGTTTTCACGTGTTCTTGGAACGCTGCTGATCGGCGGTATTCCTCTGCTCCAAGCTCTTGATACGGCGGCAGATTCGCTCGGAACGCAGGTGCTCAAGAAGGTCCTCGGCGAAGCCGTAAAACTGGTTCGGGAAGGGCAGGCGCTTTCGGGATCGCTACGCAAAACCAAGATTTTTCCGAGCTTAGCGCTCGACATGATCGAGGTCGGCGAATCGACCGGCGCGCTGCCGCAGATGCTGACCAGCGTGGCGGAGTTTTATGAAGAGGATGTTTCGAATTCCGTGACCGCGGCACTCAGTCTGATTGAGCCCGTCATTATGATTGTGATGGGGATTTTCGTTGCTTTCGTATTGATTTCATTGTATTTGCCGATTTTCTCGCTGGCCGATTCGGTACACACCAATTAACAATATGGCGACCTTCGACAAGATCATTCCCACCGACCCTCTGCAAGAGCAGGCGCGCGCCAAAGCCGTTGCCGAGCGTTATTATCATGAGTTTGTCGATTTGCGCCAAGTGAAAATCGATCACGACCTGTTCCACTCGGTGCCGGTCGATTTGATGTTCCGCTACAATTTCGTGCCGATTCAGGCCTATAACGGGTCGCTCGAAATCGCCCTGGCCGATCCGCGCAACCTCAATTTAATCGATGAGTTAGCGGTCCTGCTGGGCAAGAAGCTGCGGGTCAAAGTCGCCACCCTTTCGCAGATTTCGGACCTACTCAAGAAGACCGAACAATCGCAGCGCGTGCTCGACGAAGTCACCGAGGGATTCACGCTCGACGTCGTCGGCGATGAAGAGAATCAGGATGAAACGCTTTCGATTGATAAGCTTGCGGCGACGGATTCGAATATCGCGCCGGTCATCAAACTGGTCGACACCACTATTTTCAATGCGTTAGAGCGGCGTGCCAGCGATATTCACATCGAAACGCGGGATCAGGAAGTGGCCATCAAGTATCGCATTGACGGCGTGCTGCATTATGCCATGCCACCGATTGCCAAGGACTGGCATTCGACCATCATTTCGCGCATTAAAGTGATGAGCGAATTGGACATAGCCGAGCGCCGCATTCCTCAGGACGGGCGTTTCCGGGTGCGCTATAAGACGCGTTTAATCGATTTCCGTGTTTCGATCATGCCGACGATTCATGGCGAAGATGCGGTTTTACGCGTCCTTGATAAAGAGTCCATGAGCGAGAAGTTTTCCAAGCTCTCGCTGGACGTGGTTGGATTCGCCGATGCGGACCTGGTCAAGTTCCGCCGTTATATCAAGGAACCCTATGGGATGGTGCTAGTTACGGGTCCTACAGGGTCGGGAAAAACCACCACTTTGTACGCCGGTTTGAGCGAGATCAAGAACGACGAGGACAAGATCATTACGATTGAGGATCCGGTCGAGTATCAGATCAAAGGCATTACGCAGATTCCGGTCAATGAAAAGAAGGGTTTAACGTTTGCGCGCGGGTTGCGCTCGATTTTGCGCCACGATCCGGACAAGATCATGGTGGGTGAAATCCGCGATCAGGAAACGGCGCAAATCGCTATTAATGCGGCACTTACGGGCCACTTGGTATTCACGACGGTACACGCCAACAACGTTCTTGACGTGTTAGGGCGCTTCCTTAATATGGGGGTCGAGCCTTATAACTTCGTTTCCGCGCTTAACTGTATATTAGCGCAGAGGTTAGTGCGCGTGATCTGCCCCCATTGCAAACAGCCGATCCAACAGACGGATGAATATTTAGTAGAGAGCGGGTTGAACCCTGAGGAGTGGCGAAACGTCACATTCTATGAGGGTACCGGGTGTTTCGAATGCGGCGGAACAGGGTTCCGGGGGCGCAGCGCGATCCATGAATTGTTGGACTTGAGCGAACGGATCCGGGAGATGATTTTGGACAAGCGGCCGGCGTCTGAAATCCGGAGGCAGGCGGCGGGCGAAGGGATGACGTTCCTGCGGGAGGCGGCGCTCGAGAAGGCTCGCACCGGGATTACGACGCTGAAAGAGATCAATAAAGTGACCTTTATCGAGGGATAAAGCAGTAAAAAGCGACCTCGAAGAAGCCTTAGATGAGCATAATTCACACACTTTCGCGGCTGGTGAAGGATCCTCCGCCGGAGCACGCTTTCGAAATTTCGGAATCAGGGATCTCCTATGCGCACGGGTCGCACACCGGCTTTGAGGCGTTTGAGCCGGGGACGATTGAGGTGTCGCCTTCGACCGATAATATTTTGCGGCCGGAGATTGTGGCGTCGATGATCGGACACATTGCGCCGGCGAATGGCGTGAAGAAGCGGCGGCCGGCGGCTTTAATTTTGCCGGATTATGCGGCGCGGGTGACGGTGCTGGATTTCGATTCCTTTCCGACGCTGCCGGCGGATCAGTTGCCGCTGGTGAAGTTCCGGATCAAGAAGACGATTCCGTTCGATATCGAGTCGGCGGCGGTGAGTTATTTCGTGCAGCCTGCGGCCGGCAAAAAAGTCGAAGTGCTGGCGGTGACGATGGCGTTCGATATCGTGGCGCGGTATGAAGCGTTGTTTCGGGCGGCGGGGTTTCATCCGGGTGAGGTGACGACTTCGTCTTTGGCGGCTCTGAATCTTTATCACGGCGAAGGCGTTTCGGTGGTGGCGAAATTATCGGGGCGGGTGCTGACGGTGACGGTGCTCTCCGGTGGAACGATCAAGTTGTTCCGGTGCGTGCTGCTTGAAGGGTCCGGCGATGAGGAGATTCTGGCGGTGCTGCATCCGACGTTCGCCTATATTGAAGATGAACTGGCGGCTCCGGTGAAGAAGATGTTTTTGTGCGGGTTTCGGGATGCGCCAGCGGATTTGCGGTGTGAGACAGAGACGCTGCGGAGTGTGCGTGGGACTCCGGGTGAGAATAATGCGGGGCTGCTGGGGTATTTAGAAGTAGCCGGTAGCCTGTAGCCAGGAGCCAGAATGCGGATTCCGATCAATCTTTCTACTGAGCCGTTTCGGAGGGACCGGCCTGTGCTGGTGGCTTCCGGGGCGCTGGCGGTGGTGCTGGCGTTGATGCTGGGCGTGCTGGGTTATTTGATTATGGGCGACCGGGACCGGGTGAAAGGAACTCGGGGGTCGGTGGCGACACTCGATGCGGAGGTGCGGAGGATTTCGGCGGAGCAGGCGAAGCTGGATTCGACGCTGCGGCAGCCTGCCAATGCCGAGGTGTTGCAGCGGAGTCTGCTGCTGAATACGCTGCTGGAACGGAAGTCGATCAGTTGGACGCGGATTTTTGCCGATCTGGAAGGGGTGATGCCGGCCGATGTGCGGTTGATCTCCGTACGGCTGCCGCAGATTACTTCGCAGAATGAAGTGGTGCTGGATGTGCAGGTGGGAGCGAAGGCTCCGGAGCCGGTGATTGAATTTTTCGTGCGTTTGCGCAAGTCGCCGCTGTTTGGTCCGGTGGATCCGAAAAGCTCGCAACCGCCGACGCAGCAGGAGCCGTTGTACAGGTATCGGTTTACGGTGAATTATGCTCAGAAGCTTTAGACAGCAGGGGGCGGGCGCGAGGGGCCGGACGGATACGAAGCTGGTACTGCGCGTGTTGGTGGGAGTGTTGCTGGTTGCGAATTTAGTGGCGGCGGGGCTTTTATTATTTCCTCCAGGCGGGTCGGCTGAGGATTTGGAGAAGGAACTGGCTAGTTTGCAAGGGCAGAGGGTTACCAAGCAAGCGCTGCTCGAAAAGACTCGCCAACACGTGGCGGCGGTGCAGTTGGGGCGTAGCGAGGGCGACGAGTTTTTGGGCACTTACTTTCTGCCGGAGCGGTCGCGGTCGGAGATGCTGTTTACGGAGCTGGGAAACGCGGCGAAGGATTCGAAGATCAAAGAAAAAGAGAGAAGCATTTCGATGACGCCGATCGATGGCTCCGATACGTTGAGCATGATGTCGATTGTGGCGAATTATGAAGGCGAGTA
Organism: Bryobacteraceae bacterium; assembly: GCA_049521155.1. Classification (GTDB taxonomy): domain Bacteria; phylum Acidobacteriota; class Terriglobia; order Bryobacterales; family Bryobacteraceae; genus Palsa-187. Next base: position 8,056 of record JBEKPC010000133.1, read on the forward strand.
TAAAGATCTGCTGCATTTCGTGCATGAGATCGACCGGTCCTCGTCGCTGATGATTATCGAATCGTTGAACGCGGCTCCGCTGGCGGGAACCAATCTGCTCTCGATTTCGATGAAGCTGGATACGTTTGTGCGGGACGATGTGGTGGCCGAGGGTGGTCCGCGATGAATTTGATCCCGGATAAAGTAGGCGGAAATAAAAAGCAGCTCATCTGGCTGGGCGGGTTGCTGGTGGTGTTGGTTGGCGTGTACATCATGAACCGCGATCCATCCACGCCGGCACAACCGGCGACGCAGGTGACGCTTCCGAAAACATCGATCGCGCGGCAGGGGCCGGTGGTGCCGGATACATCCTCTGGGCCGAAACTGGCGACGCGGAGCGGGGGCAGGGATGGAGATTTTCGTCCTTCGCTGAAATTGCCGGAAGGAACCGACATTACCAAGATCGATCCGACCTTGAAGACGGAACTGCTGGCGAAGCTGCAAAAGGTTCCGCTCGAAGGCGGGGCGCGGAGTGTGTTCGATTGGGGACAAGCGCCGGTGCCTCCTCCGCCTCCGGTGGCGAAGATCGACCCGAAGGTGATCGAGGAGCAGAAGAAGAAGGCGGATGAACAGATTGCTTACGCGAAGGAGCATCCGGTGAAGCCGGTGCCTCCGCCGATTCCTTTGAAATTTTATGGGTATGCGAACCGGTTAAGCGGGCCGGCGCGGCAGGCGTTTTTTCTGGATGGCGAGGATATCCAGATTAAAGGCGAAAATGACGTGATCCGGGGGCGGTACAAGATTATCCGGATCGGAGTCAACTCGGCTACGGTGGAGGATTTGCAGAGTCACGATCAGCAGACGCTGCCGCTGGTGGCGGAGTTGAACACATGAGGAAGAAGGAGTCAGGAGTCAGGAGTCGGGAGTCAGAACGCGGATTCGCGCTGCTGTTCGTGTTTTTGATGGCGGCGGTGGTGGGGTTATACCTTTATACGCAATTGCCGCGGGTGGCGTTTGAGAGTGAGCGGGATAAGGAACAGACTCTTATTGATCGGGGCGAGCAGTATAAGAGAGCCATTCAGTTATATGTAGCGGCGGTGAAGAAGTATCCGCAGAAGATTGAGGATCTGGAAAATACCAACAATAAACGGTATCTGCGGAAACGCTATCTGGATCCGATGACGGGCAAAGATGAGTGGCGGTTGATCCATGTGAATGCGGCGGGTCAATTGACGGATTCGCTGGTGCAGAAGCCTCCGTGCGGGGCGCTGGGGTCGAGCCCGGGCTCTAATTCGGGGACGGGGGGAAGCACGCCGTCTAGTTCTACGTCTGGTTCTACTCCATCATCTGGTTCGTCGTCATCTTTTTCGACGTCCAGTTTTTCCACGTCGTCGAGTACGACGTCCAGCAGCAGTACGCCGTCTGGCGGCACGACTACGGGGGATTGCACGGCTACTCCTTCTGGTGCGGGGACTGGCACGGCCACGGCTTCCAGCACTCCGGCGGGAGCGACGGGAGCCAGCGGCGCGGCGGCTACGGATCCGAATGACGTGAATGCGGCGGTGCGGCGCAGGCCTAGCGATGTAGTCGGAAATGCTTACACGGCGCCGGCGAATGCCGATCCGAATGATCCGAGCACATGGGCTCCGATCACGCTGGCGGCGCCGACCGGAACGGCGAATGGGCAGCCTCCAACGGGGGCGGTGGGATTCAACGGAGGACTGCTGGGACAGAATCCGGGACAGCCGGGTGCGAACGGACAGCCTGCTTTTCCGGGACAGGGCGGAGCACCGGCGGGGGCATTTCCATTGCCGGGACAGCCGGGGTTTAATCCGACGCAGAACCAGTTCAAGATCGACGCCAATGGGCAGTTGGTTCCGGTGACGCCGGCACAGCCGGGGCAGGTGAGCGGTACGCAGCCCGCGGCGGGGTCACAGCCATTTGGGTCACAGCCACAGCCGTCTCAGCCGGTTTCACAACAGGCATTCGGGGCGCAGACGGGTGGCAATGGCGTGAATCCGGGGACGGGCGTGGCTCCGAGTAATGCGGGGACGACGGCGATCAACCAGATGCTGACCAATCCGAATCCGGCGGCGGGCGGGCTGGGGACTTCGGCGGGGATGACGACGGGCGGGATTGCCGGGGTTGCATCGATGTATAAGGGTCCGAGCATTAAGATTTACGGGACCCGGCAGAAGTATCAGGAATGGGAATTCATCTTCACGATGAACAATCAGCAGACCGGGCAGCCGAACAATCCGCTGGGCGGGACTCAGCCGGGGACTACGACACCGGGGCAGAACGGTACCGCGGCTGGGGCCACGGGATCGACTGCGCCTGCCACCGTGCCTCCCACCCCTCCTCCGGGAAACTAAAGTCGCCTCAAAAGGCGACTTCGGCCAGGAATGGCCGCCCACCACTTTCCATTTTGGTTTCCAATACAGGTTTGCCTCTATAGTCCCCCAGGGTAATGCTGGGGTATGCGGGGTTGCATTTCTGAGGGAAATCGCGTTTCTATGGTATGGAATCGGGGTATTGGGCTAAGGGTACGCCAAAGTTGGGGGTAGATGGCTGAACCTAGCATTGTTCTAAGTTGAGATTGTGCCATATCGGGTCGGAATATTCGCTTGAAAAAATACGGATATCTCGATAGACAAGTGTGGCACTTAAAATCAAACGGTCGATATGGACCGCACTTCTACTATCCGGGGTCGCCGCGGCGCAGACCTCTTTGATTCTCAAAACACATCGGATCATTACGGAAGCGTCCCAAGTGGTGGAGGAGGTGCAGGGCACGAATCCATTGGGGAGCGGACATTTACTGATCCAGTTCAATCGGCCGGTGACGACGCAACAGGTAACCGATCTGACGGCGCGCGGGGTTACGGTTCTGGCGGACGTGCCGGAGGACGGGCTGCTGGTGTCCGTTGCGGGACCGGTGGTGCTGAGCAGGCTGGGAGTCCGATACGCGGCTCCGATCGCGGCGGCGGATAAGATCAGCGCGCTGGACGCGGCGAATACCACGGGCTATTTGCTGGTGGAGTTTTATCCCGACGTGAATTTGAACGATGCGCGGGGACTGCTGCTGAATGCGGGCGCGGTGTTGGGCGCGAATCCGGATCTTGGGTCGCATGTGCTCATGATTCAGACGAGTGACATGTCATTGGTTCAGAAGCTGGCGCAATTGGATCCGGTGTCCTATATTTTCCCGGCATCGAATGAGCTGGCGCAGGGGTTGCCGGTGATTCCGTGCGAAGGCGCGTTGACGACCAACGGCGCGACAGTGCAATCGATTCCGACGTATGGCAACGGCTGGGATGGGCCGGGGCTGGGCGCGGCGACGGTTTTCTATTACTACAGCAATGTCACGTCGCAGTTGAACGAGGCGGCGGCGAAGGCTCAGATCGCGCGGGCGATGGCGCAATGGGCCAGCGTGGTGCAGGTGACGTGGGCGCCGGGTGTGAGTGCGACGGCCAATCAGACGGTGAACATTCTGTGGGCGACTTACGCCCATGGCGACGCGTATCCGTTCACGGGGCCGGGCGGGGTGATTGCGCACACGTTTTATCCGGCGAATCCGAATCCGGAGCCGATCGCGGGCGACATGCATTTGAACGATTCAGAGACCTGGAACATCGGCACGGATGTGGACTTATACAGCGTCACGCTGCATGAGCTGGGCCATGCGCTGGGGCTGGGCCATTCGGATAATCCGAACGATGTGATGTATCCGTATTACAGGATGGTTTCCGCGCTTTCGGCGGGCGATGTGGCGGCGATCCAAACGCTGTATGCATCGACGACGAGCGTGGCTCCGACGGTTCCGGTGACGACGCCGGCTCCGGTTCCTACGCCGACACCGACTCCGGCGCCGACTGCGCCAACCGTTGCTGCGCTGGCGCTGACGGTGAATGCGACTTCGGCTACGACGACGGCGACGGTGGTGAGTTTGTCGGGTACGGCGGCGGGAGGATCGGGCGCGATTACGGTGAATTGGTCGACAGCGTCGTCCTCGATCGGGATCTCCGGCAGCGCGACGGGTAGCGCGGCGTGGACGATTCCAAATATCGCACTGGCGTTGGGAGCAAACATCATCACTGTGACCGCGAACGCGGGTACGAGTCATGTATCACAAGTTGTGACGGTGACGAGACTGGCGGTTACCGCGCCGGTGGCTCCGACTCCGCCGACAACTCCGACTGCGCCGAGCGGCGGAACGGGGACGGACACGACGGCTCCCAGTTTGACGATCGCATCGCCGGGCGCGACATCGGTTTCGACGGCGGCAGCGACGATCGCATTCAGCGGGACGGCGAGCGATAACGTCGGCGTGACTTCGGTCACATGGTCGACGAACACGGGACAGACGGGTGCGGCGACGGGAACGGCGAGTTGGTCGGCGAGCGTGCCGCTGCTGGTAGGCTCCAACGTGGTGACGATCCGGGCATACGATGCGGCGGGAAATTCGGGATGGCGAAGTGTGGTGGTGACGCGAAATTAACTGCTACAATCGGAGTGATCGGGGCGTGGCTCAGCCTGGTAGAGCGCCTGGTTCGGGACCAGGAGGCCGGAGGTTCGAATCCTCTCGCCCCGACCATTTATCTTCCCGTTTTCAAAGTGCATGTGGAGATTTAGGCGACTTGCCTGGTTTTGTGCCCACGGGTGGTTAGACTTGCAAAGCCGCCTAAAAAGGACGGCTGCCACCAAAAATGGCCGCCCCACACGGATGGCGAACTTTGAAAAGGCTTTGGACATCGGCTAGGCGGCGCGGCACGCCTGGGGACGCGCGCTACGTGCTGGTCCCAAGGTGGCAATTGTTTATACTCGATTCATGTCGCGAAGTAGGTTTGCCTGCTTGTGGCTGGTCATTCCCATCTGCTTTGCACAGACCGCTGCGCTACGGCCCGACGCAACTTCCGTCGAAGATCCGCAGATGCGCGCTGAGGCGGTGGGGCTGATGGAGCGGGCAATCATGCTCACGAGCCCGGTTTGGCCTGCTAACGAGGAGTTCGTCATCTTTCGGGCGCTGCGCCCTGCCGCCGGGGAGGCGCGCATTAAAAATCGGCGTAAGAACCCGAGTGAACAAGCGATGGGAGTTCACCTACGGTAGTTACAAATTCATCAAGGTCCAGAATGGCCCCGAATCCGCCACGTATCGTTCAGAAAGTGCCGAGCCAGCGGTGTTGACTTCCGTCCGCAAGTTGCTCCCTGCGTTCGGCGGGACGTTCGAACCCGCCGACATTATCCGCCGTGTTGCGGATGCCACTATGGATGGCCGCCCGGCCCACTGTATCGACTGGGATGAATTGAAGGGCGACCAGCAGCAGTCCGGCCACGCCTGCGTGGATGCGCAAAGCGGATTCCTTTTATCGGTGCGGCAAGGCCAAGAGACAATTCATCAGTCGGCCTTCTTCCAGTTCAATAACGCGTCCCTTCCAAGCCACATCGAACGTTGGGTAGGCGATGAGAAGCTCCTGGAGATCGATTTCAAAGTGGTGATGCGGACTGAATACCCGCCGGAGTACTTCGATTATCCGCCGGACGCAAAAGTCGAAAACGGATGCGGAGAGTTTCACCGCGCTTTCACCGATCATGCTGCCCAGCCGGAGACGAAGACGCATTCGAATGAGGTCATTACGGTGAGGCTTCACGGCAGAGTCGGCAAGGACGGCAAGCCTACCGCGCTGAAAATTCTCAACGAAGTTCGCCCGGACTTGGCAGAAGAGGCGCTCCGCGTAGTGTCTGGGTGGACTTTCCACCCGGCGATGTGCGAATATCAGCCCGCCACACAGGAGATGGATTTCGAGGTCAGATTCAAGGGATGGTAAACGCCCGATGGCGCGGGAATCCAGGCAAGGAACACAAGACGAGGCAATTATGGTTTTTCTGGGCGGAGCCAGGCTTCTAGGATTGAGCGCTTTATTCCAGGCTCCGGCTGTTCTGAGAAGTGGTAGATGCGCTTGAGATTTGGGGCGACTGGGACTGATATCTCCTGCTCCTGGCCGTGTCTGGCGATGCGCAGTTTGATACCGGCGGGGTTGCTCTCGATGGTCTTCTCCAGCGCGCTGGCGGAGGCTGGCGCGCCGTCGACGGTGAGGACCACGTCTCCCGGTTCCAGGCCGGCGCTGGAAAATTCAGCAAGGCGTCGGCCATCGCAGACGCCAGAATCGCCTGAAAAACTCCGCATTGTTGCCTATGTTCCAGCGTCGAAGGATCCCTGGCCAAACAACGCGCCCGCGAGCCCTCTCTCAAGCGCTAGCAGCTAGCGAAACATAAGGTTCGGAACGAGGGCGCCAGCGCTTGTCGAGCGACAATCGTCGAGTGCTGGCAATATAAGCTTGAGCCAAAACTACGGCGGGGCTTGACAACAGAGGTTCGTGGATGAGCGCTCGAAAGACGCCCGGAGTCGAGTTCCCTGATCTATATTCCTTGCGGCAGGGCGCGGCGCCGATGGAGGCCCGCTCTGCGGAATCGCTTCCGAATGAGCCGGGCGAATGGCAGTTCGAGCCGAAATGGGATGGCTTTCGCTGCCTGGCTTTCAAGGAAGCGGGCGTCATCGAGCTCAAGGGAAAATCCGGCACGTCTTTGAGCCGCTTTTTTCCTGAAGTTGTGGCGACCTTGCGGGACCTCCCGTTCGAACGATTTGTCGTCGACGGCGAACTGGTCACCGAGCTGAACGGGCGTATTACCTTCGACGCGTTGCAGGCCCGACTTCATCCCGCAGCGAGCCGGATCCGCCGTCTGTCTGAGGAAACTCCCGCCCGGCTCATCCTGTTCGACATTCTGGTCGGGGCCGACGGCTCGCCGGTCGGGGCGCTTCCGCTCACCGAGAGACGGAGCGCGCTTGAGGCCTTCGGCGAGAAGGCTGCGATCGCGGGAAAGCTCATCGTCACGCCATGCACGCGCGACCTCATCCAAGCGACACAATGGCTCGACG
>JBEKPC010000134.1:0-14729 GCA_049521155.1 Bryobacteraceae bacterium
GACGTGCGCGGCCAAGCCACCGCCAAACGCGCGATCGAGGTGGCCGCCGCCGGGAATCACAACCTGCTCCTGGTCGGGCCGCCCGGTTCCGGCAAGACCATGCTGGCGAAGAGAATTTCCGGCATCCTGCCTCCCTTATCGTTTCCCGAAGCCTTGGAGACCACGCAAGTGCACAGCGTCGCCGGAACGCTGCCCAAGGGCGTCGGGCTGCTCGAAGACCGGCCGTTTCGCTCGCCGCATCATTCGGTATCGGATGCCGGACTGATCGGTGGCGGCTCCGGCACGCCGCGCCCGGGCGAAGTGAGCCTCGCGCATAACGGCGTGCTGTTCCTAGACGAGTTGCCGGAATTTCCGCGCAACGTTCTTGAACAACTGCGCCAGCCTCTCGAAGAAGGCGCGGTGACCATCGCCCGCGCGAACATGACACTCACCTTCCCGGCGAGATTCTTGATGATCGCGGCCATGAACCCCTGCCAGTGCGGATATTTTGGCGATCCATCCCGCGAATGCCGATGCACCGGCGGAATCATTCAGCGATATCTGGGGAAAATCAGCGGCCCTCTGCTCGATCGGATCGATCTGCATATCGAAGTTCCCGCCGTGCCGTATCAGGAATTGCGCAGCAAGGACGGAGGCGCCAGCTCGAGCGAGATGCGCGCCCGCGTCGCGGAAACCCGCGCGATTCAGGATACCCGCGGATTTAATAATTCGAATATTCCCGTACACGAGCTGCGTAAATTGTGCTCGCTCGACGACGCCGGCGAAAGAACTCTGGAACTTGCGGTCCGCAAGATGGGTCTATCGGCCCGCGCCCACGACCGCATCCTGAAGGTCGCACGAACTGTAGCCGATTTGGACCACGCGGACCGCGTCAGCGCAAAACACCTCGCGGAAGCAGTCCAGTACCGCAGCCTGGATCGAAATTATTGGCAATAAGCATCGTGTGAGGAATTTACACCTTCCCCAGTTGCAGCCGCACCAATAGGAATGAAAATCCGGGCAGCGTTTTCGAGGGCGTAGGGCGGACGCCCTCGTCCGCGCCGGACCCCCCGGTCCGGCCCTTGCCCCACCCACACCCACCCCCCAAAAATACCAAATATTGCATTCCGATGTCTTTTCATTTCCTTGCACTCCTCCGCTAACTATGTTATTTTTTCACACATGGAAAGCGTCGCGCCCTTGGTGGCCGATCACGCCAGACGCGACGCCGTACTGCTCCTTCTAGAGGAGCAAACCACCGCCTCCATTCCCGAGATCGCCACCCGCTTTGGCGTCTCCGAAATGACCATCCGCCGCGACATTCAGAAGCTGGTCGACGCTGGGCAAGCGATTCGCGTCCCTGGAGGCGTCCGGATTGAGCGCAGTTTCGGAGGCGAGAAAAGTTTTCATGAACGCCTCCAGCGCATGGCCGAAGCCAAGCGCGCCATCGGCAAGGCGGCATCGGAGCTGGTTCGAAACGGCGAATCCGTCACCATCGATTCCGGAACAACCACGCTGTTTATCGCCCGCCATCTGCGCCACCATCGGGATATCGTGGTATTCACCTTTTCGCTCGCCGTCCTTGAGGAACTGGCCGGCTGCGATTCCATCCGCGTGGAACTCACCGGAGGCGCTTACCGCCGCACCAGTCACGATCTTATCGGTCATGCGGTGGAGGATTCGCTCTCGACGGTCTCCGCCGATAAGGTGTTCTTCGGCGCCGCGGCCCTGTCCTTTCGAAAAGGCGTCATGGTTTACGACCGGGAGGCGCCCCGCTCTCTGCTCGACGCCGGCCGCGAGCGAATTCTGGTGATCGATAGCAGTAAGATCGCGCAGGAGGCCATGTATAGCTTCTGCCGCGTCGAGCGCTGCGATCTCATCATTACCGATCGCGGCGTCAAACCAGCCGACCTCGCGCGGCTCCGTAAACTGAGGAAAGTGATCGTCGCCGAATGAAGCTCCGCATGCTCGTCATCGGCGCCGGCGGATTCCTCGGCGGTTGGCTGATGCGCTCGCGCGACACCCGCTTTGAGCGGATCGCAGCTAACAGAATCACCTGCGACGTGACCAATCCCTCCAGCGTCGGATCCATGTTCGCCGATGCCCGTCCGGAAATCGCTGTTCTCTGTGCCGCCCTCGCCGATATCGATCGCTGCGAGCGGGAGCCGGACCTCGCGCGCGCGATTAACATAACCGGCGCGCAAAATGTCGCGGCCGAATGCGCCCGGACCGGCGCGCGTCTGCTGTTCACATCTTCCGGCGCGATCTTTGACGGAGCCGCCGATCAGTACCTCGAATCGGATTCTCCCCACCCGCTCAGCGTGTACGGCAAAACCAAGGCGGAGGCCGAGCAAATCATTCGCGAAACCGTTCCCGGCGCGGCAATCGTGCGCGTCTCTCTGGCTCTCGGCCACTCGCCGCTCGGTGGAACCAACGCGCTTCTTGACAAGCTCGAAGCCGCCTTTCGCAGCGGGAATCCCGTGTACGCGCCGGCCGAGGAACATCGCAATGCGATCGATGCGGACACGCTCACCCAGTGGATTCTTGACTTGGCTGCCGCGCCGCGGGCGCAGGGCGTCTTTCACCTCGGCTCCTCCGATGCTCTGTCGCGATATGAGATCGTCCGTCACCTCGCCAACAGCATGGGATACGCGAAAGATCTGGTCATCGCCCGCGAAAGCCCTCCGGACCGCGCTCCCAGAGGCCGCCGCCAATTTTTGGTGCCTGCGCGAATTCAGAAAATCAGCAGCGTCCCCGTGCCTACCTGCACGGAGGCTATGGAAAGGTGTGTGAATGTCCCTGCCTAAGGCGGTCCACGAACTGGAATTCAATCACGGTTCGATTTATGGACCGGAGGAAGCTGCGGCCATCGCCGCCGTTCTGGCCGATTCGGCGCCCTCGTGCGGCCCCCGTGTGAAGGAATTTGAAACAGCCTTCGCCCACTACTGCGGCGCCGTCTACGGTCTTGCCGTGACCTCGGCCACCGCCGGCCTCGATCTCGCGCTCTCCGCGGCGGGCGTCGGACCCGGCGACGAGGTCATCACCACTCCCGTCACCTGGATTTCGAGCGCCAACGCCGCCGCCAAACTCGGCGCGAAAGTGGTCTTCGCCGACGTCGAACCCGGCACCCTGAATCTCGACCCCGCCTCCGTCGCCCTAAAAATCACACCGCGAACCAAAGTCATTTTGCCGGTCCATCTTTACGGCCAATGCTGCGATATGGACGCGCTCTCCACTCTCGCGCACCCCCACGGCATTCTTCTCATCGACGACTGCGCCCACGCCGCCGGCGCCGAATATAAAGGACGCAAAGCCGGCTCCCTCGCCGATATTTCGGTCTTCAGTTTCCATCAACAGAAAAATATGGTGACGCTCGGCGAAGGCGGCATGATCACCACCAGCAATCCGGACCTGTTCCAGCGCATGCTGGGGCTGCGCTCGCTCTGCTGCCGCTCCTACGATCCGAAGGGAAAATACCTCGCCTTCGACCAGCAGCGCGAACCGATGGGCAAGCGTTATTGGCGCCTCGACTTCGACGATATAGGCAGCAATTTCCGCATGACGGAGATCCAGGCCGCCGTCGGCTTGGTGCAACTCCGCAAGCTCGACGCCATGAATCAGCGCCGGATCGAAATTGCCGCCGCCTATCGCAGCCGCCTTTCCCCGCTTCGCGGCTTACGCCCACTCGACGTTTTGCCCGATCGCAAACACGTCTTTCATATCTTCGGCGTGTTCATTGAGGACGCCTTCCCGCTGAATAAGGAAGACTTCATGTGGCAAATGTACACCGCGCATCGCATCAAGGTGTGGTCCCATTACATGCCGGTTCATCTCACCACCGCGTATCGCAAATTGGGCCACGGCCCCGGCGAATGCCCCGTCGCCGAAGCGCTCTCCCAGCGCTATGTGAGCCTCCCCATTCATCCCCGCCTCACTCCGGAAGCAATCGAGTATCTCTGCGCAACCATCGAGGGCCTCGCGTCGTGATCTTCCGCGCCCGAGCGCCCGGCCGCCTTGACCTGATGGGCGGCAACGCCGATTACACTGGAGGCCTGGTCTTTCAAGCGACCATCCGCGAAGCGACCACCGCCGCTGTTCAACTTCGCTCCGACGACACCATCCTCCTCGTGAATCCGCAAATGCGCGAACAAGGCTGGGCCGATCGTGTCGAATTCCACCTCGCCGATCTGACCTCAGACGCCGCCGTCCGCGCCCTCGTGAGCACCGTCAGGTGGACCGCCTACGTCCTGGGAATCTTCCACCTGCTGCGGCAGCGCTATCCCGAGAAAGTCACCACCGGCGCCACCGTCCACATCGAATCGACGGTTCCGCTCAATAAAGGCGTCAGTTCCTCCGCTGCGGTGGAGGTCGCCGTTATGAAAGCCGCCTCTGCGGCCTATGGCGTCGCCCTCGAAGGCATCCCTCTTGCCGAAGCTTGCCAGTGGGTCGAGAATGTGATCGCGCAAGCTCCCTGCGGCATCATGGACCAGGCCGCGGTTGTGCTCGGTGAACAGGATTGCGTCATGCCGCTCTTGTGCCAGCCCTGCTGTCCCTATCCGCTGGTGCGTCTTCCGGATCAGTTGGAGTGCCGCGCCATCGATTCGGGCATTCGCCACAGCGTCGCCGGACTCGCCTGCGAAACTGCGCGCGCCGCCGCTTTCATGGCCTATAAGATGATCTGCGATTGGGAGCAGCTCCCTGTCACTTTTGACGACTCGCGTTTCATTCCGCGCTATACCGATCCGCGTTGGAACGGCTACCTCTCGAACCTCTCTCCTTCCCTCTTTCGCTCGCGTTTTGAAAATCGGCTGCCCGAATTTCTTTCCGGCGCTAACTATAACAATACTCACGTCGATCCGTTCACTCCTGTTCGCCCTGAAGTTCTTTATCCGGTGCGCGCGGCGGCTCGCTACGCCGTCGAGGAGCACCACCGGGTCCGTCTTTTCATCGAGTTGGCGCGTGCCGGATGCGATTTTGAAGCCATGGGCGAACTCATGTATCAATCGCACTACGCCTACACCGAATGCGGCCTCGGCTGTGAAGCGACCGACTATATTGTCGATCTTGTTCGTTCTGAAGGTCTTTACGGAGCTAAAATGACCGGTGGCGGAGCCGGAGGAACGGTCGCCGTGCTCTGCCATAAAGGCTCGGAACAGGCTTTCCAGCGCGTCGTCGATCGCTACGCCGAACACCTCGGCACCATCCCTTACGTCTTCGAAGGAAGCTCCCCCGGGGCCGACCGAAACGGCGTCGAGGTTCTTTAGATGTGGTACTTTACGCTGCTCGCCTTGGCGAATCTCATCTGGGCCGGCCAAGGCAGTGCCGTCAAGTTTCTCGCTACCAAACTCGGCCCGATCGCCATCACCTTCGTTCCGTTCTGGATCACCACGCTGCTGCTGATCCCTCTTCTTTTTCGCCACAATCCGAAACGCGTCAAACCGACCCCCAAAGATTGGCTCTCTTTCGCGATCGCCGGCATCGGCGGACAAGTCCTGGCGCAACTCGGCATGACCTGGGGCATCACCCGCTCGCTCGCTTCTAATGCCGCGATTCTAAACCTTTTAATCCCCGTCATCAGCGCCGTGCTGGCCTCGCTGATGCTGCATGAAAAGCTCACCCGCCTGCGTATGGTGTCGTTTGGAATCGGTTTGGCGGGCGTTCTTTTGATGTCGGTCGAGGATCTCCGGAACAGCGCTTTTCTCGATTCGAAAATGCTCTCCGGAAACCTGCTGATCCTGGGCGGATGCGCCGGATCGTCGTTCTATAACGTTTATTGCAAAGGCCTGATGCAGCGTTTTCAGGAAGTTGAGATCCTCATTTACAGCTACATTTTCGCGTCGCTTGCCAGCATTCCTCTGCTGATCTGGGTGGAGCCGTTTTCCCTCCACTCCTTCGCCGCCTTCGACACGAAAGCGTGGCTGGCCTTCGCCTTCCTAGCCATCTTCATGTACGGCGTTTCGATGCTGCTGTTCTTCTATGTGCTTCAATTTCTGGACGTTACGTTGGCGTCCGTCTCGCTCTACCTGGTCCCCGTCTTCGGCGTGATTCTCGGCGCCACCCTGCTCGGCGAACGCCTCAGCCCGCTGGCCATGATCGGCGCGGCCGTCGTCCTGGCCGCCACGATTCTCATTATGCGCTTTGATTCCTAGCGTTTATATCCCTTTTCGCGCAGCCACTCCACCAGGGGACCGGGGCGATCCGATTGTAGACCGTCCGCGCCCGCGTCAATGGCGGCTTGCCAGCCTTCCGGAGCGTCGGTTTTGCCCATCACATCGACGTAAATCTGAGCGTGGGCTTCCTTCGATACGGCGATGATTTCCGGCTTGAAATCGCCTTGGCCGAAAGCGATCACCTTTGGATGCAACAGATCGACCAGCATGTGCGAATGCTCAACACTGTTCGATTCGGGCATGACTTTCAGTTTAGGATTCAATTCCTGGAGCTTTTTGCAAAAGTCCGCCCGGCAGTACATCACGACATGATCGCTCATGCCGTGCTCTTCAATATGAGCCACCAACACCTCCGCGGCGACGCTCTTGATGTCGACGTAAATTCCGATCTTTCCACGCGCTAAGTCCAATGCCTGGTCGAAGGTAGGGATTTTAGTCCCGGCAAATTCCGGACCTTTTTTGATCCCCGCGTCCAGAGCTTCCAGTTGATCGAAAGTCATTTCGGCGACTTTGCCGGTTCCGTTGGTGCAGCGATCGACGGTAGCGTCATGACTTAAAACGAGTTTGCCGTCGGAGCTGGTGCGCACATCGACCTCGATAAAATCCGCTCCCACGCGGATCGCTTCCTGAAAGGCTGGAATGGTGTTTTCGGGACGCTGGAGGTGCTCTCCGCGGTGGGAAATCGCCACAATCGGACGAACAGCCTGGGCCGCCACCGGGAGGGTGACGGCCAGAATGAGAACAATGGTGTATTTCATGATGTCTTAATGGACCTTAAGTTGGCAGAAATGCATCTCTAGCGAGCCTTACATGGCCATAAAATTACCAGGTCAGGCGTCCCGATACGTCCATGACGCGCGGCCCCAGATCCCCGGTTACCGAACCAAACGCCGGGCTGGTAATGGTGGTGTTCAGACTGTCGAACTGCGGATGATTAAATGCGTTGAACATGTCCACCCGAAGTTTGAAGTTGAGGCGTTCCTTAATCGGGAAGACCCTCTGCACGGAGATGTCGAAGTTGTCCTGGCCCGGGCCGAAGAAGGAAGCGCGCGACGTATCTCCGAACTGATCCTGCGGCGTGATGGCGAAGGCGGCGGGATTGAACCATTTCTGAATCGTCCGCTGGGACGGGTTGATATTCGGATTTCCCACCGTGGTTGCGTATTGCGCTCCAGAGAACAGACCAGTGGTATTCGTCTGCGACACGTTGTAGGGATATCCGACCTGCATCTGGATCACACTGCTGGCCTGCCAATGGCCGAGGACGTAGCTGACCACCGGAATTCCGGTGAGAAACTTGCCACCGGAACCCATGGGCAGATTGTAGACGAAGGACGCGCTGAAGCGCTGCGGAATATCGATGCCGGCAATCCCGTACTCCGACTTAAGATTGTAGACGTTCTGGACCCCGACGGCATCGGCGCGTGCCGGGGCGTCCACGTCATCCATGGATTTGGCCCAGGTATAGCTGAATACCGCAGAGACGCCGTTGCGCCAGTAGTGCTGGAGTTTAGCGAGCAGCGCGTTGTAATTGGAGTTGCCCCGATCGACAAACGCGGTGACCGTGAGGAATTGCGGATACGGACGCAGCGACTGCGCATTGGCGACGCCGAAGCAGCAATCGGCGGACGGCGCGATCTGATTGATGGGCAGCTCGATCGGTTCGTGAACGCCGCGATTTCCCTGGTAAGCGATTTCTCCAAACCAGCCATGGGAGAACTGCTGCTGGAGCGAGAAGGACCACTCCTGCACGTAAGGAATCACGGGCGTGAGCTGCTGCTCCGTGACGCTCGCGGTAGGCTTGGTCAAGCTCGACTGAATGTTGGGCAGGCCGTTGGGGCCGACGTTATAGGAGTAGGCCGGCACACCGTTTTCGAGCTGATAGGCCGGGGTGACGCCGTCGGGACTGGTGAACGTCGCGGCAATGCTGTACTTGGAGGTTGCGCCGGCGGTGACAAAGCCAATGCTCGGCAGCTCATAAATTCCGTAGCCGCCGCGGAAAACGGTGTTCTTAAAGATGCTGTAGGAGAAGCCGGCGCGCGGCAGGAAGCCTTTATAATCGTCCGGCACGAAATGGCTGGGAGCGCCGCCGATGCCAGCGAACTGAATGGCTCCTAATCGGCCGGTGGTGGGATCGACCAGGCTCGGATTGAAGGTGTAGTTCTGGCCGTTGGCTTCCGATGTGGGACCGTCGAATTCCCAGCGCAGCCCGATGTTGACGGTCAACTTCGACGTCAGCTTGTAGTTGTCCTGAATGTACAGCGACGCGTAGTTGATCTTGAAGCGGAAATCATAGTTATTCGTAGCGATGCTGGTGGTGGCTGGGTCGCCGAGCAGCAGATCCGCCAGGCCGGTGCCGGTGGAGCCGACGCCGGGCAGAGAGCTGAAAGTGCCGCTGAAGGCGTAGCTTCCGGAGAGCACGCCGGGCGTGAAGTTATGATCCGAATAGTTCATGTACTCGCCGCCGAACGAGATGCTGTTGCGGCCCTTCTGCCAGCTCAGAGCGTCGTTGATGATCCAGTGGCGATCCCGGGTGCGAACGTAGGAGCTGGTGCCCAGGCTGTCATAGTTGGTGACGCCGACCGAGGGGAACTGGGTGAGTGGCACACCCTGGAGGCCGAGCGCCGAAACATCGCCCTCGGGAGGCGTGGTGAAGTTGCTCTCCTGCACGAAGCCGAGGCGGAACTCGCTGGTGAGGTTGGGGCCGAAGATGTGGCTCCAGGTGGCGGCGCCATGGTTATCGGTCCAGCCGTTGAGGGTGGAAGGATTGGCCAGGTTGTTGCCGGGGAAGATCTGCACTGGATTCGAAGTTGGCCCATCCCGTCCGAAGCGGAACCACACGCGGTCCCACTGGCTGATGTTCTGGTCCACGCGGTCGGCGTTATAGAGATCACTATGGGTGGAGCTGGGATCGACGCAATAGTTGAACGTCAGGAAGGAGCAGTTGGACTGCGGATAATAGGAGGCGATTTTCGCGCCCACCGGGTCGATGCGGTTGGCCGGGATGATGTTGCCCGGGAATTCCATGCGGGTGGTTTTTCCGTTCACCGTCGTGGTGGTGAGAGGGTCATAGACCGTGAGCTGGGTGTTCTGCGGCGTGGGTCCGGTGAAGTTGCCTTGCAGTTCCAGCTGCGTAGGGACGTCGGTCTCGACCAGCTTGTTGCCGTTGATCAGCGTATTCTCCCAATCCATGAAGAAGAAGGTTTGCTTCTGCTTGCCGTCGTAAAGGTGCGGGATGATGACGGGACCACCCAGGGAGCCTCCGAAGTAATTCTGAATGCTGACCGGCTTGACGGTGGTGGAGGGCTGGAAAAAGTCCAGCGCATCGAAATGCTGGTTGGTGTTGTATTCGAAGGCGCTGCCGTGAAAGGTGGCGGTTCCGGCCTTGGTCGAGGTCAGCATGACGCCGCCGCCGGTCTGTCCGTATTGGGCGGAGAAAGGCTGCGTGAGGACCTGTAGTTCTTCCGTGGAGTCCGGCGTGGGAACGAGGCCGTAGGTATTGTCCGCGCCCATGTTGCTGGGCAGGCCGTCGATGATGATGGGGTTGGTATCGGGACGGCCTCCGCCCAAGCTGACATTGTTAATATTGCTGTAGTTTTGGCTGGTGGAGGACATGCCGGGGAAAATCTTGACCATGTTGAACTCGGAGTTGGGCTCCGGCAGGTTGATCAGATCCTCGCCGCTCATGTGCGTGCCGATATCGGGCGTCACTTTATTGATGTCGACCGCGGTCTCGGTGACGGTCACGCTTTGCTGCACACTGCCGGTTTTGAGTTCGGCGTCGACGCGAAGCTCACCGTTCATGGCGAGGGTGAGTCCCTCGATATTGGTTTTCTCGAAGCCGTCCTTTTCAAAAGTCGCTGTATAAGTGCTGGGGTTGAGGAACGGCGCCAGATAATTTCCGGCATTGTTGGTTACCTTGGCCGTAATCACGCCGGTCTTCACGTCCGTGATCGTGACTTTGACGCCGGGGATAACAGCGCCCGAGGAATCCTTCACGATGCCTTCGATGGTTCCCGACACGGTCTGCGCGGATGCCATGGCAAGAGCCAGCAAGCCGAACAGCAGAAGTCGTGTTAGTTTTTCACATACAGAGCAAATCGCCATACAGACACGGTCCCATACGGGCAGGAAAAGAGCAACTCAATATTCGGTTACAGATTAGAGAATAACAGATAAACAAGGCAGTAAAGTGCCGTCCTGCATGCGCATCCGGGGAGTTTGGCGCCCCTGTTATTTTCTAACATTTTGGCTCAGTCAGCGCTGCCGCATCCCCAGGCTGACGCCGTGGGGTTATACAATATGTGCTATGAAGCTTGCTCTGGCTCTGGCTCTGCTTGCCCCTTTGTACGCGCAGGATGTAGAGACGAAGCTGGTGATTGCGGGCGACGTGGCGCATCCGCTGACGCTTAGCAAAGAGGAACTCGCCAAGATGCCCCGGACTTCGGTGACGGTCAAAGGCGAGGACGATACCGAAACCACGTATGAAGGCGTGCTGCTCTACGACATTCTGAAGCAAGCCGGCGCTCCGCTCGATAAGCAGTTAATGGGCAAGGCGCTCGCCAGCTACGTGCTGGCTGAGGCTCGCGACGGCTACCAGGTGGTCTACACTCTCACCGAGCTGGACCCTTCCTTCACCAGCAATAAAATCATCGTCGCGGACACCGTCAACGGCAAGCCGCTGTTTCCTTATCAAGGACCGCTGCGCCTGGTGGTGCCGGGCGAGAAAAAGGGTGCCCGGTCCCTTCGCATGCTGGAGAAAATCACGGTCGTCCGTCTCAGGAAGTAGTGGATGGCATTGCGTAATCTGCTGTTCTGCCTGGTCGTTGCCGCCAACGCCCAAACTCCGTATCAATGGGACCTTCCGGCTGGATTCCCCAAACCACGTGTTCCGGCCGATAATCCGATGACCGCGGCCAAAGTCGAACTGGGGCGCTATCTCTTTTACGACCGGCGAATGTCGGCCAACGGCAAGCAGGCATGCGCTTCCTGCCATATCCAGAACCTGGCGTTCACCGACGGAAAAGCCCGCAGTGAAGGATCCACGGGAGAACTTCATCCGCGCGGCAGCATGAGCCTGGTCAATGTCGTTTATACGCCTACTTTCACATGGATGGAGCAGGGTCTCCATTCGCTCGAAGAGCAGGCGCGGATCCCGATGTTCGGCGAGCATCCGGTCGAGCTTGGCGTGGACGACCGGTTCCTCGACGTGGTCCGCGCGGATCCTAAGTATCTGAAGCTATTCGGCGCCGACCCTATCACAATGGATAATATTATCAAGGCGATCGCCTGTTTCGAGCGATCTATTGTCTCCGCCCGCACTCCTTACGACCGCTATCATTTTGATCGTGACGATACGGCGATTTCAGCGGCGGCCAAGCACGGCGAGATATTGTTTTTTAGCACCGGATTTTCCTGCTTTAGATGCCATAGCGGCGCCAATTTCACGGGCAAGCCGGAGGAGGTGGGGGGATATAAAGCCCCTACTCTTCGTAATATAGCGGTGACGGCTCCTTATATGCACGATGGCAGCGTGAAGACCTTGGAAGAAGCCGTCACGCACCATGGTACGATGACCGGGCAGGAACGCGCCGATATCGTCGAATTTCTTCATACACTTACGGACGAGGCGCTGCTGCACGATCCAAGATTGGCTAATCCTTATGAGTAAAATCGCTGTTGTAACCGGGGCCGGCAGTGGAATTGGCCGGGCGGTCAGTATCGCTCTTGAATCCGCCGGATTCCATGTGATCCTGGCGGGACGCCGCGCGGCGGAGTTGGAGAAAACGGCGCGCGGAAATATGCGCGTCGCGCCGGCCGATGTTACCCAGCCTGAAAGTGTTAAAGCGTTGTTTTCAAAGATCGAACGGCTGGACTTGCTGTTCAATAATGCAGGCATGGGCGCACCGCCGGTGCCGATGGACGAACTCAGTTTCGAGCAGTGGTCGGCCGTCGTGAATGTCAATCTTACCGGAGCGTTCCTCTGCGCGCAACAGGCCATGCGAATCATGAAGATGCAGGATCCGCGCGGGGGACGCATTATCAATAACGGGTCGATTTCAGCGACCGCGCCGCGCCCCAATTCGGCTCCTTATACCGCGACAAAACATGCCATTACAGGGCTGACGAAAAGCATATCTTTAGATGGCCGGCCGTTCGATATCGCCTGTGGACAGATAGACATAGGCAATGCGGCGACGGAAATGACGGAGCGTATGGCGCAGGGGGTTCCGCAGGCCAACGGGACGATGATGATTGAGCCTCGGATGGACGTGCAACATGTTGCCGATGCAGTGGTTTACATGGCCAGCCTGCCACTGGACGCCAATGTCCAGTTCATGACCGTGATGGCGACGAAAATGCCGCTGGTGGGGCGCGGTTAGACCATTTGATCGCGATCGATTTCGAAGGTTTCGATCATGTACTCGTAGTAGGTGCCATCTCTTAGAAACAAAAGGAAAATCTCGTGCATGAGATGGATCAGTTTCTGGGTGGCGTATTCATAATCGCGGTCTTTGGCTATAAAAAGTAGCGAGATATCGCCATTTTTGAGGGAACAGGAGATCCGGACTTTTTTGGGATCGATCCGGCGATGTGCAATGGTTTCTTCGGATTGGCGCTGGGCGACGAATTTTTTGAAATCGTCGTACATGGGCCGGGGCACTTTCGGCAGAACTACCGGAAAGCGCAGCGATTGCTTGGTGGCATCAAAGACCAGGTCGTAAAACCGGTCTTTGTGCCACAGCATGCGATAATAAACGACCTTATTCCGCGATAATACACGCGAAAACGACCGGAAAACACCTTTAGCCGCGTATAATTCGAGCGCTTCGTCGACCTTAGTGCGCAAAGGCTCCGACACCCGGTTCGACCGGCAGGGCGATCCCCGGCGCGTAGGCCGCGCCATTGGTGAAGTCCTTCAGCGCCTGGACGTTGATCAGCGTCGAGATGTTTTCTTTCGCCGCGATCTGGTAGCTGCGCTTCAAAGCCGCGCGCAGATCTTCCGGTGTTTGGACGTATTCGCCGCGCGCGCCTAAGCCTTCCGCCATTTTATCGTAGCGGAGATTTTCCTGGAACAGGTACATGTGCATGGAGCGGGGCGAACCGACGGCGGCGGGCCACATGCCCCACGAATTATTGTTATAAACCACGGCGACGATCGGGATTTTATACTTGGCCGCGGTATCGAGCTCGAACATGCTGTAGGCGATGCCGGCGTCGCTGGTGACAACCAAGGAGGGCGCGCCTTTGTAGGCGGCTTGCGGGCCGACGCCGCGCTGGACGGCCGCGCTGGCTCCCACCATCATGGCCATATCCGGCCCGATGGCGCCGTACTGATATCCGCAGGCGACGCTTTGGCCGGGACGATTGGCGCGCAGCCAGCGGCCGGCGAAAATTCCGGTGGTCCAACCGCCGCAGCCGGTTACGGTCTGCTTGGGATCGATATCGCCGGCGTAGAGCAGGTCGTGAACTTCCTTCGCCATGACCGCCGGATGGATATGATTGGTCGCCGCGCTGTGCTTGAGGCCGAGCGCGTAGTGATCGAGGTCGACCTTTTCATTCTTAGCGCGGGCGGCGGCCAGTTCAGCGACCCAGGCCTCGCGTTTCTTCGAGGGGATCTCACTGGCCAGAATATTAAGGAAGGCTTGTTCGTCGCCGACAATGCCGAGTTCAATGGGCCAGTTGCGGCCGATATCTTCCGGCACGGGATGCACGCGGATGGCTTTGGCATTGGGGCTGAAGTGATACTCGGTCGGACTCGGCATGCAGTATTGACCGATGAATACGACCAGATCCGCGCTCATCAGAGCATCGTGCGCGAGAGCAGCGGAGAGGCGATGATCGTCGGGGAAATGGCCGCGCATGGGGCCCGAAGTTACGACGGCGAACTCATTCTTTTCGGCGGCGACTTTCAATTGGTCGCAAGCCTTGCGCTGGAACACACCCTGGCCGGCGACGATGATCGGGCGTTCCGCCTTGTTGATCATGTCCATGGCCTGCTCCACTTCCTTGCGGGTGGGTTGGGGGCGGGATTCGGTGCGGTATTTATCTTTCGTGTAATAGTCGGTGAGTTTGGCGGAGTCGGTAAACCGGGCGCGCGCTACTTCACCAGGAAAATCGAGGTGAACGGGGCCGGGGATGCCGGTCTTGAGGTTGCGGAAGGCATAGGCGCCGTATTCCCAAACCCGGTTCGGCTCCGTGAGGCGCTTGCCGTACTTCTTCATTCCAGTGGTAGTCGGCTGCTGATAACCGGTCTGAATAAATGTTTCCCGATCGTCGCCGGAGATGTTCATATTGCTGGCCAGCACCAGCAGAGGCGTGCGGGCGCTATGGGCGGCGGCGATGTTCATGATCATGTTGGTGAAGCCGGGGCCTTCCGTGCCGGAGCAGGCGGTTACTTCACCGGTGACGCGCGAGAATCCGTCGGCCATGGCGCACATGGAACCTTCCGAGCGGCCTCCATAGGCAGGGACGCCGGCGGCGGCGATGGCGTTGATGACGGTATAGTTGCCGGGGCAGCAGAACAGTGCCGCGAGATCCTCATCCTTACAAATTTTGGCGAAAATCTCCGCGCCGGTC
>JBEKPC010000135.1:0-14694 GCA_049521155.1 Bryobacteraceae bacterium
AGTTCATGGCGACGATCAGATCGTAATCGAGCGCCCGCGCCGTGTGGCCATCCTTATTGACGCGGATTTCATACCAGGTGGGCAGGCCCTGAATATTCGACGGGAAAAGATTCTTGCCCGACACCGGAATGCCCATGCGAAAAATCGCCTGCATCAGCAACCCATTGGCGCTGGCGGAGCCGGTTCCGTTGACGTTCGCCAGCTTCACGGCGAAATCGTTTATGCGGGTACGTAGGAGCTGATGCATTCGGCCGCCCTCCCCGCATATGGAATTTCGAGCTCGAATTTTTGCATATCCCAAGCCGCCGTGGGGCAGCGTTCCGCGCACAATCCGCAGTGGACGCACAGATCCTCATCCTTGATCATGAGCCGAGAAGTCTGCGGCAACGGCGCGGAAGCGTAAAGCGCTTGCGTGAGATTGATCGCCGGCGCCGATAGCCGCGTGCGCAGATCCTCTTCGGCGCCATCGCGCGTGATGGTCAAACATTGCAGCGGACAAATGTCGATGCAGGCATCGCATTCGATGCAGCGGGCGGCGGTAAACTCGGTCTCGACGTCGCAATTCAAACAACGCTGCGCTTCGCGGGCGGTCTGCTCCGGATCGAACCCCAGCTCGACTTCAATATTCAGTTGCTTGAATCGCGACGCGAGATCCACGTGGGACATCTTCTGACGCGATGCCGGATTGTAGTCGTTGTGATAGCTCCACTCGCTCAGCCCCATTTTCTGGCTGATGAGATTCATCCCGTCTTTGCGGCGCTCCGTGACGGGCACGGCGTTGCAATAATTGTCGATCGAGATGGCAGCCTGATGGCCATGCTCGACTGCCCAGATGATGTTTTTCGGCCCAAACGCGGCGTCGCCACCGAAGAAAACGCCGGGCAACGTCGACATCATGGTCGTCTCATCCACTACCGGCTGATCCCATTTGTCGAATTGAGCGCCCAGGTCGCGCTCGAACCAGGGGAATGCGTTCTCCTGACCTATGGCGAGAATCACGTCGTCGGCCGGCAGAATTACGGTGTCGATCACGCGCGAGTTTTTCGCCTTGGCGTCCCATTCCAGACGCTCGAACTCCATGCCGGTCAGCTTCCCGTTCTCAATCACGAAGCGCTTGGGCGCGTGATTAATCAGGATATCGACGCCTTCTTCTTCCGCGTCGTCCAACTCCCATGCGGAGGCTTTAAAATACGCTCGCGGCCGGCGCGCCATCACTTTAACGGATTTCGCGCCCATACGCTTCGATGAACGGCAGCAATCCATTGCCGTGTTTCCGACGCCGATAATCAGCACATTCTCGCCGACGGAATCGATATGGCCGAAGGAAATCGACTCCAGCCAATCGATCCCTATATGAATTCGATCCGTATCGTGGCGTCCAGGAATCTCCAACTCCTTACCGCGCGGCGCACCACTGCCGACAAAAATCGCATCGAAGCCTTCGGCCAACAGAGCCTTCATGCTCTTCACAGGCGAGTTGTAGCGAATATCGACGCCCATATTAAGGATCGTCGCCGTCTCTTCGTCGAGCACCGTGGCGGGCAATCGAAATGCGGGAATGTTGGTGCGCATCAAGCCGCCGGGCTTTTCGTTCTGCTCGAAGATCACGACTTCGTAGCCGTGCGGCATCAAATCATTGGCCACGGTTAGCGACGCCGGCCCCCCACCTACAATCCCAATCCGCTTGCCGTTTTTCTTCGTGGGAATCGGCGGCAGCAGATCGGCGATTTCACCGCGATGGTCCGCTGCGACGCGTTTCAAACGGCAGATCGCGACTGGCTTGCCGTCCAGCCGTCCGCGCCGGCAGGCAGGCTCACAGGGCCGGTCGCAGGTGCGCCCCAAAATCGCTGGGAACACGTTCGATTCGCGGTTGAGCATGTAGGCGTCAGTAAAGCGCCCTTGCGCGATCAGGCGGATGTATTCGGGAACATTAGTGTGGGCGGGGCACGCCCATTGGCAATCGACGACTTTATGGTAATAAGCCGGATCTTCCGTATTCGTGCGATTCAAAAGAGTGCTACCTCTACCAGCCGACGTGGGCTATGCATATCGCCCTTCATTGTAGCGACAATGTAACGATGATTGCTGGCACCTTCGACGCTCAGCGCGCCGCGTTCCGCTTGAAGATTCGATCGTACGGCGAACGCATCTCGGCGCTCCAAGCCTTGGAACAGGCGCTGCTCGACCACAGAGATGGGCTTGTCCGCGCCATCTCGGACGACTTCAACGGGCGCGCGGAAGAGGAGACGCTGACGCTCGAGCTGGTCCCGACGCTGGGCGAAATTCGCGAGGCGCGCAGGCATCTTAAAGGGTGGATGAAGCGGCGTGCCGTCGCTGTCGACTGGCAATTCAGGCCCGCGCGCGCCAGAATCGAGATGCAGCCGAAAGGCGTTATCGGAATTTTAGGCGCCTGGAATTATCCGCTGTTTCTGACCATCGGACCCGCCATCGGGGCTGTTGCCGCGGGAAATCATTTAATGATCAAACCGTCGGAGCTTGCGCCCCGCACCGGCGCTCTGCTGGGGGAAATGATCGCCAAAACATTTCCGCCCGACTACGTGGCCGTCGTGAATGGCGGTGCGGAGGTCGCGCAGGAATTTTCCAGCTTGCCCTTCGATCATCTTCTTTTCACCGGCTCGACCCGCGTCGGGAAGCTCGTCATGAGGGCCGCCGCGGAAAATTTGACGCCGGTCACGCTGGAACTGGGTGGCAAGAGCCCCGCGCTGGTGCATCCCGACTATCCTCTGCGGACCGCGGCGGAGCGGATTCTCACCGGGAAACTTTATAACGCCGGACAAACCTGCGTTGCTCCCGACTACTTGCTGCTCCCGCGCGCGCTCAACGATGAGTTTTTGCGAATCGCGCCGGGGATCATCTCCGGCATGTATCCGAAGCTGGTCGCGAATCCCGATTACACGCGCATTATCGACGCCGCACATTATCGAACCCTGGTGGCGCTGGTCGACGATGCCCGCGAAAAGGGCGCTCAAACGATCCAGCCTTCTGAGGAAACGTACAACGAAGAGAATCGGGTTTTCCCTCCGACTTTGCTGCTTCACGTAACCGACGAAATGGCCGTCATGCAGCAGGAAATCTTCGGTCCGATCCTGCCCATCGTGCTTTACGACACGCTCGACAAGGCGATCTCTTATATCAACGCGCGGCCGCATCCGCTGGCGCTGTATTATTTCGATTTGAACCGCTCCCGCGTGAAGGACGTGCTTGCGCGAACCACGGCAGGAGGGGTCACCGTGAACGATTGCATGTTTCACGTAGGGCAGAGCGGGCTGCCGTTCGGAGGCATCGGCCCCAGCGGCATGGGCCACTATCACGGGGTGCATGGCTTCGAGACATTTTCGAATCAGAAGGGGATTTTTCTGGAGAGCCGGTGGACGCCGCTCAGGCTGATGCGTCCACCGTATAGTAAGCTGACGCGCCGCATTCTCGGATTCCTGATGCGAGGCTGACCGCTCTATTTCGTGCACGCCGGCGCGGGAACTCTAGCCTGCGGCATCGGCACGGAAGAGTTTGAGGGCGACGTAGCGATGCCCGGATCCACCGCGGCCACGCGCGCTTCGAGCAACGGTACGGAGCAGACACCCGGCGCTGGCGGGAGGTTGCCCATCAGCGTCAGCTTATTCGCAACTTTTACGTCGCGCGGATGCAAGAGCTGGAAATTTTTCACGCCCAAAGGATCCGCTGGATCGATCACCGGTGGCGGCGCTAAAGGCAGAGGTTTGTCCTGCGCGCGCAAAGTCACGCAAAGAATCGAAGCAAGGACCAGTCGTTTCATCCGGACCTCCTTCCGGCAATTTTAACTTATTTTGAACAAGCCGACGGACAGCACCCTGGATTGGTCCATTGCTCGCCCGCTTCGTCAATCGTCAGCGTCGAAAACGGCGCACCTACCTCTTGCGGCAGGGCACGAGCTTCGATTTTCACGAGCGATAAAGCCTGCGCCTGCATGCTATCGGTCATGGTCGACGCCGCTCCGTGCTCATAACGGTCGATGGCATCGCGCTCGCCGAGAATCACGCGGCCCCATTTCTGCTTGCCCTTGCGGAACGATTCGGATTTCACGCTGAGCCGTCCCTCCGGCGTTCCTATCAGAGTGATATGGTCCAGCGCCGGCGCGCCGTTCTGCCGGCCGGCCACAAGCACGGCGAGGTGAACGTCATGCATGCCGACCGCCTTCGCCAGCGCGATTCGTAGTTCTGCCTTGAACTTCGCCGCGCATGCATCGACATTCGGCGCGGTCCCGCAGGCGTGCGCCGCTGTCTGCCACACATCGAAACCCGCGGTCTGGATGTGATAATTTCCCGCCGCAGAAATGTAGTTCGATCCGAATTTGCGAATCTTGCAATCCTTCGACGTTTTATGTTGCGGCGCGCCATTCTCGCCGGTCCAGTTCATGTTGAGCAGACTGTCGCCGGAGATTACGATCTTCGTTGGCGTCCAGATCGCGACGATGGTGGTCGCGCCCGCGTTCACCGAAAGACCCAAGCCGATCGCTGCGACCAGTGTCCTCAATCGAACCTCTCAGTTGGAAGCGGAAACCGGAGGGTGTTTATGGAAAAATTTCTGCTTGATATCGGGCCAGAATTCTTTCAGAACCTGGGAAACCCCGTCGGTGGCGCACTGTTCCAACAGCTTGTATGTGTTATCCAACGCATCGCGGCCATCGGGATGATACAAATTCGAAATCGCCACGCCTGTCGCGTTGCCACCCCATTCCGAAAAGTTAAACCTCTCGCTGCCCGAATCGGTGCGGGTCACGAAAATGCGCGAAAAGGCGTACCAGGCGCGGTATTTTACGCTGCCTTTCGACGGACCGATCCGGTAATAGCGGGGATCCTCATGCAGCATGGCCGGGAAAAATCCCTCGGTCATCATGTTGCCGATCGCCTGGTCCGCATAGTTCGCCGCCAGCCGCTTCGCGTAACCTTCCACGCCCTGGTGATAGGAAGGATCCTCGTTCGCCAACTGCCCGATGCCCGCCAAACCCGCGGACAGCAGGACCAGGGGATAATCGAAGGAATCCTTGCAGGCAATAATCAGCTTGTGTTTCGTGTCAATGGGCGGAACGGCGCCGTTGTCGTTCACCGTCCTGAAATTTGGCAGCACACCCAGCACGTGCTTATCCGGTGCGGCATTCATATCGGCCGCGCGATTCGCGGCTGCGGGTTGATCCTGTTTAGGCGCATCGGGATCGGCTGGAGCCTGCTTGACGGGGGCAACCGAGCTATCGGCCGGTGGTGGGACCGCTTGCTGCGGAGCCTCGGCGTCCTGCGCGAATCCTCGCGCGGCCAACAGAGCAATCGACAGCAGGTACGACGTCCGCAAGGGCCGCCCGAAAAAAATCAGCATGTTCTACTTCCTAGAGAATACCCTAACGACATTTTGCCCCGCTCATTGTCTGATGCTCCCAATCCGCTTATGGTTTCTAAATACACGCGAGGTGTATCATTTTAAGGGAGCAATTGCCATGTCAGCCCAACCTACCAGACGCACTTTTTTCTCCTTCGCCACCGCCGCTGCCGTTGCCGCCAGCCGCCAGAAGTCGATGGCCGCCAGCGATAAGGTCGATGTCGCCATCATTGGCCTCGGCGGTCGCGGCCAGGCTCATATGAATGAATACGCAAAGCTGCCCGAAGCAAACATTGTCGCCCTGTGCGACGTCAACCAGGCGGCTCTCGAACGAGGCCAGGCGCTGGTCCAAAAGCTGACCGGCAACAAGCCCAAAGGCTACGCCGATATGCGCCAGGTTTTCGACGATAAATCGGTGCAGGCCGTTTCCATGCCCGTTCCCAATCACTGGCATGCTCTCGCCACCGTCTGGGCCTGCCAGGCCGGAAAGGACGTCTATATCGAAAAGCCGGCTTGCCACAACGTTTTCGAAGGCCAGCAAATGATCGCCGCCGCCCGCAAGTACGGCCGCATGGTCCAAATCGGCTCCCAAAGCCGCAGCATCGATCACAAAATGAAGGCCATCCGTCTTCTGCACGAAGGAATCATCGGAAAGGTTTACCTCGCCAAGGGACTTTGTTTCAAACGCCGCTTGTCAATCGGCCACAAGGATGATGCGCCTATTCCCGCCGGTTTGGATTGGGACAAATTCCTTGGTCCTGCGCCCATGCGACCCTTCAACGAATTGCGGTTCGCTTACAACTGGCATTGGTTCTGGGACACCGGCAACGGAGATATCGGCAATCAGGGCGTTCATGAAATGGATATCGCCCGGTGGGGACTCAATCGCGGCCTGCCGCAAAGCGTCACTTCCAGCGGCGGGAAATACTATGTGCCCGCCAACGACGACCAGGAAACTCCCAACACCCAGATGTCGACTTTCAACTACGGCGACGCCGAACTGATGTTCGAGGTCCGCGGAGGCATCACTGGCCCCGAAGGCGGCCTGGAGATTCGCGGCGGCAACACGATCGGCAATCTGTTTTATGGAAACGATGGCTGGATGGCCGTCGATGGCGCCGGTTTTCAAGTCTATAAAGGCGTCATGAACGGCAAAGCCGAAAAGCAGGAAAAAATCATGGATGAGACCAAGAGCGCCGCCGGCGACACCGGCCCGCACATGGCGAATTTCCTCGCCGCAGTGAAGAGCCGCGATTATAAAAGCTTGCACGCCGACGTCGAAATTGCAGTCCCGTCGGCCGATTTGTGCCACCTCGCCAATACCAGCTACCGCCTGAAGCGGGCGCTGAAATTCGACGAAGCCACACGCAAGTACATCGGCGACGAGGAAGCGAATAAGATGCTGACCCGCAACTATCGCAGCCCTTACGTCGTGCCCGAGAAGGTTTAGTTACTTCTCCGCCAAGATCCGAAGGGACGCGATTTTCCAATCCGTCCCTTCCCTCTTCAACACGAACAGAAGCGGACCCTTTCCTACCGCGTCCACCATTGCCACATCGGCGCTCAGAAAACGAATCTTCTTCGTGACGATCGCAGGGCTAATTCGCAGAATCATGCCCGGCAGAGAAATCGTCGCTTCACCCCACGGTTCCTTGGAAATCTCGACGCTCGGTTTAGCATCGGCCGCCACAACCTGAGGATTCTGAGCCAGCCGCGCCAGTTCCTGACGGCCATCGAAATCGGCCGTAAAAATATCCGCCCGCACCGGCCACACATTAAGCGCTGAAATTGTTTTCTCAATCGCCGCCCGATCCGCGAACTCCTCCGCACCAGCCGCACCGGCGAAAAGGACAACCGCAAAGATGATCGACCTCATGACAAAATGATACGCCTTCTCCTGATGCAATTTCTTGGCTCTCAGGACGCTAAAGTTTCCGCACAATCCCGCCGAATACTGAGTGTGAAGGATCCTACAGCCGCAGTGCGCTTGCGGCAAACCCAAAACGCGGACGGCGGATGGGGCTATTTCCCAGGCAAACAATCCTGGCTGGAACCGACCTTTTACGCGGCCGTTGCCCTGGCCGGGGAACCCGCCGCGGATCGCGCCTGGATACTTCTGAAATCCTGGCAGGGCGCCGACGGCGGGTGGCGTCCCTCGGCCGACGTTCACGTGCCGACCTGGGCCACCTCGTTGTGCGTGACGCTCGCGCAATCGCGCAATGAATTTGGAGAACCTTTTCAAAAAGGAGTCGCGTGGCTGCTCGGTTCGGCTGGAATCGAAGGACCTTTGTGGCAGCGCGTGTTGGTCCGCACCCATCTATTCGGCAACCCTGAACGGAATCTCGACCTCAAAGGCTGGCCCTGGAAACCCGGCACCGCATCCTGGGTGGAACCGACATCTCACGCTATCGTCGCGCTCAAGCAGGCATCCGCAAAGGCGCCGAGCGGCAAATTGCAGGAACGCGTCCGCATCGGACAGGCGCAGTTGCTCGACGTCCGCTGCCAGGATGGAGGATGGAATTACGGCAGTCACGCGGCGTTGAACGTCGACCTGGTGGCGTTTCCGGAAACTACCGGCCTCGCGCTAATCGGACTGCAAGGGCAGCCGGGCTTGGGAAAATCAATCGATCTTGCCGTGCGGATGGCGCGCGAGACCCCTTCGCCGCTGGCCCGGGCATGGCTCACCATCGCCCTGCGGTTGCAGGAAGCGGAGGTCCCGCCTTCAGCGGTCGATCTCGCGTCCAGTCCTGAAACGATGATCGCGGCGCTCTCGATTCTGGCCGAAGATAAGGTTCACTTTTTCCGCACGGGAGCCGTCACATGAGTCCGAATCGCCGAGAATTTCTCGCCGTCACGGGAGCCAGTCTGCTTGCCGGATACGCCGGTTTCACTGGCGCCAAGCCCACGCGCGCTGCCGCGCAAACTTCGTCGCCGGTCTCCATCATTAAGGCGAAATCGTACTCCGACGATCTGGTGAGCCGTATTTTGGAAGGCGTGAAGCAGTGCGGCCTCGATGTCCGGGGACAGCACGTGCTGCTCAAGCCGAACCTGGTGGAGTTTGATCCCAGAACCTGCATCAATACCGACGTCAGCGTGGTGGCCGCCGCAATCGAAGCATTCCGCTCCCTGGGTGCCGCGGGAGTAAAAATCGGCGAAGGACCGGGCCATCGCCGTGACACCTACGCGATCGCCGAAATGACGCGCTATCGCAGCGAAATCCCGCAATTCGACGCGCTGTTCACCGATCTGAATCGCGACGACGTCAGCCCCATTCAAGGCTTTGCCGATCGCGGCGAGATTTACCTGCCCAACACCGCCTTGCGCGCGGACCTCATTGTCTCGCTGGCAAAAATGAAGACGCATCATTGGGCCGGCGCGACGCTCTCCATGAAAAATTTCTTTGGCGTGGTCCCTGGATCGATCTATGGATGGCCCAAAAATGAGTTGCATCAGGTTGGTATCGACCTGTCTATCGTGGAGCTGAACCGCATTTTCCGCCGCACCTTCGCCATTGTCGACGGCATCGTGGGAATGGAAGGAAATGGCCCGATTCAAGGGACTCCCAAGCCAGCGGGCGTGCTCGTGATGGGCTCCGATCTGCCCGCGGTCGACGCGACTTGCTGCCGCATCATGGGCATCGATCCGCTGCTCGTCGAGTATCTCCAAATGGCCGCCGCTCGCGGCCTTGGCAACACCGCGGAATCCCATATCGAGCAGCGCGGCGAGACGATTCGCTCCGTGCGCACGCCGTTTGAGCTGATCAATAATTTCAAACAACTGCGGCTGGCATAAAACGGTATTCTGAAGTTGCATGCGAAAACCCGTGATGGCTGGCAACTGGAAGATGTACAAAACTGCCGCCGAGACTTCCTCTTTCTTTGAGAAATTTGCTCCCTTGGTCGCCGGCGCGACCCACGCCGAAGTCGTCATTTGCCCCACCTTCGTGAACCTTCCCGCCGCTGTCGAAGCTGCCCGATCCACGGCCATCGGGATCGGCGCGCAGGACGTTTTCTGGTTGAAGGAAGGCGCGTATACGGGCGAAGTTTCCGCACCTATGCTCTCCGCCGTCGGCTGCCGCTGGGTGATTATCGGGCACAGTGAGCGCCGTCAATACTTCCACGAAACCGAGGAAACGGTCTTCAAAAAAACCGTCGCCGCCCTCGACGCGGGATTGACTCCCATCGTCTGTGTCGGCGAGCGTTTGGAGGAGCGGGAATCGAACGCGACCGAAGCGGTTTGCAGCGCGCAGTTCGACGGCGGGCTCGGCGGGCTAAGCCCGGAACAGTTCGCGCGCGTCGTGATTGCCTATGAGCCAGTCTGGGCAATCGGAACCGGCAAGACCGCGACCCCCGAAATGGCCGCCGCGGCGCACCAGTTTATTCGTGGTGAGGCGCGCAATAAGTTCGGCGCCGATGCCGCCTCTGCCTGCCGCATTCTCTACGGAGGAAGCGTCAAGCCCGACAACGTGAAAGGTCTGATGGCGCAGCCCGAAATCGATGGCGCACTGGTCGGCGGAGCGAGCCTGGACCCCGCGAGCTTCGCATCGATCGTTAATTTTTAGGCTATTGCTTTTCGAGCGGCACTTCGAAATACAAATACTCTTTCCCCGAAGCCGCATCCGAAATCCCTGTCAGGTAGATCTTCGACCCCGGCAAATACTCGGTTTGAAAGTAAAAGAACCCGTAAACTTTCTCTCCCACCGGCACCAGCTTGGCGGTAAACGCCCGCCCTTCGATCTCCCATGTATTCAACGGACCCTTCTTCGCGCGCCGCGGAAATGGCAGCGGATTCGACCCCGGCACGGACGGAGGCTTACCGGACCCGCCGATGAACGTCACGTCGGAGGCCGGCGTCGCATCCACATGTCTGGCGTCCGGCGCGATATAGTCGGCCGACAAACTTAGCCGCAGCGCCTTACCCGTGCCGTTTTCGAGGACCACCAGCACCGGCAGCACGCCGTATTTGTTCGGATTCACTTTGCCGAACGCGGTGTGCATCTGCTCTTCGGTGATGAACGGAACCGCGGCCATGGTGATCTTGTCCGTGGTCTGACTGCCCTTGTAGGACGCCGCTGCGCCCGGCGCGAATCGATCCTTATCCTTGTCGTCCTCGTTGTAGTCGGCCGCCAGCGCCGCTATACTCAGAAGAACGATCACGCCCGAGAAAACCGCTACGCGTCTCATCTATTTCCTTTACCAGGTCCTGCAACTCGCCCTCACGCCGGCGGTGGCCCTCTATCTACTGTACCGGGGATTTCGCGACCGCAGATACTTCGCCGGTCTTGCCGAGCGGCTGGGATTCCTTCCCGCCGCCATTCAAACGACGGGCACCGGAGCCGTTTGGTTTCACGCCGTATCGGTAGGCGAGGTTCTTTCTTCGGTGGAACTGATTCGCACCGTGCGCGCGGCACATCCTCACACCCGCTTGTACGTTTCGACCACCACGCTGGCCGGCCGCGAGACCGCCGATCAAAAACTTAAAGGTCTTGCCGACGGCGTTTTTTTCGCGCCGCTCGATTACCGCTCCATCGTGAGGCGCGTGCTGCGACGCTTGCGGCCGGCCGCGGTCGTCGTGCTCGAAACCGAGATTTGGCCTAACCTCTATCGCGAATCGAAGCGTGCCGGAGCGTCGCTGATCGTAGTCAATGGCCGCATTTCCGATCGTGCTTTGACGCGTTATAGCCGCTGGCGCTGGTTTTTCCGCCGGGTGCTCAGCTGCGCCGATATGATTTTTGCGCAGAGCGCCGAGGATGAGCACCGCTTCGTCACCGCCGGAGCGCGCCTTGACCAGATACAAATCGCCGGGAACCTGAAGTACGATTTCACGCCGCCCGCGGGCATCCCGCCCGGCATCGCCGAATTTCTCGAACAGACCAAGCCCGGGCAGATCGTCATCGCCGCCAGCACCATGCCTCCCGCCGATTCTATAGACGTCGACGAAGACGACGAAGTTTTACGTGCATTCGAACTGCTCGCCGAGCGTCATCCGCGGCTGCTGCTCATCATTGCGCCGCGCCGGCCGGAGCGGTTCGACATCGTCGCTGAAAAGTTGAAGCGAGCCGGCATCCACTTTGTGCGCCGGACCAACCTCGGGGATCTGGATTTGCCAGGAGTGCTGCTGGTCGATTCGATCGGCGAATTGGCGTCCCTGTTCGCCTGCGCCGACGTGGTGTTCATGGGAGGAACGCTGGCGCGCCGGGGAGGCCACAATATTCTGGAGCCGGCCTATTTCGCAAAACCCGTCATTGTCGGCCCGCATATGGAAAATTTCGCGGCGATCGCACGCGAATTTCATGCGGCACAGGCGCTGGAGTTGATCGAAAATGGCGACTCCCTGGGCCCAGCCGTCCTCCGCCTGCTCGACGATCCAAAAACCTTGGGTGCCTGCGCCCGCGAGCTTGCAGTGTCGAAGCGGGGAGTCGTCAATCGCATCGCCGAAGAGGTTTGGAACGCGTGCTCCAACGGCGTTCCGGATCCGCCTCGGACGCTCGCGGCTCGTGTCTTTTTCACTCCACTGTCGTGGTGTTGGGCGGCTGGTCATCGCGCCAACATCATGCGCCAACGGATGCAGCGCCACAGTCTTTCGACCCCCGTGATCAGCATCGGGGGACTCACCATGGGCGGATCCGGAAAATCGCCGATGGTCGCGCACCTCGCCCATCGCCTACATGAACGGGGTCGCAATCCCGCCATCCTGACACGTGGTTATCATCGAAAATCGCACGATCAGATGGTCCTTGTTCCGCGCGGAGAAAAAGCCTCCACCGAGCTTACCGGCGACGAAGCACAAATTTATATCCGCGCCGGCGACGCCCACGTCGGCATCGGCGCGGACCGTTATGATGCCGGCCTGCATCTGGAAGAAACGCTATCGCCCGATATTTTCATTCTCGACGACGGCTTCCAACATATCCGGCTCACCCGCACTCATGACGTTGTGATGATCGACGCGCTCGATCCTTTCGGCGGCGGAATGTTCCCTCTCGGCAGGCGCCGCGAGCCGTGCGAAAGTCTGCGTCGCGCCTCGGCGATCGTCGTCACCCGCGTCGAACCCGGCCAGGATATTGCTGGATTGAGACGAATGATCCGCAACTTCAACCCCGATGCTCCCATCTATACGGCACGGGTCGCTCCGCGTTACTGGATCGATTATGAATCGAAATCCATGCGCACAGTTTCAGAAGTCAATTTCGGCCGCGTCGCCGCTTTTTGCGGGCTCGGCAACCCGCGTGCGTTCTGGCGAACCTTGGAAGAGTTGGAAATCGACGTTACATTCCGCTGGGCGTTCGGCGATCATCATCATTACAAGCCCGCCGAATTGGAGCGGCTTGCCAAGCAAGCCGCGGACTGCGGTGCCGAAACTCTGGTCACCACTGAAAAGGACGTCATGAATTTTTGCGAGCAGACGACTAAGATTGTCGCGCCCCACAAGCTGTTATGGCTGAAAATCGGAATCGAAATCGATAAAGAAGAGGAATTTCTCCAACAAATCTTATGAAGACGGCGATTTTTGGAGGAACATTCGATCCCATTCATCGAGCTCACTTGATCGTCGCGCGCGAAGCCGCCGATACATTTTCGCTCGATCGTGTTTTATTCATTCCCGCCGCCAATCCGCCTCATAAAGAAGCCGGAGCCAGCTACGAAGATCGCTACAATATGGTCGAACTGGCCTGTGCCGGCGAGCCTCGCTTCTTCCCTTCGCGTCTCGAAGAAGGATGCGCAAAAAGCTACTCCATCCACACGATTGAGCGAGTGAAAGCGCAGCCCGGCTCGGGTCAAGTCTTCTTCGTCCTCGGCTCCGACGCCTTCGCCGAAATCCGTTCCTGGTATCGATGGGAAGACGTGGTGCGCGAAACCGAATTCATCGTAGTATCGCGTCCCGGCCACACGTATTCCATCCCGCAAGGCGCCCGCGTGCATCGCCTGGAAACCGTCGCACTCCCCGTTTCGTCGTCGGAAACACGCCACGCGCTGGGGCGAGGAGAAACTCCGGACGAGTTGCCGCCCTCCGTAGCAGAATACATTCGCGAGCACGGATTGTACCGCTGAACAAAGTTTTATCCGCCCCTTACGCATGCGGATAAACGCCTAATCCGCCCGTAGCGTCTCCACCGGATTGATCCGTGCCGCCCGGCTCGACGGAAAATATGCCGCGGCCAACGATGCCAGCGCGACGATCGCCGCGCCCGCCGCGTAAGACACGACGTCGAACGCGTTGATCACCGTCAGTAAATGTCGCAGCAGAAGCGCGCCTCCGAACGCCAGCGATAATCCCACCGCAACTCCCCCAATGGCGAATCGCAGGGATTGTGACAGCACCAGCCGGATCACGATGCCCGGCGTCGCGCCCAACGCGATCCGGATTCCGATCTCTTTCGTGCGCTGCCCCACCAGGTACGACAAGACTCCGTACATGCCCGATAGCGTCAGTAGCAGCGCGAGTGCGCCCAGCAGCGCCGAAATCCAGGATGCGGCCCAGAACGGATACATCTGCGTCAGAAACATTTCGTCCAGCGAGATCGCGATCGCCGGCCGGTTCGGAACAGCCGCCGTCAGCGAGGCTTCCAGATGCCTGGTGGCCGCCGCGGCATCGCCTTTTCCACGAATCAGGAATGTGCGCGGATGTTTCGCATGCACGGAGGTCGGGAAATAAATCATGGTCGCGTCGCGTCCGCTGATCACGCCGCGGCTGGTCACGTCTTTCGCAATGCCAATCACCACCGCGTGATCGGAAGCAGGCACATCGCCGATGTACGGCGTCGTCCGGTCCACCATGATCGATTTGCCGATCGCGTCTCCGTCCGGCCAGAGTTTCCCGGCAGTCGCCTGGCTCACCACCGCTACCGCGGCCTCCGCCTCCGCTTCCGGCGGGCTGAAAGTGCGGCCGCGCAGCAGCGGGATTTCCAGGACTTTGAAATATTCCGGGGAGACGATGTTGAAGCCCGCCCGTACCGGTTGCGAGCCCTGTGCCGTCGTCACCGGAATGCTCTCGTCCGTCGCGAAGAGCGGCGGATGCCAGGCCGCGGCGAGAACATCCACCCACGGTTCGGTAACCAGCCTCTGCGCAAGTTTACCCGGCGCGTCCGCATCTGTGCGGCCCAGGAATATCGGATAAACCACACCGTGGATGCTATAGCCAAGGTCCCGGTGCTGGTATGCGCCGCTGCCGCGCAGCAGAATCCCCGTCAGCACCAGAAGGATCACGCACACGCTGATCTAGCTCACAACCAGCATGGATCGAAGGCGGGAAGACGAGACTCGCGCCCCAAATTCTCCTCGCAGTGCTTCGACTAAAGACGTTCGCGTCGCCTGGAGCGCCGGGGCC
>JBEKPC010000136.1:0-14572 GCA_049521155.1 Bryobacteraceae bacterium
CACCGGCCTCGAGAACTCGCTCGCTCGCACCGCGACCGACACCTCGTGCCATCCTGGGGCAAGCCCCAGCGGCAATTTGCAGTTCGCCTGCCAGGTGGGTCCGCGGTGGCTGAGAGCCGCAGGCCTGGTTCCGTACGGACCCACTTGCACAAAGACGTCGTCGCAGGTGAGATCCGGTTCCTCCGAATGCATCCACGTTGTGATGTAATCGTCGCGATGCGCGGTGAAACTGTGGTTCCGCGACTGGCTATTTTCGACGTCGAACAGAACCGGTCCAGCACCGCTGCGCGCAATCTCAGGCCATTTCCGGTGACAGATTACGTGAGCTCGCGAGTTCGCGGCGCTCTTGAAATCGACTCGCGCGAACCCAGCCGTCCGGCACATGGCCATCAGGCACGAAATATTCGGACCCATCCAATTGTCGAACTGGTCCGCCAGCTGCGCTCCTTCATAGAATTCCATCGTTGGGGTCGTACCGGTGGGTTGGTCGTCGGTGACGAAAGATTCGATGCACGCCAAATCCGTCGTCAATTCGCAGACCCGTTCCAGCGCCAGAATAGGATGCTTTACATGATAAAGGACGCCAAAAAATAAAACGATATCAAAATATCCGATATCGCGCGGCGTCAGGTAGCAAATGTCGGCGACAACGTGTTCCACCTTGGAATGAAGCATCCTTTTGGCTTCGAGGAAACGCGTATCTTTTGTCGAGTCCACCGCGACGACCTCGGCGCCGCGCCGCTCCATTTCGAAGCTGAACCAACCATCCCACGCGCCGATATCAAGCACCCGTTTCCCGTGCAGATCCTGAGGAATGGGGAACTGCGCGATCCTCCAGCGTTGCTGGTCGATGGTTTGGAGACCGGGAATCACGCTGCCATTAGGCAGTTCAATGCTGTGGTAAAACCCGAGCGTGGCCAGATCGCGTCTTGTCTGCTGGAATGCAGCGATGAACTCCGGATTCTTAACCCCTGGCATGATCCATGTTCAATTATACGGGGAGGTGTTAACGTCGCACGCGGAACACGGTCGCCACTGGATTTTCATAGAACAATTCGAGATGGCTCAGATCGATTCGTTCCGGACGCCAGGGCTTGGTGACGATCACGTAATCATAACTCTGAATCACCTTTCCCCAGTCAGGCACTACGTTGTTCACGTACCAGTTCTGGTCCGGCCGATAAATTGGAGAGAGGTCTGAAAAATATCCGGCGGGTCCGCCCCGGTTCGCGCTTGGGACGTAAGGCGTGTAGCCGCCGCGGTCCACATCATAAAGGGACGCGACGTGCAGCATTGGCCGGGAGCGGCCATCGGCGCGGCGGGTATCGATTGGCAACACGATCCTACCTGCGGGGATCGCGGCGAGAGCTTCACGATACTGCCCCACTTCACGGTTCTGCCCTGGCAAAAACGAAGCGAGCGCCACAAGATTTCCGGCGGTGAGCAGACAACAGGCGATTGTCAGAAGTTTGATTTGCCTCTCGTCTGGTTCGGAGTTTTCGAATACACTGAGCGCCCACATCAACAGAGGAATAAAAAAAAATGGCAGGAATCGCATGTCGATGTAGTATCCCGCCCCCCAGCCAATCGGCAGCACGAGGTAACCCGCGACCGCCAAACCGCAAATGGTCCCCAGTTCCCAACGTCTGCCGACGCCGACCCGCAAAGCGCCGGCGACGATTCCCAGGAACAGAAGGATGAGCGCCCCGTCCATCACATAGCTCTGGCGGAGAAACATCGATACAAAGAAGCGAAGAGCTTTGTGTGCAATCGTACTTTGAGTCATCGCGCCGCGAATCGCTTCCGGATGCGTCGGCACCATTAGGAAGTGATAGCCGATCAGGACCGCAAAAGGAAACAGTTCTCCGCCCAGGCGGACCCAGCTTTGGTCCTTGCGAAGGACGCGAACAAAACCGATGACCCCCACCAGCGCAGCCAGGATCGCGAAACAAGCCATGTGTGTTCCATAGGCGACGAAACAAGCGACCATATAGATGAGGATCATCCAGCCGTTTCCCTTTTTCCTGCGCCAAGCCTCGACCGCGCCCAGCGCTATAAAAGCAGCGGCCAGTCCCCATTGAAACGCAAAGAATCCGAGGATGAAAAAGTAATTCGTCGCCAAATATCCGGAGCACAAAACCGCGGCAGCCACCGCCCACGAAGTGGTTAGCAATTGGCGCGCATAAAACCAAATCGCCAGCGCGAGGGCGAGCATGGTCAGCGTGCTCCAAACAGGATAGGCAAGCTTGAGTCCCAAGGTTCGGAGCAACAGGATGAGCCCGAGGTCCGGCAGCATGTAGGGCATGAAGAAGCGAGTCGCCGAAAATGTGCCCTGAAATGGCGAGTGAGGATCGGACCACAGCGATTTCATGATCACCGCGCGCGCCAGGTGATCGGGAGCGTCGAGCAACGGTACATTCGAGAGTGATAAAAAAAATCCGGTATAGGCGAAAGCCGCCATTACCAGAAATATATTTCGAAAGCGGGACATTCACTACAGCTTCGGCAGCACCGACCGCAGCAATTTGACCAGCGTATCTCGCACCCGGGAGCCCGTTTCCAACACTTCTTCGTGCACCAGTTTCTGCGGCAGAATTCCGGCCGCAGCATTGGTCACGCACGAAATCGCCAGTACCTTCATGCCGAGGTGATTCGCCATGATTGTCTCCGGCACCGTTGACATTCCCACCAAATCCGCACCAATGGTCCGCATGAACCGAATCTCCGCCGGAGTTTCGTAGCTCGGTCCCGGGGTCGCCGCATAGACTCCTTCGGCCAGCACGATCCCTAAGTCATGACCGGAGCGTTTCGCGATCTCCCGATAGTCACGCGAGTAAGCTTCGGTCATATCGGGAAACCGTGGCCCCAGCGCGTCGTCATTCGGGCCCGTCAATGGATTTGTTCCCAGGAGATTAATGTGATCCGAGATCAATACCAGATCGCCGGGCCGGTACTTTTCGTTGATACCGCCCGCTGCATTCGTTAGCACCAGGCTCTTGACTCCTCTGCGATGCAACTCACGAATCCCGAACGTCACCTGCTGCGCGGAGTAGCCTTCATAAAGATGCGCGCGGCCGGCCAGCACGATCACCTTTGCGTCGCCGATGCGTCCTTCGACCAGCTTGCCTGCGTGGCCCACCGCGGTCGACACCGGCCATCCTGAAATGGCCGAATACGGAGTCTCGACAACGTCGTCCAGCGTATCGGCGAACGCGCCGAGTCCGCTGCCAAGAACGACACCAATTGGGGCGGGCGTCACAGCAGCATCCCCGCGATGCACGCCGACATGAAGTTCGCCATCGTGCCGCAGGCCACCGCTTTCATGCCGAGCCTCGCCAGATCCGACTTTCGCGATGGCGCCAGCGCACCGATGCCGCCCACCTGAATCGCTACACTGCTCAGGTTCGCGAAGCCGCACAGCGCATAGGTCGCGATCACGAACGATCTCGGGTCGATCTTGTCGCGAATCGTACCCAGGTCGATGAATGCCACGAATTCATTGAGGATCAGCCGCGTACCGAGCAGGTTTCCGATCGACGCGCAGTCGTTATACTTCACGCCCAGCAGCCATGCCATGGGCGCGAAAACGTGGCCCAGAATGTCCTGCGCCGAGGCTGGTACCCAGCCAAAATAATGCGTGCCGTGAATCCCCCTGAGGATCCCGTTTACCATCGCAATCAACCCGACGAACGCAATGAGCATGGCTCCCACATTGAGCGCAAGCTGCAAGCCGTCGGAGGCGCCGCGCGATGCCGCGTCGATAATATTTACGCCGGGCTTCTCCACTTCGATCTTGATATCGCCCAATGTTTCCGGCACCTGCGTCTCCGGCACCAGTATTTTCGACAGCATTAATGTTGCCGGCGCCGTCATGATGACCGCCGTCAGCAGGTGCCGTATCTCTACTCCGGCGATTAGAACGTAGGCCGCCATCGTCGCGCCCGAAACGTGCGCCATTCCGCTGGCCATCACGGTAAATAATTCGCTTTGCGTCAGCCCCGCCAGGAATGGACGAATCGTCAGCGGAGCTTCCGTCTGCCCCATGAAAATACTGGCCGCGACGTTGGTCGATTCCGCGCCGCTGGTGGCGAAAACCCGCTGCATCAGGATCGCCATGCCGCGCACGAAAATCTGCATCACGCCGAGGTAATAGAGAATCGCGAAAAAGGATGCGATAAAGATGATAATCGGCAGAACTTGAAAAGCGAAAATCACGCCGAACTGATCGCTTTTCACGCCCAGCTTGTCCCCGAACAGAAACTTGCTGCCTTCGACCGCGTATTCGAGCATGTGATTCACACCGTTGCTCGCGGCTTTGAAGACATATCCTACATTGGTTTTCAGAACCAGAAACGCGAATCCGAATTGCAGACCGAGCCCCCAAAACAACACCCGAGGCTTAATCGCACTCCGGTTCGTCGAGAACAGATACGCAACGAATACGATGACGACCAGACCCAGCAGGCCCGTGAATCTTTCCATCGTGAAAGGTTAACAGATTAACCGACGACTTCGAGTATCAGCTCGCGCTCTTCGGGCGCCGTCCCGGAAATGCGGAACGCGTCTTCGACCAACTGCGCCGCGTCTTCCACGCGCTCGTCGCCGGTGTAGTAGAGCCGGCAGAGCACGCCGTTGGCGTCGATCTTCTGGCCCACTTTCACTTCGAGAATCACGCCCACCGCGGGGTCGATCGAATCTTCCTTGGTGTCGCGGCCCGCGCCGATCATGGACGACGCCTGGCCGATCAATTCGGCGTCGATCGCCGTCACATAGCCTGCGCGCGGCGAGGAAATCTCGCGCGCCCCGGTGGCATTGGGCAGCAGCTCGAAACGATCCAGCACCTGCGGATTCCCGCCCTGTGCGGCGATCACATCCTTCAACTTGCGATAGCCGGACCCATCCAGCAGCTTCTTGGTCGCAAGCTCGCGCGCCGCTTCCAATGTCGGCTCGATCTTGCCCAGGAAAATCATGCGCGCGGCGAGCTCCAGCGAAAGCCGCG
This sequence comes from Bryobacteraceae bacterium, assembly GCA_049521155.1. Classification (GTDB taxonomy): domain Bacteria; phylum Acidobacteriota; class Terriglobia; order Bryobacterales; family Bryobacteraceae; genus Palsa-187. The sequence continues at coordinate 5,000 of JBEKPC010000136.1, forward strand.
TCAGATCGGTCGGCCCGACGTTTTGCAGCGTCTGCGAAACTTCCATCACTTCGAGCGCATTACCGATCGCATAGCCCAGCGGCTGATTCATATCGGTAATCAGCGCTTGCACCTTCTTGTCCAGCCGCCGCCCGATGCCCACCATCATCTGCGCCAGGCGCCGCGCGTCGACTTGCCGCTTCATGAACGCCCCGGTGCCGACCTTTACATCGAGCACCAGCGCGTCAATCCCGGCGGCCATTTTCTTCGACATGATCGACGATGCGATCAACGGAATCGACTCGACGGTAGCGGTGGCATCGCGCAGCGAATAGAGTTTGCCGTCGGCCGGAGCCACCTGCGGCGTCTGGCCGATAAAAGCCAACCCATGCTGCGCCAGTTGCGCGCGAAATTCGTCGACGGTGAGGTTGGTGCGGAAGCCGGGAATCGACTCCAGCTTGTCGAGCGTCCCGCCGGTATGTCCTAGCGCGCGTCCCGAAACCATCGGCACAATGACGCCGGCAGCGGCGGCCAAAGGAGCGGAAATCAGGCTGGTTTTGTCGCCCACGCCGCCGGTGGAATGTTTGTCCACCTTCATGCCGGCGATCGAGGAGAGGTCGATGTGCTCGCCGGAGCCGATCATCCGGTCGGTCAGCGCGCTCACCTCCCGGTCGGTCATTCCAGAGAAGAATGTCGCCATTAAAAAGGCCGACATTTGATAATCGGGAATAGCTCCGCTGGTATAACCGTCAACAAGGAAAGCGATTTCTTGGACAGACAGCTCTTCGCCGTCCCTCTTGCGATGGATCAGGTCGACAGTTCGCATTAAGAATTGAGAGTACCATCTTATTTAGCTGAAAGTAAAGGAGTATCATAGCTATATATGCTGTCGATTACCCTGGACCCGGAGATTGAGCGGCGCTTGTCAGAACTCGCCAAACGCAGCGGCAAGACGGAGGCGGAATAGGCGCAAGAACTCATTGAGGACGATATTGAGGAACTGGAAGACCTCCGCATCGCCGAAGAACGCCTCGCCAATCCCGGGCAGCGCCTCACTAGCGAACAGGTGCGGAAAGAACTTGGCCTGGACAATTGAGTGCGATTCTCAGGTCCTGAAGGATCTGAAAAAGCTTGATCGGCAAATTCGTCAGGAAATTATCAATTACCTGGATCATCGCATCGCGACAGCCACAGACCCTCGCAACTTTGGCAAGCCTCTTGGTGTTATCGCGTCCGAGACTTTCGTATCATTTGCAAGCTGGAGGAACGCAATCTTGCGGTGCTGGTAGTCCAGGTCGGGCATCGAAGTACGGTCTACGACTGATTCCAACAGGGGTCAAAGGCGGACTCTAGCTATCTCTTGTCCTTGCGCCATGCTTCTTCCTCAAGGGGAAACCACTTCCGCCGCAATTTCGAGGTTCCGCTCCGAGTTGGCTTGGTAACCGGCCTTGAGTTGCTCCTTCAGATTCTTCTCGCCGACGCGATCCAGCACTTTGATCGTATCGAGCAGAATGACATTGATGCGTTTGCTCACCCCGAAGTATACACATTAAGCATGCGTACGCCAAAACAGCATCGCTCCCAGCAAGAGAACGGTGAGCAGACTCACAACAAGCGCAACTTTCCGCTCCCATCCGCCGGTAAACTCCAGATCCACCGGACAATCCCCCGCGCACCCTGGATCGACCACGATGAACCCGAGTTTATCCGTGCTCGTTTTCACCTTTCGGTCTCCCACGTGGGCCTCCCATCCGGGGTCGTATGTGACTTGCACTGACAGGATCTTTGACGAATCCATTCGGGCGGCGATTCTGGCGTGATCCGGATTTTCCCAAGCAATGCTGGCCGGCTCCAGGGCCTCGACATAGGTGCGGACCTGGTCGACGTCCAGTCCGTGGGCCGGTTGCCGGGTGACGAGCGCGGACCTGGGAATTACATGCGCCAGGGACGCCGATTGCAGAGGAATCTGGTAGATGGAATCTCCCGATTCACGCCATACCAGCGGTAGAAGGCCGTCGAATTTATCGGGATTCGCGATGGCGTGGTAGTGATCTTTGCTTTCGCGGCCGGGAACGATAATGGCGCCGCAGCCGAAGGCTTTCAGCCATAAAATCGAGATCGCGCCATCCTGCGTTCCCGCGTTCTGACCAGTAGTAATAGTAAAGAACGCCACACGCTGGATCCAATTCGGAACCGTCGGCTCATGTCCGGCGCCGAATTGCGGATTGTCGGAAAAAAGGTTGAACAACCACTGCCCCTCGCCCGCTACCATGACTCTCTGGCCGGGAAGGTTGGTTGCGATCCAGCGCGCTTCGCGGTAGGGCGCGGATTGCGCGATGTCCACTGGATGGATCAGGTTTCGCGCGAAGCGATAATCCTGAATCGCGATCCACGCCAGCAGCGGTACGGCAATCACCAGCACCCAGCTCGAAGGACGCATACGGACCAGCAGAAAGGCCGCCATCAAACACAGCCCTGGTTCCAGTTCGAGGTGATAACGCTGCGGCTGCGGCATCAGATTCACGCCCGCGAAGCCAAGTGCGGCGATCCCTCCAAAACAGGCGGAAAACAGGATGGCGAAGGAAAGAAGTGGATCGGAAAGACGGCGCGAGGCGGCCCATAAAGCCACCAGAACCGCCCCAAAACATGCGGCGAATCGCAGGGTCTGCCAGTGGAAACGGTAGTCGCCACCCACCAGTTGAGAGTTCGTCTCCAGCAGCCGGATCAGGCTCGGTGGAAGGAACCGGCACACGACCAGGTAGCCGGCGAATTGGATTCCACAAATGGCGACCAGGGGCTTCCATGCGAGGTCCTTCCGCGCCGCGAAAAGGATCAATGACGAAACGCAGACCACCACGATTCCAAAGGCGTTGGTCAGCATTACGGCAGCGGCGGCGAGCGCGGCCAGAGCGAATCGACGGATCGACGGCCTTTCCAAATAGCGCCAGGTAAGCAGGAGGGAAATGGGGAGCAGGCAGAGCGCCACGTTGTGAGGCGTCTCCCCATAGATCACGATATTTTGGAGGCGGCGAAGACCCCACGGAGTCCCCAGATCGCGCAGCAGTTCCGGAATAATGATCGACGGCGAGAGAAGAGACCAAAACACCGCCGCCCACAAGCTGGGCGCGAGACGGCCTGAAACACCCACGGCGAAAAGGAATAAAAAAACGGGCGCCAGGGAGTAGGCCAGCGCCGCTATGAAATGAAATGCGTGGGCGGGCGAGCAGCGCGCCAGTGCCGAGAGAATCGCCACCAGTCCGCTGACGAACGGCAGGTAGGTATCTTCAAACGGCATCCCGGCGTTGAACCAGGGAAACCAGCTTGCATGCGGCCAGTTTTGCGAAAGAAATCTCGCGAACGTGATCCAGGAGCCCTCGTTCGATTGAAAATCATCGAGATATTCGACCCTGAATAAGGGGGCACAAATCAGGGCATTCAGCGCGAAAAGCGCGAGGCTCACAAGCCAGATCCGGCGCGTCTGGCTCATCGAAATGCCCGCCGCGCGTAATCAACGCTACTAATCGCCAGGAACGCCAGCACGCACCACTTTCCGATCTCGGGTAAGAAGACCGGTAAAAATCCGCCCAGGTGTCCGACCAGCGCGACGATGTAGCAGATCTGTGCGACGGTGCTCGATTTTCCCCACCATGACGGCGGAAATTCCGCCCGCTTTTTCGCAAACAGCAAAACGAACCCGGCGACCAGCAGAATCACTAAATCTCGCCCGAGCACCAGCACGGCAAGCCATTTCTCCATCGCACCATCGAGCGCCAACACCAAAAAACTTCCGCTGAGCAGCAGCTTATCGCCGATGGGGTCGAGCATCGCGCCGAGCCTTGACTGCGCATTCCAGCGCCGCGCGATCCAGCCGTCGATGCCGTCGGTGATGCCGCTGAATAAAAACCAACCGAGCACCGCCGGATACTCCCGACGCCACATCAGCCAGAAAATATAGGGCGCCAGCAGCAGCCGCGCGCCGCTAAATAAATTAGGAACGTACTTCAAGAGACGAGTGCATGCACGACGCGCGTCGCCAATTGGTCGAAGCTCAAAATTTCATAGAGCCTTGGATCCTGCATGATGCGGTTCACCAGCGCGAAGTGCATCGCATGACCCGCCCTCTCCGCGATCACGTGACCCAGCAACGGCTTGCCGATCAGCGCCAGATCGCCAATCAGATCGAGCGCCTTGTGCCGGCAGCATTCGTCCGGATAGCGCAATCCGCCCGGATTCAGGACCGAATCGCGATCAAAGCAGACGGCGTTCTCAAGCGAGGCTCCGCGAATCAGACCCATGTTCCGCATCTGGTCGAGCTCATATTCAAATCCAAACGTACGCGCCGGTGCGATTTCAGCGGCATAGCGTTCCGGCGTCACTTCAATATCGAGCACTTGGCGGCCAACCAGGGGATGCGGGAAGAACACGTCGCAGGTGAGCAGAAAACGGTCGGAGGGCAAAATCGTGATCTTTTTATCGCCCAATTCGACGGAAACAGGCCTTCGTATTCGGAAATAACGCCTTAATTTGCGTGAATGTTTGATGCCCGCGCTGCGAATCAGCTCGACAAAAGGCTGGCCGCTGCCGTCGAGAATCGGCACTTCGAGATTGTCGATTTCGACGAACGCGTTATCGACACTCATGCTGTAGAACACGCTCAGAAGATGTTCCGTCGTCGAGATCAGCACGCCTTGCCGCATCAGACTCGTGGCGTAGCTAACCTTTTGAACATGCCGCCAACTGGCCGGAATCGTGAAGCCATCCAGATCTGTGCGGATGAAAACAATTCCCGTTGAAGGCGGCGCGGGAAGGATGCGAATACGGACCGGGACGCCGGAGTGCAGTCCTACGCCGACGGCCTCGACGGGCCGTTGAACAGAAGTTTCAAAGCGCAAGTGTTAGTGTAACAATGTCTGTTTGTTTTTGCTAGGCTCATGATTAAAAAAGACTTACTATCTTTCGGCCTGTGTCTATTCAGACACAGTATGTGGTGATTTTGCACTGAGCGTTATACTAAGGACTCGTGGCCCGCCTCTTTCTGATTGATTCGTTTGGGTTCATCTTTCGCGCCTATCATGCGCGGGCGCGGTCCGGTGCTCCGCCGATGCGGACAGGGTCCGGCACCTCGACCGAAGCGATTTACATCTTCCATAATATGGTCCGCCGGCTGATTGCGAAGGAGAAGCCCGAGTACCTGGCGGCGATCTTCGAAAGCGAAGGCAAGACGTTTCGCGATGAGCAGTTCGCCGATTATAAAGCCAACCGCACGGAGACGCCTCCGGATCTGCTGGAGCAGATTCCGTGGATCCGAAAAACACTCGAAGCGATGCGGATTCCGGTGCTGGAATTTGCGCGCTATGAGGCGGACGATGTGATCGGCACGCTGGCGCGGCGCGGGGTGGAACAGGGCGCGGAGGTGATGATCGTTTCAAGCGACAAAGACATGCTGCAACTGGTGAACGATCGCGTCCGGATGTTGAATCCGATGAAGGACGACATGGTCTACGACGCGGCGGCGGTCGAAACATTCATGGGTGTGAAGCCGGATCAGGTCGCGGATCTGCTGGCGCTGAAAGGCGATACGGTCGATAACATTCCCGGCGCGCCTGGAATTGGCGATAAAGGCGCGAAGGATCTGATCGTGCGCTTCGGATCGGTAGAGAATGCGATGGAACACGCGGCGGAGGTGGAGCGCCGGACGTATAGAGAGAGTCTCCAGAATAATCGTGAGCAGATCCTGCTCAGCAAGCGTCTGGCGACCATTCATTGCGATGTTCCGATCGACTGGACGCTCGAATCGGTGGCTATGCAGGAGCCCGATGTGAACGCTCTGCGCGACCTTTATAAGACGCTGGAATTTTCGAGCCTGCTGCGCGAGTTGGCGCCGGTGGCGAAGCCGGCCGAGGATCGCGATTATGCGGCGCTCGAAGATCAGGCCGGCCTGGATGCGTGGCTCGCTGAGAATGAAGGCGACGTGGCGGTCGCGGTAGGCGATGTGATGGAACAGGCTGTTTTTGGGCTTTCCACGAATCCTGGCTGTGCTCGTTCGATCGCGCTGGAGACCATTCCGCCGCGGTCGGCCATCGCGCACGATATCAAGAATCTGCTGCGCCGTTTCGACGACGTGCCGGCGCTGAAGCACGATGTGATGCTTTACGGGTTCCTTCTTTCGGCCGATCCGGGTGGTTGCTCGCTGCCATCGCTGGCCGAAAAATATCTGGAACAGACCTTGGAAGCAGATCCGGCAAGTCATGCTGACGCGACGCTCGCGCTCTATCTCAAACTGCGGCCGGAGGTCGACGCGTTGGGGTTGGGCCAGCTTTATGAGTCGATCGATCTGCCGTTGGTGCGTGTGCTGGCTCGGATGGAGGAGACGGGAATCCGCGTCGATCCTGACCAGCTCAAGGTGATGAGCGGGCGCATGGAAGAGGAAATTTCGGTCCTTTCGAGCGCGATTTTCGAACTCGCGGGCCGGCCGTTCAACGTAAACTCGCCGCAACAATTGGGTAAGGTTCTGTTTGAAGAGATGAACTTGCCGGCGCCGGTGAAGTATGGCAAGGGCAAAACGATTTCAACCGCGGTGGACGTGCTCGAAGCGCTGGAGCACCCGATCGCGCAAAAGGTTCTGGAGTATCGACAGCTCGCGAAACTGAAGGGCACTTATGTCGACGCGCTGCCGCTGCTGATCGATCCTGGGAGCGAGCGTCTGCACACCACGTTCAACCAGACGGGCGCGGCTACGGGACGGCTTTCGTCATCGAATCCGAATTTGCAAAATATCCCGATCCGCACGGAACTGGGCCGTGAGATTCGCGCGGCGTTTGTGCCGCGGCGCGGATGGAAATTAATCGTCGCCGATTATTCGCAGATCGAGTTGCGTCTGCTGGCGCATATGTCGCGTGACGCGGTGCTGCTCGACGCGTTTCGCAACGGCGAGGATATTCATACACGGACCGCGGCCGAAGTCTTCGGCGTGCCGCCGTTGATGGTCACATCGGAGCATCGCCGCAACGCGAAGGCGGTGAATTTCGGCATCGTGTACGGGCAGACTCCGTTCGGGCTGTCGCAATCCCTGGGCATCGATCGCAAGGAAGCGGAGACGTACATTCGCGCCTATTTCGAGCGCTATTCAGGCGTGCGCCGCTGGCTCGACGCAACGATCGTGGACGTGCGCCGGTCCGGAGTTTCCATAAATTTGTTCGGACGGCGGAGGCCGATTCCGGATATGAACAGCCGGAATCCGAACGCGCGCAATTTCGCGGAGCGCATTGCCGTTAACACGCCTTTGCAAGGCTCGGCGGCGGATCTGATCAAGCTGGCGATGATTCGTATTGACGAAAAACTGCACGGAATGCAGGCGAAAATGTTGCTGCAAGTCCACGATGAACTGGTGCTCGAAGCTCCACCGGAGGAAGTGGAGGAAGTATCGGCGCTGGTCAAATCGGCGATGGAGAGCGTGAAGAAGCTGGATGTGCCGCTGCTGGTGGATATTGGGTCAGGCGAAAATTGGCGGGATGCGAAGTAGCTTCCGCCAGAAGCTGCTGTAGAATAAAGAATTCCATGTTCTCGTTTCGGTCCGTCCTCCTCGTCGCGGTCGCGCTTATCTCTGCTTGTAGTCGCTCCGCTCCCGCCAATGTTGCTGCGATGGTCAATGGCCGCGCCATCACTTACGCCGATCTGGAGAAGCGTTTTCAATCCGAGTTCGCCACCCCTACCGATCATCCGAGTGACGATCAGGTATCCATTCAGCGCCTGGAAATTCTGCGCACGCTGGTCGACGAGGAGATCATGGTGCAGCGCGCGGAGCGGGAAGGCCTAATGGCGGTGGATGCCGACGTGGAAGCGAAATTCACCGAATTGAAGGCTCCTTATACGCAGGAGGAATTTCAGAAACAACTCAACGCGCGCAAGATTACGGTGGAGGATCTGAAAACCAAGCTGCGCCGCGACCTGAGCGTGGAGAAGCTGTTTAACCGGGAAATCAAGTCGCAGATTGCCATCACCGACAAAGACATTTCCGACTTCTACGCGGCCAACAAGGCGAGTTTCAATCTGGCCGAGCCGCAAATTCACATGGCGCAAATTCTGGTGACGCCCACCGCCGATCCCAATGTGCACAATCTGAAGAACGACAAGGCGACGGACGATTCCGGCGCGCTGAAGAAGATTGAGAACATCATGGCGCGCATCCATCAGGGCGATGATTTCGCCATGTTGGCTCAAAATTATTCAGAGGATCCCAACTCGACGCAAAATGGTGGAGACCTGGGATTCATTCCGGAATCGTCTCTGGAGCAAGCCAACGCCGAGCTGCGCAAGACCGTGATGACGTTGAGTCCCGGCCAGACAACGGGAGTTTTACGGACGCAGAACGGTTATCGCATTTTCAAAGTCATTAGCCGGGAGCCGGCCGGTCAGCGCGAGTTGAGCGACCCCAAGGTGCAGCAGACCATTCGAGAGACCCTGATCAACCGGAAGGATCAGTTGCTGAAGGCCGCATATTATGAGGTTGCGCGCAACGAAGCGAAGGTCACGAATTACTTCGCGAACCGGATCATTGGGAATCACGAGAAGAAGTAATACGCGCTATTGGGCCGGCGTTTTGTCCAACTGCTGCTTCGCCCACACGCGAGCTGGATTCAACTCGATCGCCTTCTGAAACGCCTTGCGCGCCTCGGCATTTTTATTCTGCTTACGCAGCGCCAGGCCGAGCCAGAGTTGCGCTTCCGCCGATTGCGGATCCAACTCGGCTGCCTTCTGAAAATCCTTCACCGCCAGGTCGATTCCGCCGCCCAGGCCCTGCGGCAAATAGTAATTGCCGACGCCGCGCGCCAGATAATTCACTGCCGCTTTCGGGTCTAGCTGCACCGCTTTGTTCACCTCGTCCTGCGCGCAGCGGCCATATTTCATGCCTTGCAGAACATTGGCGGAAATGGCCTGTCCGCAGAGCGTGCCCAGCAAGCGATGATACTCGGCCGAATCCCCCTTGAGCGATACGGCCTTTTTCGCCGCCTCGATCCCTGCTTCAGCGGCGCTGTGCGCGGCGTTCTTGTCGCGAGTCTCGATGGCGACCTCCGCTACATACGATTCGGCCAGCGCGAATTTATACTGCGCCGCGGCGTCGTTCGCTTTACTTTGTGCGATGCTTGCGGATTGCACGGCCAACCGTTCAAGCGCCGGGCGATCCTGCGCGTCGCGCGCTTTTTCAAGATCGGAACCGCCTGCGCTGCCGAAGAATAAGAGGAAGAGTAAGAAACCGGACATCTGCTTCTATTCTATCGCGACGCCAATCTGCTTCAGATGATGCTTCAAATGCCGAACGTAATCGATCATCACGTATTCGAGAGTCACTGGCTCGTCCTCGCCCACGCGCACGATGGTGTCAAGCCGATCCGGAGCGACGTGCGTCATCAGATGCAGCAGGTGCCGGTTGTAGGCGAGCCAGAAATGAACCAGGTCGTTCCATTCGCGATCCTGAAACCGTTCAGTCTCGACCCACTCCTTCTGCCCATAGCTTGGGGACGCGAGCTCGCGATCGAGCTGTCCCCGCACAAAGCGCTGGTGATTGTTGGCGGCCGAATCGATCAGATGGCCGAG
>JBEKPC010000137.1:0-14490 GCA_049521155.1 Bryobacteraceae bacterium
CGGCATCGATTGGTCGTTGTGATCCATCACCTCTTTATCCATCTCCTCGGTGCGAGCCAAGGCTTGAAAGGCGCGGTCGAACTCGCGAATCGACACGGCTCCGTTCGCTTCCTTCTGCAGTTCATAAGACCGGCGGAGGAATTTCTCTATGCGGCCCGAAGTGCTTACCGCGCCGCCTACGGTCGAAATCTGATTGATGCCTTCCTGCTCTTCAATATTGAAGCCGACGTTGTGAATCTCATTATCCTTGAAGAAATTGAAGACCTCATCCGGCTGGTCCAGCGCATCGTTGGTGATCACCGAAATGGTGTGGAACTGCACTTTGTGTTTCTTCAGAAACTCAATGCCGCGCATTACTTTGTCATGCGTGCCTTTCCCTGCGCGATCCTTGCGATGCTTGTCGTGAATGTGGGCGGGTCCATCCACGCTGACGCCGACATTGCAATTGTTCTTCAGGAAAAATTCACACCACGCATCGTTGATGAGGGTCCCGTTGGTTTGAAAACTATGGACAATTTTCCCCTCCGGAATGCCCCAGGTCGCCATCTGCCGGAACGCTTCTTCGTAATAGGAAAGCGGAACGGCCAGAGGTTCACCGGCGTGCCACACCACGCTCAAACGGCCGCCAACGAGTCCGCTTTCAAACACCCGGTCGAGTGTTTTGTGCAGCACTTCGAGCGACATCTTCTTGGTGCTGCTGCGGTCTGCGAGATAACAATAATCGCAATCGATGTTGCAGAAGGGCGAGGGCTGCAAAATCAGCAGCCCGATCTCCTTCATGTGCGGCCCGGTGTATTCTTGCATCTTCATCATCATACCCTTCAGTAGTTGAACCAGTTGGACCAATTCGACCAGTTGCGCCAGTTGTTCCAATCGCGCCAGTTATTCCAGTTCGGCCAGTTCACCCAATTCAACCACGACGCGACTTCCATCTGCGTGTAGGGGAGCTTGGCAAGGGCTTCGTGTCCGCCCAGCGTCTGCGCCTCAGCGACGCGCTTCGTGAGTTCAGCGCGGACCGCCGCAACGCGATCGGGAATGGTCGATTGCGCCGCGGGGATGGCCGCCTGCGCCTGGCTGCCGAAGAGTCCTCCGGCGAGGAAAAGAGCGCCCAATGCCTTGCGCACTTTCTGATTGTCGGTTACGTTTTTCATTTTCTGGTTCCTCCCTTTCACTTCTATGGAGCGGGAGGAACGCAGCCAGATTAGCAGGACCTCAAAAAAAAAACTCCCTGAAAGCCGAAACTTTCAGGGAGCCTTTCAAATCCGCGCTAGTAGTTGAACCAGTTCGGCCAGTTATTCCAATTGCGCCAGTTATTCCAGTCGCGCCAATTGTTCCAATTCGGCCAGTTGACCCAGTTCAGCCAGGAGGCGAGCTGCCGCTCTGCGTGAGGCAGCTTTTGAATCGCTTCAGCGCCACCCAATTGCTGGACTTCGGCGATCCGCTTATCCATTTCCGCGCGCACAGCCGCCACTCGATCCGGAATGGTAGGCGTAGGAACGGCAGCCTGCACGGCTTGTCCGCCGAACAGTCCACCGGCGAGAAATGCCCCACCCAGCGCTTTCCGTGCCCGCAGGGACAGCCCAAATTTCTTATTTTCCAGTTCTTTTTTGATCGTCATAATAATCCCCGGCGCACCCTAGAACAGGGTAGCGGCCGCCTCCTCTGCATTTTTCTTCTGCACTTTTCCATACGCTTCCTGAAGGTCGTTATTGCCGATCCAGGCTTCGGCTTGATGAGCTTCGGTGTAACTGATGCGGGCATTGGCGATCTTGCCTCTCCAGAAAAACTCATCGGCATGCTGATGGTGTTCGCCGGAATCGGCATGAGGCTTGGCGGTGGCGCCGTCGCCGAAGGCAATCTCAAAAATCTGCCGCAGAGCCTGCCCATCGTCGACATCTTTCGGGAACAAGCTGACTCCCATGAACTTATCGTCGACGAAATGATAAAGGATCTTATCGAGCTGGCAGGCGCCGATCGTGAGCGTATCGCCCGACTTCTGATAAATCTTCATCGCCCCCCGCTCAGTGACCAGAGTGAGCCCCGGAATCGCCGACGACGGCGACCCGAATTTTACATTGCGGAAGCCATTTTTATAATCGAGATAGTGGACGTGCCCCATCTCAGTCGGACCCGGCTCCTTGACAGCCGGATGGGCCGTTGCGGCAGTTTTCGCCGCAGGCTTATCCTGGGCAATCGCCAGGGTTGCGGCCAAAGTCGCGGTGGTACCGGCGACTAAAAGTTTCTTCAAGAACGAATGAGCCATCTTTCCTCCCCTACAGACGGTGTGTTTAGGACGTAGTAGAGTTTACGCCGGGAGTGGGGGATGCGTCAAGTGGAAACACACAGGCGCATTACGAGCAGGCTCAACTTGGGATTTGCTCGCCCGTTTCGAGGGTACTTTCGAGAAAGCAGCGAATCGCATCCCGTGCCATCTCGCGGGCTTCTTCCAGCGTCTCACCGAAGGTGCAGATTTCAGGAATCGCTGGGATCAGCACGCTAAATCCACCCTCTGGCAGGGGCTCGAAAACTGTTGTGTATCCGTATTTTGCCACAGGATGATCTTGGTGCAATTATACAGTACGCTAGAATTAAATCGAGGAATTTTATGCTGGATCGCGAGCCGAGGCCATACAAGGACTTTCGTTGGATCGTGGCCGATCCTGATTTACTGGGCGGCAAACCCACGCTACGTGGTACTCGTCTCTCTGTGTCTCAAATCATGGAATGCCTCAGCGCAGGCATGCCTCTTGAAGAGATCAACGAAAGTTTCGCCAGCGACATCTCGCCCGAAATGATCGCTGAGGCGCTGAGCGTTGGCTCACAGCTTGGGGATAAGCCCTGTGTGGCTGCTTGACGCTAATTGTCAATGCTCGAATCGAACGGAAATCAGTTGGCTAAATCCACGTGGATTCTTGGACTGAAAGCCACAGGAAGCCAACGCGGCTGTTTATAGCCCGCGCGCGGGAGGCGCTTTGCTACCGGCAAGCGAAGCGCTGCTCCGTCCATCAGATAAATCAGCACGCTCGTCGGGTGCGGCTCTATCTTGTCCTTGAGGATTTCGAAGGCATGGACTAACGACTGTGACATTCCGGTCCACAGCACTATGTTAGGAGCGGCCTCCCAGGCAACATCGCCGCGCGCATCGTCACCGATCATATTAACAATCTCTGCGAATGAAACATTGCGCCTACTCCGAACGATCTCAAGGATCGCCACAGCCATTTCTTTAGAGTCCATCGCCATCGATTACCTCCTAGTTATACCCGCTCGTCGCCCCGCAATTCTCACACTTGTAGCGCGACCCATTCCGCGCCATCAGCCTGCCGCATCCCGAACACATCGGAGCATCTGTCACCGACGGCGAAGACAGTAAAGCTGTTTCTGACCTCTTATTGCTTGCTCTCGGTACCTCTCGAATTGAAAGCATAGTTCCAGAGCGCGGTCCGTCCTCGAGTTGTCTAAATCGCTCCGATCGCTCGAGGTTGCGAGTCTCACAGTCTGCTGGCGAAAATCCCGGAATGCTGGTATTTTCCTCGATACCATCGCGCGGCTTAAATCTCGTGCACAACAGGCCGCGCACTTCTTTTGGTCCGGGCCATTCGGGAGCATGATCGATGAGCGCCAAAACCAGCCAATCCAGGTGCTCTTGCTTAGCGACCATTCGCTGAAGCAGCCGCGCAATCTCGCCCTGCGCCACCGGATCGGTTGGGAAAAATTTCATTATTGTTAACCTCCCAACGGCCTTTAGGCACTCACGAGTTTCGATCATGCTACCCCCTCGTCCTTCAGGTACTGCCATGCCTTTTCCAGCCGATCAATGATCTTTGATGGCTTGTCGTAAGGGAGAGTTCGCGGCGGCGCTGTGCGCGTCCAGGATTTCGCGCGAAGAAAATTAGCCGGCAGAGGCATGAAGGCGGGGCTTTCCGTCGCCCGAAGCTGTTTTTCGATGGCGAAAATAGCCAGCCTGCGATCCTCAAAGCTTAGCAGAGGCCATAGAACCTGAGCCGCCGCCACATCTCCGGCGTTAAGCGGCTTCCCGGCGGCTACAAAGATGCCGATAAATTCCTCGAACCCGGCGTTGCTCCGGCGTTCGCTTAAGGCCGTTTCCATACAAGCCCCTTCCTAGCTACACCCGCTCGTCCCCCCGCAATTCTCACACTTGTAGCACGACCCATTGCGCGTCATCAGGCCTCCGCACTCTGAACACGCCGGGGCATCTGTTACCGATAGCGAGAACAAAGGCTGCTGAAGCTCCTCTTCCGTCACTCGCAATTTCGGCGCGTCGCCCGCTTCTCCCATCGCGTACTCGGGACCCAGGAACTTCGCTCCCAGCCAGCGGAAAATGTAATCCATGATCGACTTCGCGTACGGCACTTGCGGATTCCCTGTCCATCCGCTCGGCTCAAACCGCACGTGGCTGAACTTGTCGACGAAGAATTTCAACGGGACGCCATATTGCAGCGCGTAGCTGATCGCCGTCGCGAAGCTATCCATCAAACCCGAAATCGTCGAGCCTTCCTTGGCCATCGAAATGAACACCTCACCCGGCGTGCCGTCTTCATACATGCCCACCGTGATGTAGCCTTCGTGTCCGCCGATGGAAAATTTGTGCGTGATCGATTGCCGTTCCAGCGGCAGTTTGTGCCGCACCGGCTGATAGACGATCCGCTCTTTAATCTCCACCTGCACCGGGCCGTTGGCCGCCTTCGCACCCTTCGATGTGCCGGAACTTAACGGCTGCACCCGCTTCGAATTGTCGCGGTAAATCGCCACCGCCTTCAGGCCCAGACGCCAGCTCTCGGTATAGGCGTGCATAATTTCTTCTACCGTCGATTCTTCCGGCATGTTGATCGTCTTTGAGATCGCGCCCGAAATAAACGGCTGCACCGCCGCCATCATCCGTACGTGCCCCATGTAGGCGATCGACCGCGTCCCATTCTGCGGACGGAAGCTGCAATCGAATACCGGCAGATGTTCCGGCTTCAAGCCAGGAGCTCCTTCGATCGTGCCTGAAGAATCAATGTGATCGACAATCGCGTTCATCTGGTCGCTCGAATAACCCAGCTTCAGCAGCGCTTCGGGCACCGTGTTGTTGACGATCTTGATCACTCCGCCGCCTACCAGCTTCTTGAACTTCACTAAAGCCAGATCCGGTTCAATGCCCGTCGTATCGCAATCCATCATGAAGCCGATGGTGCCGGTGGGCGCCAGCACCGTGGTCTGCGCATTGCGGAATCCCGCCACACGCCCCAGTTCGTACGCCTCTTCCCAGCACTTCCGCGCGTTCTCATAAACCGCCTGGGGAACCTTGCGGCTATCGAGGCGCGCCGTCGCATCCCGGTGCATCCGGATCACTTCTAAAAACGGCTCTTCATTGATCGCGTAGCCTTCGCAGGGACCGGTCGAGCCCTCCGAGATGCGCGCACTGGTCAAATACGATTGCCCACACATGATCGCCGTCAGCGCCGCCGCCCAATCGCGTCCATGATCGCTGTCATAGGCAATTCCCATCGACATCAGCAGCGCGCCCAGATTCGCATAACCCAACCCCAGCGGCCGGAAATCATGGGAATTCTTCGCGATCTTGTCGGTCGGATACGCCGCGTTGTCGACCAGGATCTCCTGCGCGATGGTCACCGTGTGCACCGCGTGGCGATACGCTTCGACGTCGAACTGGCCGTCCGTCCCGACGAATTTCATCAGGTTCAGCGATGCCAGGTTGCACGCCGAATCATCCAGGAACATATATTCCGAGCATGGATTTGACGCGTTGATCCGAGCCGTGTTCTTCGAAGTATGCCAGCGGTTGATCGTCGTATCGAACTGCATCCCCGGATCGCCGCACTGGTGCGTCGCTTCGGCAATCTGCTTCATCAGGTCCCGAGCCTTGAACCGCTTCACCGGCTGCCCGGCCAAGCGGGATCGCGTCCACCAATCGCCGTCGCTTTGCACCGCTTCCATGAATTCATCGGTTGCGCGCACGCTGTTGTTGGCGTTCTGGAAGAAGATCGACCCATAGGCGTCGCCATCGAGCGACGAATCATAACCCGCGTCGATCAGCGTGTGCGCTTTCTTCTCTTCCTTCGCCTTGCACCAGACGAACTTTTCGATGTCCGGATGGTCCGCGTTCAGGATGACCATCTTGGCCGCCCGACGTGTCTTGCCGCCGCTCTTGATGACGCCGGCGAACGCGTCGAAACCCTTCATGAAGCTCAGCGGACCGGACGCCCGCCCGCCGCTCGATAGCAAGCCGTCTTCTTCGCGCAAGGTCGACAGATTCGTGCCCGTGCCGCTGCCCCATTTGAACAGCATGCCTTCAGTCTTCGCCAAGTCCAGAATTCCTTCGAGCGTGTCGCCCACCGAATTAATGAAGCATGCCGAGCACTGCGGCCGCATCTCGCCCGGCTCCAGCTTTTTAATCGCGTCCGATGCTTCGTCGTAATACCAGCCGTAGCCACGCGGCTCCTTCACCCCCACGTTGAACCATACCGGGGAATTGAAGCACGCCTTCTGCGCCAGCATCAGGTGCGCCAGCTCATTGCGGAAATTTTCGGTGTCTTCCGGGGTCCGGAAATAGCCCTGCCCGCCACCCCAGCCGGCAATCGTATCGACCACCCGGCCGATCAACTGCCGCACGCTGGTTTCGCGCTCCGGCGTCCCGATCTTGCCGTAAAAATATTTGCTCACCACGATATTCGTCGCGGTTTGCGACCAGTCGACGGGAACCTCGACATCGCGCTGCTCGAAAATCACCGCGCCTTTATCGTTGCCGATAGATGCGGTTCGCAAGTCCCACTTCACCTCGTCATAAGGCGTTTTCCCCGACTCCAGCCGAGCCGTGAAATAGCGTGGAAACTCCACCCCTACTCTCTCCGAAGCCGGCACCGGCCGACGGGTATCCTTTAGCTTCATAGCTACGCCTACACCTAATTGTCCCATAAAAAGTGGCGCCTTCCTCCAGCGCTGTCCGCAATCATGCCGCAATATATAGTACTTCGTCAAGAACTATATCTATATGCGGGACAGCCTGTTACGAACAGGTGTCAGAGTACTAGCCAAACTACCCTTTTCTGATGGACAAGGAAGCCATCCGATGATAGCATTAATTATAGTATGCGAATCAGCCACTTGCGAGCGCTGGAAGCGGAGAGCATCCACATTTTCCGCGAGGTCGCCGCAGAGTTTCAACGGCCGGTCATGCTGTACTCGGTCGGTAAGGATTCGTCTGTAATGCTTCGGCTGGCCCAAAAAGCCTTCTTTCCCGGGCCGATCCCGTTCTTCCTGCTGCACGTCGATACGACCTATAAGTTCCGTGAAATGATTGAGTTCCGGGATCATCAGGCAGCCGCTCTGGGTCTGAAGCTGATCGTCCATTCGAACACCAAGGCACTTGAAGCAGGCGCGAACCCGTTTCGCCTCGGAACGGAGCGCTGCTGCGGTCTCTTAAAAACGCAAGCGCTTCTCGACGCCTTGCGTGCCGGAGGCTTCGACGCTGCGTTTGGCGGCGCGCGAAGAGATGAGGAAAAATCCCGCGCCAAGGAGCGCATTTTCTCGTTCCGTGATTCCTTCGGCCAGTGGGATCCTAAAAATCAGCGGCCCGAGCTTTGGAATCTTTTTTCGAGCCGTCTCAATCCGGGCGAGAGCATCCGCGTTTTCCCGCTTTCGAACTGGACGGAGATGGACGTATGGCAATATATCCATCTCGAAAATATTCCCATCGTTCCTCTTTACTACGCTAAAGAACGCCTCATGCTGGTGCATGGTAATTCGCTTACGCTGCCGGAACAGGATTTCGTCCCCACCGGCCGCCTGGAAACCGTCCGCTGCCGCATGCGCTCCCTGGGCTGCTCGCCCTGCACGGGCGCGATTCGCTCCGATGCCGATACCATTCCGAAGATCATCGCCGAGCTGGTAGCGGTGCGAAATTCGGAGCGCGAAAACCGGGTAATCGATCACGACCGCGAAGGCTCGATGGAAATGAAGAAGCGCGAGGGGTACTTTTAAGTGGTAGTGCTCGACGAACAATTTGATATTGAAGCCTTCCTGGCTTCTGAGCTGTCGAAGGACCTGCTGCGCCTGGCGACAGCCGGCAGTGTCGACGATGGTAAGAGCACGCTGATCGGCCGCCTTTTACACGACGCGCGCGGCGCCTATGAAGATCAACTGAAATCGGTACGCCGCGCCGATGGTGTGATCGACTTCGCGTTGTTAACCGATGGTCTGCGGGCGGAGCGGGAGCAAGGCATCACCATCGATGTCGCCTATCGCTACTTCGCGACCCCAAAACGGAAATTCATTCTGGCCGATACGCCCGGTCACGTGCAGTACACCCGCAACATGGCGACCGGCGCATCGACCGCCGAGCTGGCCATCATATTAGTAGATGCCAAACGCGGTTTGACCGACCAATCGCGGAGACACGCTTCGATTGCCGCGCTTTTGGGCATTCGCCATTTTGTGATCGCGGTCAACAAAATGGATCTGATCGGTTTCGATCAGGGCGTTTTCAACGACGTATATGCGCAATTTAAGCCGTTTTTAGCCTCCTTAAACGTCGTAGAACCGTACTTTTTGCCCATTTGTGCGCTGTTAGGCGACAACGTGGTGGAGCGAAGCGCCCACATGCCGTGGTTTGTCGGCGCACCGCTTTTGGAGCATTTAGAGAGCATCGAGATCGGAATACCGGTGGACGCCGCTTTTCGGATGCCGGTGCAGCGCGCCGTTCGTCCGGACCAGAATTTCAGGGGCTATGCAGGTCAAATCGCATCGGGAGTGATCCGGCCGGGCGATGAAATTCTCGCGGCGGGCCGGCACAGCCGGGTGAAGCGGATCGTGACCTATGACGGCGACCTAGAGATCGCCCATGCTCCTCTTTCAGTGACACTTACGCTCGAAGACGATATCGATATCAGCCGTGGCGACATGATTTCCGCCGGGGCTGAACCGCAAACGGCGCGTTCATTCGAAGCGACCATTGTCTGGTTTGATGGGACGCCGCTTGATTCTTCAAGAGAATATTTGCTCAAGCACACCACGCAGACTTTACGGGCCCGAGTTGAAACCGATAAGGCGCTCAAAATGAATGACATCGGCGAAGTGCGGATCACCCTCGCCCAACCCTTGTTTTTTGATTCCTATAAAACGAATCGAACCACGGGCAGCTTCATTCTGATCGATCGGGACACCAATGCGACCGCGGCAGCCGGAATGATCAAGTGATTGAGACTCTGGATCTTCGCAACGCCTGCATCACTTGTAGTTTTCAGGCGGAAGATGTCGTGGTGCTGCATCAAGTGATTCAACAGCGCGCTGATATTCCGGTGCTGTTTCTCGAGACGGGTTATCACTTCAAGGAGACGCTGGCTTATCGCGACCGGATCGCAGCCGAGTGGAATCTTAACCTCCACAATCTAAGCGCGAAACAGAGCGTCGCCGATCAGGAATCGCAGTTCGGGATCCTCAATCAAACCGCTCCGGACCGCTGCTGCGGTTTTCGCAAAGTGACACCGCTATTTGAAGGGCTTGCGCCCTATGACATTTGGATCACCGGACTGCGCCGCGAACAATCCCCAACACGCGCGAATCTCCAAGTGATGGAAACATTCAAGCTTCCAGGCGGCAAAGAATTGAAAAAAATCAGTCCGGTCGCGCTGTGGACAAATCGCGAGGTCTGGAGATATTTGGATCTGCAAGGTATTCCAGCGCTTCCGCTGTACGATAAAGGCTATACCAGCATCGGCTGCGAGCCTTGCACGGAATTGCCGTTCGATCCTGAAAATGCACGCTCCGGCCGCTGGCATGGCAAGAAGCTGGAATGTGGAATTCATATTCAGGCGGAATCGTGACAGAAGTCATTCTCGGTTTCGTCATTTCGGTTGCGATTGCGCTGACCGGCGTGGGCGCGGGCTCGCTGACCACTCCTCTGTTGATCCTGCTGCTAGGGCTGCCGGCGGCGGAGTGCGTGGGCACGTCGCTGATTTTCGGCGCGGTAATCAAGCTGATCACGGCGCCACTTTACTGGGCTCGGGGCCAAGTGAACTGGCGCGCGCTGGCGTACCTGCTCGCGACCGGATTGCCGGGCGTGCTGGCTGGGTCACTGGTATTACACGGCGTGAAGACGGGACTGATGATGGCGGTGATCGGCTTTACGATCATGAGCATTGCGCTACTAAACTTGTTCCGGTTTTCGTCCGCGCCGAGGCCGGATCGGTCGAAGTGGCTGGCGCTGGTGGGTTTGCCGATTGGCGCTGAAGTTGGATTTTCCTCCGCTGGATCGGGAGCGCTGGGCGCACTGGCGCTATTAAGTCTGACGCCTTTAAGTTCTGCTGAAGTGGTGGGAACCGACCTCTGTTTCGGGCTCGCGTTATCGCTGGTGGGCGGAGGGATTCACGCGGCGCTCGGGAGCTTCAATGGAGCCGTGATCGTGAAGCTGCTAATCGGCGGGATTCCGGGCGCGATTACCGGATCGATGCTGGCGTCGCGGGTGCCATCGACGAAGTTGCGCTACGCGTTGTCGCTGGCGATGGTGGTGCTAGGGGCGCAGATTTGCTGGAAAGGGCTGGTTTCACGGTAGGCCGGTCAGGGCTTTATCACGCAGGTTTTCCAGCCAGATTTGGTGATATTTGTGCATTCGGTTTGGCATGGCGAGGCTGCTGAGACGTGCCAGAAAACCGTTTTGCGTTTCTTCGGTGAGAATGTTGCCGGGCTCGAACAGCCAGGCATGATAGGCGTCGACCCCGGTGCCAATCGCATTCCAGGCTAAGCGCTCGCAGGGGATGAATTCCTGCACTTCGGATTCGATCGTCACGCCAAAGGTCTTCCAGCGGAATCTGGTTCCCTTTGCGAGGTCCGGACCTTTGGTGTTGAGGAAGACTACGTTCGATGAATTGGGATACCAGGTGGGCCAGAGTTGGGCGCGGATCATCCAGGCCCAAAGAATTTCAGGTTTCACGGTTACGTTCAGCGAGTTGGTGACGTGAACGCTGGTGCGGCTTGGGTGATATTTATTCGGCCAGTTGATCATGCCACTACTTCGATGGCAATAGGGGCGAGTTTTCTTCGGCCCATTCGGATTTCTAACTGATGCGGACCGCTGCCGATTTGTTCGGGGAGGCGGAGGTTTACTTCGAATCTTTGGGGGCGGGGGTCGACACAGACAAATTCAAGATCGGAAACCGCATGGCCATCGATCGACGCTTCCAGCTCATGAGGAAGGGAAATCTCTTCAAGCGTCAGCTTGATCGTGCGGGTCTCGATTCGCTTGCCGGCTACCAGATTGATTCCGTCACTGACGGAGAAGACGCAAGGCACCGAGGGGCCGGGAGGAATCACGCGCAGGACCGCGGGAGGGGAAATGCGCCGGCCGAGCCAGTGCACTTCGACGGGCAAAAGGCCGGTTTCCTCCAGCTCCGGCAGAATAACATTTAACTGCTGGGTGCCGGCGACCTCGGGACCGATATAGGTGATCGTCCCGAAGGAGCTGCCGACGATGACTCGCAAATGCTGGAGGCCGGCGTCAGGCGGCAGATTTTCTACCCAGATCGAAATGGTAGCCCAGCGGCCGCGAGAAGGGGCGAGCGGCTCAGAACTGGATGCGTTGGTGATGCGGCGAATGCGGAGTTCCGTATCCGGCTCACGCTTTTCTTGCGCTTCGCTCCAACCCTCCGGTTGTTTGCGCCAGGAAGTCCACATGTACTGGGTACTGACGCCATCGAGCTCAAGCACTTGAAAATCGTGTTTCCTGGCAAATTCCATGAGCTCGCCGGAGGAAAAGCGCGCGCCGGCCCAGGTGTCATAAGAAATGCCCACGCCCTGCGGCAAGCCGTTGAATTGCAAACGGGCCAGGCCGCCGGTCTTCAGCACGCGATGAGTTTCGCGCAGATACTCGAGGACAACTTCGCGGCTGGGGATGTGCTGAAACACCGCGTAAGAGTACACGAATTCGAAAGTCTCGTCCGGAAACAGAGAGAGACTGGCGCCATCGGTATGATGAGGATGCGCGTTGGGGAGATCGCTCAAACGCTGCCTGGCGATGGCGATCATTTCATCGGAAACATCGACGCCATCGATTTCGACGAAATGGCGGCTCATGGGACGCATGAGGCGGCCGGGACCGCAGCCGATTTCCAGGGCTCGCCAGGATCCGCGGCCGGATAGAGGGAATCGGCGCAGCTCGGATTCGAGACTGGTGACCATTTGAGTGGCAGTGGCGTAAAACTCGGCATCGTCCTGGTCGCGGCGGCCGAAGGCTACGTAATAGCCGGCATCCTCCCGGGCGCGGGCGTTCCAATCGTCACGCATGCGGGCGGAGACGTCATCTGGGTTCACGTCATCTGAGTGCACGGCCATAATCTATTTCCGGCTCGAATAGCGGTTCAATTCTTCAAGCAGAGGCAGAGCCGGGGCTGGGGCGGCGATGGTGGAAGTGACAATCTCACGATTGGTGATTTTGCGGCCGTAAAGATCGTTGTTCCAATCGGCATCTTCCCGCAGAGTGGCGCCACTGAGCGAAACGCCTGCGAACAGGCCGCGGGCGCGGGACCAGGTGAGGATTTCGGCGGTCATGGCGGCGTCCGTCTCGGCTTGCGTGGAGCGGCCGACAGGGCCCGCGGCAACGGTGACATCGCCACCGAGAGTGAATTTGGTGGTGAGCAGGCGATTCATGCCGCTCTCATTCATCACGAGCATAATGACATCGGTCTCCGTACCGCCGGCCTGAAAGCCGAAGCTGCCGCCTTCCACACGGACCGATCCTGGAGCACCCCAGCCGACGCCGGTTTTACTGCGGCAGGAAACGAATCCTTTTCCATATTTTGCACCGACGATGAACGCGCCCTTCTTCAATCCCGGCACGATGATGATGCATTGCGCTTTATTGACCAGGTCCTGAGGGATCGCTTTATCGGGAATGCCCATCACTTCCTTGAAGACGTCGGCGGCGGCCTGTAGGCGCTTGGGTGCGTCGGACTCGGCAGCGGCAGATAAGCAGACGGCGCTCAGGCCGAGTGCGGCGATCAGTTTTTTCATTATTTCCTCCAAAAAATGATGATCGCACAAGCGGGCATCGACGTCATGTTTCGATGCGGCGGAAAGAGCCGCCAAAAATGGCGGCCCCACAGGACGGGCACTACAAAGATTAGTAAACAATTTGGGTTAAGATGATGGCGACATGAGACTCGATGACAAAGTTGCGGTGGTTACGGGCGCGGGGACGGGCATGGGCCGCGCGATTGCGGAATTGTTCGCGCGGCGCGGAGCGAAAGTGGTGGTGAATTACAGCAGCTCCCGCGACGCGGCGGTGGAGGTTGTGGCTGCGATTCAAGCCGAGGGAGGAACGGCGATCGCGGTGGGCGCGGACGTTTCAAAAGAGCCTCAGGCTATCGAACTGATGGACGCGACGGAACGCGAATATGGGAGGATCGACTACCTGATCAACAACGCCGGCTGGAGCACGCGGATACCGCATGCGCAGTTGGGTGATTTGACGGATGAGATTTGGGACCACACGCTGGACGTGAATCTGCGCGGCTTGTTTTACTGCGTGCGCGCGGCGGTGCCGTTTCTCAAACAGCGAGAGGGCGCGTCGATCGTGAACATTTCGTCGGTGGCGTCGATGACGGGGCAAGGCAGCTCCATCGTATACGCGGCGTCGAAGGCGGGAGTGGTGACGATGACGAAGTCGCTGGCGCGGGCGCTGGCGCCGGGGATTCGGGTGAACGTGGTGCTGCCGGGATTCGTGCGCACGCGGTTCGCCGGATGGACGAAAGAATCGTTCGACGCGAGCGAGAAGATCACCCCGCTGCGGCAATTGGCGTCAGTGGAAGATGTGGCGGAAGCGACGCTGTTTTTCGCGGCGATCGCGAAGAGTACGACGGGAGAATCGCTGGTGGTGGACGGAGGGATGGCGACGCTGGGCCCGAATTTATGAACGAGATTCTGTTCGAGAAAAACGGGCGCATCGCAACGATTACATTGAATCGTCCAACGAAGCGCAACGCATATTCAGAGACGATGGTTCATGAAATTCTAGAGGCGCTGGCCGATGCGCGCGACGACGATGCGATTCGCGTGGTGATTCTGACCGGCGCGGGCAAAGGGTTTTGCGCGGGCGGCGACATCAGCCGCGATTTTCAATATCCGGCGCGGTATCGCGGACATCGTTTGGAATCGATGCTGGAGATGCGTGAAAACATGCACGTGCTGATCCGGTTTTTAGACCGGTTCGACAAGCCGGTGATCGCGGCGGTGAACGGGGCTGCGGTAGCGGGAGGGCTGACGCTGGCGCTGGCGTGCGATTTTCGCATTGCGGCGGAGAGCGCGAAGCTGGGCGATACGAGTCTTAAATTCGGGCTGATTCCGGATGAGGGCGGGGCGTATTTTTTCACGCGATTCATGGGTGTGGACCGGGCTTTGAAAATGTCGCTGCTGTCGGAGGTCTATACGGCTCGGGAAGCGCTGGAGTTGGGTTTGGTGACGGAAGTCGTGCCCGAT
>JBEKPC010000138.1:0-14372 GCA_049521155.1 Bryobacteraceae bacterium
GCCGTCCTCGAAGCGCTCGACGTAGTCGGCGTCCTCTGCGTGGAATTTTTCGTCGAACCCGGCGGACGCCTGCTGATTAACGAGCTTGCTCCCCGCCCACATAACTCCGGCCATCTCACCTTCGACGCCAGCGTCACCAGTCAATTCGAGCAGCAACTGCGCGCCGTTTGCGGATTGCCTCTCGGGTCCACCGAACTGCTGCGTCCCGCCGCCATGGCGAATCTCCTGGGCGATATCTGGACCAGCCGGGAACCCAACTGGCTGGCCGCCTGCGCCTATTCCAACGTGAAGCTGCATCTCTACGGCAAACTCGCTCCACGCCCTGGGCGGAAGATGGGGCATCTCACGGCGCTCGCATCCGATCCGGACATCGCCCTCGACCTGGTTCTCGCCGCCAGAAGCGCATTGTCGTAACCGGATTCCGAAAATCCCCGTCTAAATCGGTAGCGTCCATAGCAGCCGAGGCCCTTCGGCTGATCCATTTCATTCGAAAGGTGACTATATGTCCACACGAAACTTCGGTCTTTTTGCCCTGGCCGCAATCCTGACGGGGTCCGCGTTTGCGCAAAACGCCACCATTTCCCGCACATCGAGTTTCACGTTTCCTCTGGTCGCTCTGGCGCCCACTGAGAATATTGAAGTAAATCTCATCAATTTGGCCACCAACCCAACCAACGGCAACGCCTCCTCCTGCACCGGCACGGTGACCTTCAGTACCGCCTCCCAAGGAACCGCGATCGGCGGGGCCACCAGCTTCACTTTGGCCGCCGATGCTGTCGCGTCGATCACACCTTCAGTGGCCAGCAACGTCATTACGGCCGGCGCGAATCGCGTATTGCTTAAGGTGGTTGTTGCGAGCACCACCACGCCCAGCGTCCCCTGCTCGCTATCCTATGCGCTGAACACGTTTGATTCCACCACCGGCGTGACCCACGTTTTCCTGGTAGGCGCAGCCCCCGCTGGCCAGATCACTGTTGTCCGCGGCGGCCCGGCTCAGTAGAAAGCCTTATAGACCGCACGCGACTTTTCGCCGATACTACCCTTAGTGTTTGTCGATTACTACGAGGTCCTCCAGATCAGTCCAAACGCCGATCAGGAGACCGTTCATCGCGTTTATCGCGTGCAAGCCCAGCGCTTTCATCCGGATAACAAGGATACCGGCGACGCCGCCGCGTTTCGCCTGATCTCGGACGCCTATCAGGCGCTTGCCGATCCTCTAAAACGAGCCGAATACGATTCCCAACACCGCAGCTCGCATTATCAGGCCAAGCGCGATCAATTCGAACAGTCCACCTCGACTCTCGCCGACGAACATCGCAAGCGTCACGAAATTCTAACCATCCTTTATAAAAAGCGCCTCGCCCATCCGGATCAGCCAGCCATGGGCTTGCGCGACCTGCTCGATCTCCTCGGAATGCCTCGCGAACAGCTCGAGTTCAGCCTCTGGTATCTCAAGGAAGGCGGCTATCTTCTTCGCTCCGATTCAGCCCGCCATTCCATCACCCTAAAAGGCGTCGAATTGATTGAAACGCTCGCGGCCCACCGCACCCAGCCTCTTACCATCGACGATACCCGCGTCGCCTAACCCGGCATTCCCAACACACTGGCTTAGTAAATCGGTACTAAGGTAATTAGGAGTAGTTCGGCAATTGTATTAGTGCTTTTCCCTGAGTGTCGGAAAATTCAAATACAATTAGCATCAATTCATGAATCTGCTTACGTTTATTGCGCTGAAATTGAAACTGTCCTGGAGAGATTCACGCGGCCAGGACTTAATCGAGTACGCTTTAATGGCCGGCTTTGTCGCAGTCGCTGCCGGAGCGATTATGCCCAACGTCGCTCAAAGCATCAGTACGATCTTTAGCCAGATTTCCTCCGTAATGACCGGAGCCGCCGCTCAAGGAAGTTAATTATTTGAGACAAAGGCCGTTCTTTTGCGAGCGAACGAGCGGCCTATTGATAGAACCTCCGTATGATCAAAACAGTACCATTCCGCTATAGCAAAATCCTTCCGTTTCACGGATAACTGTTGCATCGATTCCGATGCAACAGTTTGTAGACCATTACGAGACGATGCAAATCAGCCCCAACGCTGATCTCGATACTATCCACCGCGTCTATCGCCTACTCGCCCAGCGCTTCCATCCAGACAATCAGGAAACCGGCAATTCAGAAGCGTTTCACGCCCTCACGGAGGCTTACAAAGTCCTCGGCGACCCCGAAAAGCGCGCGGCCTTCGACATCGAGCACCGGGCTGCTCGTCGCCTTACTTGGAAAATTTTCGACCAGACCACCTCGGCGCAAGGGGTCGAGTCCGAGCGCCGCAAACGCTCCGGCATTCTATCCCTCCTCTATCGCAAACGCATCGTCCAACCCGACCAGCCCTCGATGAACCTTAAGGATTTTGAAGATCTCCTCGGCGTGCCCAAGGAACACCTCGAATTCACGCTCTGGTATTTAAAGGAAGGCCAGTTTATTACCCGCAGCGACAACGGCCGCTACACCGTCACGCTCAAGGGCGTCGACCTCGCCGAAACATTGTCTGAGCCTCGCGCGGAACCCTTGAAACTCAACGCCCGCGTCGCCTAATTCCGAATAAATAACGTGCGTCGACGGAAAGTCGACGCGCGGCTGTCAGATAATAAAACATGGTCTGCTATCTTGACGCCTTCTCCGGCATCAGCGGCGATATGACGGTCGGCGCCCTTATCGACGCCGGAGCGCCCGCCGCCGCCGTTATCGACGCTTTGGAGTCTCTCTCCATTGGCTCCCGATTCGAAGTCGAGAAAACCAAGCGAAACGGCCTCGCCGCGTCAAAATTCAAAGTCCATCTCAGTGATGAGCCGCAGAAACACCGCCATCTCTCCCACATTTTATCGATCATCGATCGCTCCGGCATCTCGCCGCGCGCCAAACATGATGCCGCCACCGTGTTTCAGCGCCTCGCCGAAGCCGAGTCCTCTGTCCACGGCGTTTCCATCGAAAAGGTCCATTTTCACGAAGTTGGCGCGGCCGATTCCATCGCCGACATTGTTGGTGCCTGCGTCGCCTTCGATCTCCTCCACGTCGACGAAATCCGCTCCTCGGCCATAAACGTCGGTAGCGGCACCGTCCTGACGGAGCATGGCGTGCTCCCCATCCCCGCTCCCGCGACGGCGAATTTATTAGCCGGAAAGCCCATTTACGCCCGCGGCCCCGCCATGGAATTGACTACCCCCACCGGCGCCGCCATCGCCGCCACCCTTTCCTCCGGCTTCGGCCCAATGCCGCCCATGCGTATTTCCAGCATTGGCCACGGCGCCGGTGATCGCGATTTTAAGGAATCCCCCAACGTCCTCCGCGTCCTCATCGGCGAACGCACTGGCGCGCCCGAATCGACCACCGTCAGCGTGATTGAAGCCAACATTGACGACTCCAGCCCGCAAGTCCTCGGCTATGCCCTCGAACGATTGATGGAGGCCGGCGCACTCGACGCGTCTCTCTCGCCTCTGCAAATGAAAAAAAATCGCCCCGGCTCCCTGCTCCGCGTCATCGCCAGGCCGCAGGACCAGGAAACGCTCGCGCAACTCGTTTTCTCCGAAACCTCGACCCTCGGCCTCCGCATCTATTCCGCCGAGCGCAGAATCGAAGAGCGCCGCATCGTCGTCGTGGAAACCAAATTCGGAAAACTTCGCGTCAAAGTCTCCGGCCACGGCTCCTTCGCCCCTGAATACGACGATTGCCGCGAAATCGCGTCGCGCACCGGAACGCCTCTTCCCGAAGTGCTGGCCGCTGCCCAAGCCGCCTATTTGAAGATTAGATAAACGTTGTAAGCCAGCCCCGTGCCCTGCCAATATAGAAGTGCGCCTTAGATGAAAAAATATTACCTCACCACTCCGATCTATTACACCAACGCCGCGCCCCACATCGGCCACGCCTACACCACCATCGCCGCCGACACCATCCGCGCGTTGAAACAGATGCAGGGCTTCCACGCGATCCTCGCCACCGGCACCGATGAGCATGGCGTCAACGTGGAGCGCGCCGCCTTAGCGCAGGGAAAAACTCCCCGCGAGTACACCGACACCATCTCGGAGGAATTCCGCCGCCAGTGGGAGATCCTCGGCCTTCATATCGATCGTTTCGAGCGCACCACCAGCGACCGCCACGCCCACGCCGTGCAGGATTTGTTCCGCCGCTGCCGTGAGCGCGGCCAGGTTTATAAAGGCCACTACACCGGCCAATATTGCATCTTCGATAACGCCTACGTCAACGACGCCAAGCCCGGCGATCCCTGCCCCGATTGCGGCCGTCCCACTGAAACCGTGGTCGAAGAAAATTATTATTTCCGTCTCTCCGAGTACGCAGAGAAGCTCCTCGCTCTCTACCAGGACCAGCCCGATTTCATTCAGCCCGAATCGCGCCGCAACGAAGTCATCGCCTTTGTCAAGCAAGGTCTCCAAGATCTTTCGATCACCAGAACGTCCATCAAATGGGGCATCCCTGTCCCCGACGAACCCCAGCACGTTTTCTACGTCTGGTTCGACGCCCTCACCACTTATATGAGCGCCGTCGAAGGCGACAAAATTCATGGCGACGACCTCTGGCCCGCCGACCTCCACCTCATCGGCAAGGAGATTGTCCGCTTCCACGCCATCTACTGGCCCGCGTTCCTGATGGCCGCCGATCTGCCTCTACCGAAGCGCATCTTCGCCCACGGCTGGCTGCTCTTTGAGAACGATAAGATGAGCAAATCGCGCGGCAATATCGTCCGCGCTACGCCGATTCATAAGGTGCTCGGGACCGATGCTCTGCGTTATTTCCTGTTGCGCGAAGTCGTCTTCGGTCAGGACGGCAGCTTCAGTTTCGATGCATTGGTAGGCCGCTATAATTCCGATCTCGCCAACGGCCTCGGCAACCTCGCCAGCCGTACCTTGTCGATGATCCATCAATACCGCGCCGGTATCGTTCCCGAATCGGCAGGCGACTCCCATATCGCCGAAACCGCCACCGAAGCCACCGCCGCCGCACTGGATGCGTTCGAGAAATTCGAATTTTCCAAGGCTCTCGAAATCATCTGGGGCCTGATCGCCGTCGTCGACAAATACATCGTCGAGCAAGCTCCCTGGAAGCAGGCGAAGGCCGAAGGAGCCGAAAAGCTTCTCGACCAGACTCTCTACACCGCCGCCGAAGCCCTGCGCATCGTCACGTCTCTTTTGTCGCCCGTTCTCCCCGAATCCACCGCGAAAATTTATTCCCAGCTCGGCTTCACCACCCCCATCACCGATGTCCGCACCAAAGACCTCCACTGGGGACACCTCCCCGCTGGCCAATCCTTAGGCACCGTAGCCGCCGTCTTTCCCCGCGCCGACCCTAAAATCTCGATCGAGAAAATGAAAGAACTGGAAATCGAAGAATACGCCCGCCAGCAAGCCGTTTTAGGCAAGCCAGTTCCCAAAGCAGAGCCGGTCAACCATATCACCATCGACGATTTTCTAAAAGTCGACCTCCGCGTCGGCGTCGTCTTGGACGCCAAGCCCGTCCCGAAATCCGACAAACTCCTGCACCTCCACATTGATATAGGAGAGCCCAAACCCCGCAGCATTGTAGCCGGCATCGCCGAAGTCTATAAGCCTGAGGCGCTGGTCGGCCGCAAAGTAGCCATCGTCGCTAATCTCGCCCCTCGTAAACTGCGCGGCATCGAGTCGCAAGGCATGATCGTAGCCGCATCATTAGAAAACGGCCCCGCATCCCTAGTAAGTTTCATCGAAGAAGTCCCGATCGGCGCGCGGCTGAAATAGGATGCTAATCGACTCCCACTGCCACCTCGATAGCGACCAGTTCGACCCGGACCGCGAAGCCGTAATCGAGCGCGCCCTCGCCGCTGGCGTCATCCACCTCCTCGCCATCGGCACCGGCAATGGCCCGCCCGATTTAGAAGCGGGAATTCGCCTAGCCGACAAATATGCAGCATTCTACGCCACAGTAGGAGTCCATCCTCACGACGCCAGCAAACCGTTCGACCGGGAGCAGCTCGCCGCACTCGCTGACCACCCCAAAGTAATCGCCGTAGGCGAAATCGGCCTGGACTATCATTACGACTTCTCCCCGCGCGACACCCAGCTCCAAGTCTTCGTCGAGCAAATGAACATCGCCGAAGCCGCGAAAAAGCCCATCGTCATCCATACAAGGGAAGCCTGGGACGACACCATCTCCGCCCTCCGCAACCGCTGGAACCCCGACCGAGGCGGCATCATGCACTGTTTCTCCGGCAATCCCGCCCAAGCGCAACAAGCCCTGGACCTGGGCTTCTACCTAAGCTTCGGCGGCATCGTGACTTTCCCCAAAGCGTTAGAAATCCAGGAATCCGCCCGCATGTGTCCCGCCGACCGCCTCCTGATAGAAACCGACGCCCCCTATCTCGCCCCCGTCCCCAAACGAGGCAAGCGCAACGAACCAGCCTTCCTGGTAGAGACCGCCAAAAAACTAGCATCCCTCCGCGGCGTCAGTGAACAAGCCATCGCCGAGACCACCACCGCCAACTTCCGCCGCCTGACCAAAACGTGAACTATTTCCGCCTCCTGAGAATCGCCGCCATCACCCACTTCCATGCTCTTAGAGTACCTCCTGTCGTATCATGAAAGTTCCCGATCATGATTCGTAATTTCAACGCCGTCGCGCCAACGGTCGCGCCATCCGCATTCATCGATCCCAGCGCCCAGGTCATCGGCGACGTCGTCATCGGCGACCGTTCCAGCATCTGGCCCTGCGCCTCCCTGCGTGGCGATACCGCCCCCATCCGCATCGGCGACGAAGTCAGTATTCAGGACAACTGCGTGCTCCATGCCGATATCGGATTTCCGCTCACCATCGGCAGCCGCGTTACCGTGGGACACCTTGTCATGCTGCACGGCTGCGTCATTGAGGACGACACCCTCATCGGCATCGGCTCCATTATTTTGAATGGCGCGAAAATCGGTAAAGGCTCCGTCGTGGCGGCCGGAGCGCTCGTTCCCGAAGGCATGGAAGTCCCTCCGTCGACCCTCGTGATGGGCGTCCCCGCCAAGGTGAAACGAGCCGTCACCGCCGAGGAACAGCAAAGATTCGCGGAAGGCGTAAAGCATTACGTGGAAAAAGCAGCGCTGTACCGTGAGCAACAAAATTAAACGGATAAAAAATAAATGGAATCTGTACCTTTAGATTTTTTGGGCGACCTGCGCCGCACACATACCTGCGGAGAGCTTCGCTCCACCGATGCCGGCCAACGTGCCATCCTGATGGGCTGGGTCCATCGCCGCCGCGACCTCGGCGGCCTGGTCTTCATCCACCTGCGCGACCGCGAAGGCGTCTCGCAGCTCGTGTTCAATGAAGCCTCCGACCCCGAGCTTCATAAGAAGGTCGAACTCCTCGGCTCCGAATACGTCATCGCGGTCGAAGGCGTTGTGAAGGTCCGCTCAGCGGAAACCATCAACCCGGCCATCGCGACCGGCGAAGTCGAAGTAGCCGTAGAAAAGCTCTGGATTCTCAATGAATCCCGCACCCCTCCCTTCCCGATGGAGGAGTCCATCGACGTCAACGAAGAGTCGCGCCTCAAATATCGCTACGTCGATTTGCGCCGTCCCAAAATGCAGCGCAATATTATCCTGCGCTCGAAAGTTTCCTTCGCCGTCCGCCAGACCATGGTCGAACGAGGCTTCTTGGAAATCGAAACCCCGTTCATGACCCGCTCCACTCCCGAAGGCGCGCGCGATTATCTGGTGCCCAGCCGCGTCAATCCCGGCACCTTCTACGCCCTGCCGCAATCGCCGCAGATTTTCAAACAGCTATTAATGATCAGCGGCTTCGACAAATATTTCCAGATCGTGCGCTGCTTCCGCGACGAAGATCTGCGCGCCGACCGTCAACCTGAGTTCACACAAATCGATATCGAAATGAGCTTTCCTCAACCGGAGCAGATTTTCGAAATGGTCGAACCCCTGGTAGTCGCCGCCTCGAAAGCCGCCGGCTACCACATCCCGCAGCCCTTTCCGCGCCTCACCTACGCGCAGGCCATGCGTTCTTATGGAATCGATAAACCCGACCTGCGCATCCCTCCCTTCCATTGCGTCGAAGACTTGTTCCCCGGCGCAGGTCTGACCACCGAAGGTCTGCCTCTGGTAGCCATCCGCATCCCAAAAGTAGGCCCCATCACAAGAAGTCAGTCCGACCTACTCCGCGACTTCGGCAAAGAAAAAGGTCTCAGAGTCTTCGGAGACATGAAGCGTCTCGACAAAGACTTCCCCGAAGCCATGGTGCAACTAAGAGCCAGAGTCGGAGCCCAGGAAGACGACCTGTTAATGTTAGCCGGCTGGAGCCGCGAACCGGAAGGCCACATTCCTGACTACACCGTCCTCCAAGCCTGCGGCCAACTCCGCCTCCACGCCGCCCAAAAATACAACGACCGCCACAAACTGCTGGACCCTCAAAACTTCCAATTCCTCTGGGTCCTCGACTTCCCCATGTTCGAATGGGACGCCGAAGACAACCGCTGGAACGCCGCCCATCACCCCTTCACCAGCGTCTACGATGAAGATCTTGAGAAGCTAATCACAGATCCCGCGAGATGCCGTTCCAAAGCCTATGATCTAGTCCTAAACGGGACGGAACTGGCGAGCGGCAGCATAAGAATCCACCGCCGCGACATCCAATCAAAAGTCTTCTCCGCCCTAGGCTTCAGTGAGGAAGAAGCCAAGAAACGCTTCGGCTTCCTGTTAGAAGCCCTAGAATACGGAGCCCCACCTCACGGAGGCATCGCGCTAGGCCTAGACCGCCTGGTAGCCTTACTAGCCGGCGAAACATCGATAAGGGAAGTAATCCCCTTCCCCAAAACCGCCAAAGGCACCGACCTAATGTGCGACGCCCCCAGCGAAGTCCCAGAAAAGAATTTGAGAGATCTAGGAATTTCGTTGCGCAAGAAATAACTCAAGCGGAGCTAGCCGCAAATGGACAAGAGGGCCAGGATTCAGCAGAGGCGACTTGATGAGCTGGAACGTGACTTTTATCCGCTACTTATCGAGTCACTTAAGCTGTGCGCACGTGGCCGTTGGGGACTTTTTCGCCACCAATTCACCAAGTCATTGCTGACTACTCGCTCGAAGTACCTTGGAACGAAGACAATTGGAAATTGGTGCAGGACCCCAAGGAAATCCAGCAAACGAACTATCGGGTCTATGACACTTTCATTGATTACCCGCGCGACATGGGAATCAATCACCGGCGCTTCGAGGAAGGAAAGCTGGGCCCTGGTGACACTATACGCGGTCTATTCTTTGCCCATGGCACGGCACCCATACCGGCAGATCTATACCAAGGTGAGTGGATACATGCTCGGTTCGTAGTTACGGACACAGAGGGAAAACGCTATGCCAAGAGGGCTGGCCTGTGGCCGCATCCCAACTGGCCTCCCAATGCATCAGAACCACAGCTACGATTGCCTGATTACGAACTGGATGGGTTCGATGATGATCCGAACGCGGTGATTGATCCGATGAAGCTTGACCGCGATTAGGCCAGCCGCGCCCACGCATCGCCCGCAAGAAAGCGTGACGGACGAGACCGCTTCAGACTCAGGAGCGACCGGGAAAACTGAGACAGCCGGTGGATCATGGCGTAAGCTCACAGTGGCTCGAGCCGCCCATTGACCCACCTCTTTTTGTTCAACCGCCCCATGAGTCGCGAGCCCAAAAACTTAATTCCCTTCTCCTGAGCCTCCCTCGACTTTTCCTCAGCGAACGCACGCCCCTCAGCGCTAGCCACCAGTCAGCCTCGTCACTCTCGTTCCTGAACTTCGGAATTTTCAACTGGTTTTGTTGGCATTTCGAATCCTCCCTGACGGTCAAGCTTCTGCCCGGCAACGGGAACAAGCCCCAACCGAACCCTGACCGTCAGGGAGGGGATTGCAGCAAGCCTGAGCTATCGTGAACGAGTCTCCACTTCGACCGGATGCTGAGCGATCCGGCCCAACTCTTCCTTGAGCGAAGCCAAAGATCGGTCCCCTCGCGAGTATTCCGCGATCAGAATATGAATATGTCCAGCCAATTCGGTGGCGGCTTCGTCCCCGGAGCCTTCAATATCCCAAAGCCTAGGCACAAAAAAATTCTCGAACTCATGCAGTTCAATACCACCGTCGAGAAAGCGCCACAGTTTCCGTTGAATTTCTTGAACTGACGCCACGCCTCCACCCCCGCTTAGCCTCGCGCTGCAATCCCTCATGAACAATCTTCTTTATGAGTGTTTGATACCCGATCCCTTTTCGTCCCGCAACCTTCCGCGCCTCCTCGATATCGGACCCTGGCAGTCGTAAAGCGATTTGCGTGGTGCTCTTCTTGTTCATTCGGGCAATCACAGACGACCCGGAAAACTTAACTCCCTTTGCCTGAGCCTTTCTTGACTTCTGCTCTGCGAAAGTACGCCCCGCTGCGCTCGCCCACCAATCCGCCTCGTCACTTTCGTTCTTGAACTTCGGCATCTCAACAGGTTTTCTTGGCATTATATCCCAATATATATGCAATGCATATACAGCCTAATTCCTTCCGCAGAATCCCGGATTCTGGCACATCCCCGGCGGGCACCCGCCCATCGACGGCTCTTTCGCCACTCCATTCGCCCGCGCCGCGAACGTCGAGTATTGCGTGGTTACGTGCGTATCGCCACACGATGGGCAGAGCGTTGCGTCTTCCGACCTGCGGACCAGTTTTTCAAACTTGGTTCCGCATCCGTCACATCGGTATTCAAAAATGGGCATATTTTACTCCGTAAGTTCTGATGCTATTTTATCAATCCATTTGCGCACGTCGCTGGGAGGCGCGGAAAAGCTGTTCACGATGATCGAGAATGCCAGCCAGCCGCGGGTTTTGCTTTCGACATAACCAGATAGAGCAATCGCCCGGCTCAGCGTCCCAGTTTTGGCGTGGATTTCGCTCGTTAAACGGTTTTTCAACGTGCCGTCTTCGCCACCGATCGGGAAGAGAGAAATAAAGGCTTCCCGATGCTTAGATGCATAGAGATGGGCGAGAATTCTGACCATCAGGCGCGGCGTCACCATTACGTTGCGGGCCAGGCCGCTGCCGTCTTCGAGTCTTGCGTCGCCGGCCGCGGCTCCTGCTTGTTTAAATAGAGTTGCCATTTCTTCGATTCCCGATTCGCGGGTTCCCATGTAACGGGTGGCATGGCCGACTGCGCGCAGCATTAGTTCGGCGTGCAGATTTTGACTTGTCTTATCTGTGACTTGCAATAATTCGACGAGCGGCGGGGATACGCGCGTGGCCAGTTCTTCGGAAGGCGCGGGATTGTAATCGTCGTGTACGGAGCGGTGCCGCGCGACTGGTTTTCCGGTGATGGTGACACCGCGGCGAGTGAGTAAGTCATACAAAGCTTGGGCCGAAAACAGTGCGGGATCGTCGACTGGAAGATCTTCGCCAAAGGAGGAATGGCCGGCTGGAATGCTGCCCCAGAGCAGCAATTGGCGGCCGTTTTGAGCACGGGAAATCCGGATGCGCGCTTCTCCACCCTTGGCTACCGTAACAATCCTGTTATCAATGGCATAGTATTCAATTTGGGGCGAGAGCGAGATCTTCGCGGCATCCCCTGCTTCGGCTCCAGGCTCAATGGTCAATGCGATGATATTGTCGTTTAAAGTCAACGCGCTAACGGGAGCGCCGTATTCGCGTTGCATGTCGTCCTCGGTCCAACTGGGCGGATAAGGAGCCCATGGATAGAGTCGATCGTCGCCCACTACATCGCCGTCGATTCTGGTGAGTCCGGCGGCAACCGCGCGATCGGCCAACGCTTCCAAAGCATGCAACGGCGGGCCGGAACCACTATCTATTGCATAGGGATAGACCCGGCCGGAGAGCGATGGATCCCCGCTGCCGATGAGCACTACGTCGCCGGTGGATTCGCGAACCAGATGGGTGGAAAAGCGATAATCGGGGCCCAAACGCAGCAGCGCCAACGCAGTGGTAAGAACCTTCATGTTGGAGGCGGGCATGAAGAGGTCTTCGTCGTTGTATTTAAAGAGGATTTTCTTGGTATCGAGCGAGACGACCTGGATGCCGGCGAAGTATTTTCCGGGGCCGGTTTCGAGAAGATGGTTGAGGCGCTCCGGGAGCGTCTGGGCCGGGCAGGACGCGGCTAAGAGGAGAAAAAGCGCGCTTCGCATCGTTGTAATGAATGATAACAGGCCCTTAAATGCTCCGAAACATGCCTGTAGCGAGGCTTAAATGACCATAATATGAAGGTGTCCAGAGACGTTGCGGAGGGGTTGGCGGGAAACGCCGGTAGCAACCGGCGTGCAGGATGGCATCCTGCCCCACATCCGGAAAAGGTCGTTATTGGATTTGGGCGGCGGTGTTGAAGCGGGCTTCTAGCCAGACTAGCATTAGCAATAGGAAGACCATGGCTGAGCCTATTAGGGGCAGGCCCATTACTACCCAGATTCCCCATAGGGATGCGAAATAGCCTAGCGTGCAGGGGGCTAGCATTCCTCCAGCGATGGCGAAGGAAAAAAGGCCGTTGTAGAAGCCGGGATGATAGGACGGGAAACGGTGGCCGATGCGCTCCACCACCAAAGGGTAAATCGGGGCGAAGGAGCCTCCTAAGAGCAGGACGCCGGCGATGGCTCCGAAGCGGTTGTCGGTCTCGATTAAGATGACACTACCGAACATGGCTCCGAGCACGCTCAAGATGAGCAGACGGGTGTGCTTGACGCGGCGCATCAACCATTGGGCGACGATGCGGCCGATCAGGAGCGCGAACCAGTAGAGGGCCAGCATGCCGAGCGAAGTGGCGGGGCTGATGCCTAAGCGCTGGCTGAGGAAGAGCGGCAGCCATCCGGCGACGGCCCACTCATTTCCGAATTGAAAGAAGAGCACGAGGCTGAACAGGACGGCTCCAGGGCTGCGCAATTCGGCAAGCACGGCGTGAGGGGAGGGCGCGTGGGCGAAGGGCTGCGCGGTGAAGCGGGAGCGCACGTAGAGCCATCCGAAGAGAGCGGGGATGATAGCGATCCAGACCTGAATGGTGGGGGCGCTATAAATATAGAACGTACCGGAGACGAGCAAGGCCACGGTGAGGCATCCGAGTCCGAACAGCATGCCGCCGAGGTTCACGGTGGCCACTGGATCGTGACGGTACATAGGCGAAATCGCGTTGAAAATCGCGGTGTGCAGAATGCCGGCGGCGCATCCGATCAAAACCATTCCGGCGATTCGCCACCACGGGGAAAACGGGGGCGACACGAAAGCGAGATAGAGCAACGCGCAAGAGGCGGCGGCGCAGGCGAAGGCGAGCGTCCAGCCGATGCCCTTTTTTTCGAGGAGCGGAGGGGAGATCCAGACGGAGGAAAGAATTCCGGCGATGAGGCCGACGAAGTACAGTCCTACCGTTCCGTATTCCGACGAAAGATGATATTGCCAGGAAGGCAGGATCGCACCGAGGAAGGCGATGAGGAGGCCGGAGACGAAGAATCCGGCGAGGGCTCGGCGGGAACCGGCGGAGGCTAGGGTGCCTTCTTCAGGGAGGTGGGCGGCTTCCTGGGGATGCACCTGCATAGTATATCGGTTAGACGACGGTCCTTGATGGGAGTTGGTCGCAGTGAGAAAGAAACCGATTGGCACGGGTGAAGTGAGCGGCGGCCATATTAGGAGCGCTCTGTGGTGGGGTCGATGGTTTTGCGGATTTCGGTTATTTTGGTGGCGGGGAAGCCGCTGATTTCGGCATGGCGGCGGATGATTTCTTCGTCCTTGGCCAGGTAGATGCAGAATGTTTTATCGGCGGCGACGAAGGACTCGATCCATTGGATGTCCGGGCCAAGCTCGCGCAAGGCGCTGTTCGATGTTTTGGCGGCGGCGCGAAGCTGCTCGCGCTCCAGACTGCCAACCTGCGGAATGTCTCGTTCAATTAAAAATCGCTTCATGGATTCTCCTTAAAGTTGGTCGTCAGTGGCTTCGCCGAGTTTGACCTTTACATCGATGCTGCGGCCGCCGCGGAATATGGTTAGATCCAGAATATCGCCGGGATGCTTTTTCACCAGGGCGCGGGTGATGGCGTCGATTTCCGTTACCTGTTTACCATCGATGGCGGTGATGAAATCGCCTCCGATGCCGACTTCCTGATTGCCGATCAGGACCATGCGGCGCGCGCCATGCAGGGCCGCGGTTTCAGCCGACGAGCCGGCCGCGACTTCCTGGACCAGCAAACCTCCTGAGGTGGGAAGCTCCAAAGCCTGCGCGACATCGCCAGCGACGTAGACGGTCGAGACGCCGAGGCGCGCCTGCTTGCGGCCGGCCCGGAAATCGTCGAGCAGGCTTTTGGCGCGATTGATGGGCAGGGCGAATCCGATGCCGACGCTGCCG
>JBEKPC010000139.1:0-13942 GCA_049521155.1 Bryobacteraceae bacterium
CGAGAACGTTCTCGACCGGCACTTTCACGTTGTCCAGAAAAACGGCCGTAGTGGAGCTGCCTTTGATACCCATCTTCTTTTCTTCGGCGCCGGGCTTCACGCCGGGCCACGCGCGTTCGACTAGAAACGCCGTAAACTTTTCGCCGCCGACTTTCGCGAAAACGGTGTATAAATCGGCAAAACCGCCGTTGGTGATCCACATTTTCTGGCCGTTTAAAATGTAGTGTTTCCCATCGGGAGTCAGATCGGCGCGAGTGCGCGCGGCCAGGGCATCGGAGCCGGCTTGGGGCTCGCTCAGGCAGTAGGCCGCGATCATTTCAGCCGTCGCCAGCTTCGGAAGATATTGAGCCTTTTGGGCTTCCGTGCCGAACAACAGCAACGGCAGCGTGCCGATGCCGGTGTGGGCGCCGTGCCACGCTGAATAGGAACCTTCGCGCGAAACTCCTTCGGCCACCACCATCATCGACGTCATATCCATTTCCATGCCGCCGAATTTTTCCGGAAGAACCACGCCTGTGAGTCCTATCTCCCCGGATTTCTTGAGGATCTTCGCGCACAGCGCATGATCCTGATGACGAATGGCATCGATGTTCGGGACCACTTCTTTTTGCCAGAAATCGTCCGTGGTTTTCGCGATGGCGCGGTGTTCATCGGTGAAGTCTTCGGGCGTGAAAATTTCTTCGGGGCTGCTGCGCTCAATCAGAAACGCGCCGCCTTTTGTTTTCGGAATCGCAACTGTCGTGGTAGCCATTATTTACCTCTTTAATTCAAATTTTCAAAAATTCCGGCGGCGCCTTGGCCGCCCCCGATGCACATTGTTACCATGCCGTATTTTACTCCGCGGCGTTTCATTTCACGCAGGATGGTCGCGGTCAGTTTCGCGCCGGTGCAGCCCAGCGGATGTCCCAGGGCGATCGCGCCGCCGTTCACATTCAGGGTTTCGAGATTCAAGCCCACCTCGCGTGCGACAGCCAGCGCTTGCACGGCAAATGCTTCATTCAATTCCACTAATCCGATGTCGTCGAGTTTGAGGCCGGCTTGTTTTAACGCTTTAGGAATGGCGACAATCGGGCCGATTCCCATGATTTCGGGAGGCACTCCGCCGACGGCGAAGCTGACAAATCGCGCCATGGGTTTAAGGCCCAGTTCGCGGGCTTTTTTCTCGCTCATGACGATCGCCGCTGCTGCGCCATCGCTGGTTTGCGATGAGTTCCCGGCCGTCACTGTACCCGCTACATGAAAGACAGGACGGAGTTTAGCCAGGGCTTCGAGCGAAGTATCGGCGCGCGGACCTTCGTCTTTCTTGAAGGTTCCCTTCTTGGTTCCGCTGGGCGAAGTTGCGTCGACTTCGAGCGGAACGATTTCGTCGTCGAAATGGCCCGCGGCCTGTGCTTTCAACGCGTTTTGGTGGCTGCGATAGGAGAATTGATCCTGATCTTCACGGCTGACGTTGTATTTGCGATACACTTCTTCAGCAGTAAGTCCCATGCCCATATAGATTTGCGGCTGGTGATCGACCATCCATGGATTAGGCGCGAATTTGTGGCCGGACATGGGCAGAAGGCTCATGGACTCGCTGCCGCCGGCGAGGATGATCTCGGCGCCGCCGGAGCGAATTTTCTCCGCAGCCATGGCGATAGCTTGCAATCCCGATGAACAGAAACGGTTTATGGTCACGCCGGGGACGCTGTCCGGCAAACCGGCACGTAACAGAGCGACGCGGGCCATATTCATGCCGGATTCGGCTTCGGGGCTGGCGCAGCCCAGGATGACGTCGTCAATTTCGGCTGCATTTACTTGCGGATGGCGCTTTAACAAGTCGTCAAAGACAGCGGCGGCCATGTCATCGGGGCGAGTATTTTTCAAGGTCCCGCGGCCTGATTTTCCGACTGCGGTGCGTAAACAATTGATAATTACGGCTTCTTGCATATTAATTCCTTAAAGGCTTTCCGGTTTTCAGCATGAATTGCATGCGCTCCTGCGTCTTGGGGTTTCCGCACAGGCTGAGGAAGGCTTCTCGTTCCAAATCAAGCAGATACTGCTCGCTGACCAGTTGCTCGCCGGTCAATTTGCCGCCGCTTAATACATTGGCGAGTTTTTCGGCCACGACCACGTCATAATCCGAAATATATCCACCTTGGCGCATGGTCCAGGCTCCTAACTTCAACATTGCAAAGGCGCTCTCGCCCCCGACCTTGACATCGGTGCGGGGCACGCCGGGCTGATAATCCTTCACCAGTGAGAGAGCCAATTCCTTGGCATCCTCAATTAAGAGGTCCGGATTCATGGAGATGCCGTCGGATTTGGTTAGGAATCCTAACTGTCGGGCTTCTTCGGCGCTGGAGGAGACCTTCGCCATGCCTATCAATTCAAAGGCCTTACGGGCATCCTGCAAACG
The DNA here is from genome assembly GCA_049521155.1 of Bryobacteraceae bacterium. Classification (GTDB taxonomy): domain Bacteria; phylum Acidobacteriota; class Terriglobia; order Bryobacterales; family Bryobacteraceae; genus Palsa-187. The sequence continues at coordinate 2,399 of JBEKPC010000139.1, forward strand.
GACGATCATTTCCTTGGTGCCACCGGCTCCGGGAATGAGGCCGACGCCGACTTCGACGAGGCCCATATAGGTCTCGGCTGAAGCTTGTATCCTGCTGCAATGCAAGGGGATCTCGCATCCGCCGCCCAAGGCTCGCGAGAACGGCGCGGCGACTACAGGCTTGGGTGCGTACTTCAAAGCCATGTTGGCTTGCTGGAAGCGATGGATGGCGGCGTTGAGTTCGTCCCACTCACCCTCCTGGGCACCGAGCAGCACCAACATCAGATTTGCGCCGACGCTGAAGTTTTCGCCTTGGTTGGCGATGACCATTGCATCGAAGTTTTTCTCCAACTCGCTGATAGCGCTGTAGATCAGGCCGATCTGATCTTCGCCCAGGGAGTTCATTTTGCTGTGGAATTCGCAACAAATGACGCCATCGCCCAAATCGATTAAAGATGCGCCGGAGTTTGACTTTATGACGTTTCCGGCGCGCTTGAGATCGGACAGGGAGGGGCGTTCGTGGAGTGGTTTATAGGACGCCGAGCCAAAATCGAAGTATTCTTTGTGCGCTTGTTTGGCCTTAATCGACCATAAGTACAATGATTGGGCGCCTTGTTGGAGCATAATTTGCACGTTTTCTGGCAATTTACGACCGTCGCTTTCGAGGCGCTTACAGACATTCTGGAAACCGAGGGCGTCCCATAATTCAAAGGGACCGAGTTTATTGGCATAGCCCCAACGCATGGCTCGATCGATCTGAAAAATTTCGTCGGCGATTTCGGGGACTCGTTCGGCGGAGTACAAAAAGAGATCGCTGTAGAGCTTCCACAAAAAAGTTCCGACGCGATCGGTTCCGGCGACCAGCACACGGAGGCGCTCGGCCAGATCCTCGATGTTGCGGGCTGCTTCGGCGGCGGGGAATTTTACCTTCACGGCGGGATGGTATTCGAAGGTATGGAGGTCGATGGCGTGGATCTCTTTTTCCTTGCCGACGCGCTTATAGTAGCCTTGGCCTGATTTTTCGCCGAGCCAGCCGCGGCTGGTGAGTTCGGTGTGGAACTTCGGCATCAGGAAGCGGTCGCGCCAAGGGTCGTCGGGGACGGCGTGATAGAGATTGGTGCCGACGTTGGTCCAGACGTCGAGGCCGACAATGTCGAGCAGGCGGAAGCTGCCGCTGTTGGGAAGGCCGATGAGAGGGCCGGTGATGAGGTCGGTTTCCTCGACGGTGTAATCGCCTTCGATGACGATTTTTTGGACGGTGGCGCCGAAGAAGCTGCCGATGCGGTTGGCGATGAAGTTCGGCGTATCCTTGCAGGGGACGACGCCTTTGCCGAGGCGGCGGTCGCAGAAGGCGGAGACGAATTCCATCACTTTCTGCGAGGTGTCCGGGAGGGGAATCAGCTCCACCAGATGCATGTAGCGCGGTGGGTTGAAGAAGTGCGTGCCCAGGAAGTGATGGCGGAAGGATTCCGAAAACCCCTCGGCGATTTTATGCAGAGGGATGCCGCTGGTGTTGGTGGAAACGATGGCGTGCGGTTTGCGGAGCGCTTCGACCTTCGTCCACAGACCACGCTTGATTTCGAGATTCTCGGCGACGGCTTCGATGATCCAATCGCAATCGGAGATCTTTGCCAGGTCGTCTTCGAAATTGCCGGGGGTGATGAGCGCGGCGGAATCGTTGACGAAAAAACCGCCGGGGCGCAGTTTGACGACGCTCTCAAGTCCTTTGAGCGCGGCGGCGTTGCGATTCGGCTGGTTGGGAAGAACAATATCGAGGACGACGGAGGGGATGCCGGCGTTGGCAAAGTGGGCGGCAATCCTGGCGCCCATGGTGCCGGCTCCGAGGACGGCAACTTTCTGAATGGTTCGCATATCTCAATTTTGAAGTTTATCCTAATTTCACTTAACGGTGTAAAGCGAAGAGGCCGGAAGAAGTAGCCAGTAGCCAGTAGCCAGAATGGGGTTATTTGCGTTGCCAGGGTTTTAGGACCTTGTATTCGGGGGTGCTGGTTACGGTGGGTTTGGTGGATTGGATCAGTTTGCGGCGGGTCAGGATTCGGATGGCGCTTTGGACGGCGCTTTTGGAGAGGCCGGTGTATTCGGCCATGCGCTGGTGGCTGAGCGCGGCGGTTTCCTGGTCGCGGGCTTCGGTCTGGCTCCAGATGTGGAGATAGACGAGGAAGGCGGAGGGGGATTTGTCGTGGCCGACCAGGTCGCGCATCAGGACGTCGAGGACGTAGTCGTCGAGTTCGGCCACGAAGGACAGTATACGTGGGCGTCGACGCTAAGACACCGCTCCCTGCGGTCACGGCTCGGTAGGACGGATACGCTTTGCGGATCTGTGGGGGTCTGTAGTATATTGGAGGTTCTGAGATTCTTCAGAAGAATCCACAAGAGGGAATTTGTATGTACGCAGTTATTGAAACGGGCGGGAAGCAGTATCGCGCCACTCCGGGGGAATTTCTGGAGATTGAGTCCATTGCGGGCGATGTGGGCGCGGAGGTTGAGTTTAACAAAGTGCTGGCTTTGTTTGACGGCGAGTCGGTGAAGGCCGGGTCCGACGTGGGAAGCGCGCTGGTGAAGGGCACGATTGTCGCCAACGGGCGCGGGGCGAAGACGATTGTCTTCAAGTTCAAGCGCAAGAAGCAGTACAGGCGCACACAGGGGCATCGGCAGAATTTCACGCGCGTCAAAGTTAGCGAGATTGTATAAATGGCACACAAAAAAGGATTAGGCAGTTCTAAAAACGGGCGCGATTCAAATGCGCAGCGGCTGGGCGTGAAGGCGTTCGGAGGCCAACTGGTTCCCGGCGGGTCGATTATTGTGCGGCAGCGCGGGACCAAAATTAAGCCGGGCGTGAATGTCGGCTGCGGCAAGGACGACACGCTGTTTGCGAAGATCACGGGCGTGATTGAATTCCGCGATCGCGGGCGCATGGGAAAGTTCGTGAACGTTCATCCGTTTGTTCCCGATGCACCTGCCGCGGTAGCGCAATAGCTACGGCCCGCATTAAGACTCCGCTCCCTGTGATCACAGCTCGGTGGAGGCTCCTCCTTGTTTATCGATGAAGTAAAAATCCTGGTGAAGGCCGGCGACGGCGGCAATGGCTGTCTGGCGTTTCGGCGCGAGAAGTTTGTCCCGCGCGGAGGGCCTAGCGGCGGCGATGGCGGACGTGGGGGCGATGTAGTCCTGGTGGCGAGTCCGCACCATAATACGCTGCTTCATTTCCGTTTTAATCCTGAACATAAGGCCGAGCGCGGACGCCATGGCGAGGGCAGTAATCGCAAGGGGCGGGACGGCGATTCCGTGGACGTGCCGACGCCTATTGGCACGGTGGTTTATGACGCCGATTCGGGTGAGGTGCTGCACGACTTCACGGTGGCCGGAGACCGGTTCATTGTCGCGCATGGAGGCAAAGGCGGGAAGGGAAACGCGCGGTTCGCGACGGCGACGCACCAGACTCCGACGGAGCATGAAGACGGGAAGCCGGGGGATGAGCTGCGGTTGCGGCTGGAACTGAAGCTGCTGGCCGACGTGGGGCTGGTGGGATTTCCGAATGCCGGGAAGTCGACGCTGATTTCGCGCATCTCGGCGGCGCGGCCGAAGATTGCCGATTATCCATTCACTACGCTGGAGCCAAACCTGGGCGTGGTGAGCATGAGCAACGATTTGTCCACACCGGCGACGTTCGTGGTGGCCGATATTCCAGGGCTGATCGAAGGGGCGCACGAAGGGCACGGGCTGGGGATTCAGTTCCTGAGGCATGTGGAGAGGACGCGGCTGCTGGTGCATCTGGTGGATGTGTCCGAGGCGACGGGGCGCGATCCGGTGAGCGATTTCGACATTGTAATGGGCGAGTTGCAGAGCTTCTCGGAAGCCATGGCGGAGAAGCCGATGATCGTGGCGGCGACCAAGCTGGACGCGGCTCAGGATCCGGCTCGGATCAAGGCACTGCAAAAGGCTGTGAAGAAGCGCGGGCTGCCATTCATGAAAATTTCGAGCGTGACGGGCGAGGGGATCGACGCGTTGAAGAAGGCGATGTGGGATGCGGTGCAGGCGGCAAATACGGCTGAGGTTGACGAATAAGATAGACTGCGGGTATGTCCATTCGGCCCGTCAAGAAACTGATTAAATCCAAACCGGCGCTGGAGGGTGCGGGTGTCCATTTGCGCCGCGCGTTCGGGTTCGGCAACACGTCTGAATTTGATCCGTTCCTACTGCTCGACGACTTTCGTAACGACGTGCCGGAGGACTATCTGGCCGGGTTCCCATGGCATCCGCATCGCGGCATCGAGACGATTACCTACGTGCTGGCGGGGACGGTGGAACACGGCGACAGCCTGGGCAACCGGGGCGCGATTTCTCCCGGCGACGTGCAATGGATGACGGCCGGCAGCGGCATTATTCATCAGGAGATGCCGAAGGGCGACGACACCGGGCGGATGCATGGGTTCCAGTTGTGGGGGAATCTTCCCTCGTCGCTGAAAATGACGGCTCCGCGATACCAGGAAGTGAAGGCGGTGGATATTCCCGAGATCACGGACGATGACGGCACGCACGTTCGCGTGGTCGCTGGAAATTTCTGGGGCAAGAGCGGTCCGGTGGACGGAGTGGCGGCGGAGCCGGTTTATCTTGACGTGTCCGTAGCGCCGGGACGCAGGAAGCGTTTGCCGGTGGAGACGACGCGCCATGCATTCGCATATGTGTTCGCGGGGAGCGGGAAGTTCTGCAATGCGTCCAGTCCGCTGGCGGTACCGACCGAAGGGGTGCGGTGGCTGGACACGAAGCCTCCGTCGGATGCCGACAATCGGTCCCTGGTGGTGTTCGACCGCGGCGATGAAGTGGAGGTGCAGGCGGGCGAGGAGGGGATCCGGTTCCTGCTGGTTTCGGGAAAGCCGCTGGGAGAGCCGGTGGCGTGGTATGGTCCGATCGTGATGAACACGCAAGAGCAACTGCGGGAGGCGTTCGAGGAGTTGGACCAGGGGACGTTTCTGAAGAAATAGACTATTTGAAACTGGCGAACGACGTTCTATACCCGGATCGTGGAATTATGCGGAGAGAAACATGCGCACGCAATATCACTTCCGAAGATCACCGAACGGACTCTGTGCTTGGAACGTCTCCCGTCTTATCGACCAATCGCGTGACCTGGTTCCCGAGCGCGTTCCGTTATCCGCCATTTGTGAGCTTGATGAATCGTTTTGGGCGAATGAGAGGATTCAACAACTGACGTGTCGCGAGATTGTTGGGCACACGCGCCTAATTCTCGATTGCGACCTGGCCTTCCCGATCATTCTTTCTGGTGATGGCCGCGTAATGGATGGTATGCACCGAGTCTGCAAAGCTCTCCTAGAGGGTTACACCGATATCGAGGCAGTACGTTTCGTCAGCGATCCTGATCCCGACTATATCGGCGTCCATCCCGACGATCTGCCGTACCCAGATTAAGGAATAGTTTATGTGACGCGGGCGACTGCGTTTCCGAGGGTGAGTTCGGTTCCGGGCTCTGAGTGGGGTGTGCGGACGTAGGCCATGGCGACGACCTTGCCGAGGGCGGGAGAGAATGCGGCGGAGACGATTTCGGCGGCGTCATTGCCATCTGATTTCAGTTTCGTGCCGGCGGCGGGAACCTCGGAAGAGTCGATTTCCAGGTGGCGAAGGATACGGTGGATCTGGGCGCGGCTGCGAACACGCTCCACAATCTCCTGGCCTAAATAGCAGCCTTTGCTGAAATGAACCGCTTGTAACTGGCCGGTTTCCTGGACCAGAAAGCGTTCCGTAATCTCCTCTCCATAGCGCGGGCGGCCGTTTTCAATACGAACGATGGCGGCATCACTGGGGGTGGCGGCGATGGCGCCGGCGCTTTCCAGAAGTTCACTGACGCGGGGCCGGTCGGCGACGGGGATAAAGAGGAAGAATCCGCCGCTGCCGGTGGAATCGACGCGTGCGATGGTGCTTTCGTCCCAACTGGCTGTGGAATAGAGGGTCTCTGGAATGGGTGCGGCGAGTTTGGCGAGCACGTCCGCGGCCTGGGGACCTTCGAGGGCAATGGTCGCGATCCGATCTGTTTCGTCACTGAGGGTGACATCGTCGGCGATGATGTAACGATCCAGGTGCTCGAACAGTTTGTGACGCGTTTCCGGCTCCGTATCGACCAGGAAATGATCTTCAAAGCAGAACAGATTGACGTCTGAGAGGATGCGTCCCTGGGCATTCAGAAAAAAGGCATAACAGCCGCCGCCGGGTTGCAACTGCTGCACATGGTTGGTGCTCATGGCGTGGAGCAGGCGGGCACGATCGTCGCCTGAAACGCGAATTTTCCCGCGCGCGGAAAGGTCGAGCCAGACGGCATGCGCGCGGAGGGCCTGGTAGCCGGCGCTCATACGATCGAAATCCAGCGCAGCCAGCCAGAAATTGCGATCACGATGGCTCCCGAGATTACGATTCCCGTGAGGGTTCGGGATTTTCCTCGGTAGAGAATTGTCGCGGCAAAGATATGGAGTACAAGTAGTATCTTGATCCCGAACCACATATGATAGTGTGGCGGAACGACCGGTTTGCTCAACAAATTATACGTTCCCGAGATCAGGATTCCACCGATAGCCGCATAGGCCGCCGGCATAAATCCTTTGGCCAGCTCGGCGGCCGCAAAGCGCGCGTAAAAGACGCCTCCTAAAAGCACCGCGATCGATGCGAAATGAAGCCAGCGCATGCCGACACTGAGAAGGGCGTCCATACTCCGAGTATATTTGAAACATGATCCATGAGATTCTGCCGGTGGGCGCGCTGCAATGCAATTGCTCGATTTTCGGGGATGAGCAGACGCGCGAGGCGATTGTGATCGATCCGGGCGACAATATCGACCAGATTCTGGAGATCCTGGCCCGGCATTCGCTGAAGGTGAAGGCCATCGTGATTACGCATGCGCATATCGACCACATCGGGGGCGCGGCAAAGCTGAAGGCGGCGACCGGCGCGGCGGTGCACATGAACGCGAGCGATCAGGCGCTGTACGATCATCTGGATGTTCAGGCGGCGTGGCTACAGATGAAGACGCCGGAACGGACGGCGATTGATACGGAGGCGCGCGACGGCGATTCGCTGAAGCTGGGCGACGCGGTTTTCGAGGTGCTGCACACGCCGGGCCATACACAGGGCAGTATTTCGTTGTGGATTCCGGCGGAAAACAAGCTGATTGCTGGAGACACGCTGTTTCGCGACAGCATCGGACGCACCGATCTGCCGGGTGGAAATGACCGACAAATCCTGCGGTCGATTCGGGACAAACTGCTGACGCTGCCGGACGAGGTGGAGGTGGTGCCGGGACATGGCGCCGGGACCACGATTGGGAGGGAGAGAGAGCAGAATCCGTTCCTACGCGGTCTCTGATTGCTTTTTAAGCTCGGTCATGACGCTGATGATGAGTTCCTTGGCGTCGGTGACGCATTTACTGATGATCTGAATATCCATGGCGGGCTTGCCGGGCTGGCGCGCGCTCTGGCAATAGACTCCGTGTTGGCCAACCAGGACCAGGGCGTCGGTGAGCAGGTCGAGAGTGACCGCGAGGCGTCCCCGTTCGAGTCCCATGCGGAATTCCTGCTGTTCTAGGGCCTGTTTGCGGTCCTGATAGACGGACATGACTTCATTCTCTCATGGCGTCATTTCTCACGGCGTCCAGGTTCCCACGTAGACGAAGCCGGAGTTGGAATTGGGCTCATTGGCTTCCAAATAGATACTCCTGGCGCCGGGGAAGTTCGTTACGTTGAACTGGATCTGAATCTGAAAAGTAACGGTGGTGTTGTTGGTGGAGAGCAATTGCGTGTACTCGATCGAGCATTGACTGTTTTGGAGCAGGGTCGATGACCCTTCACCTTTAGTGGTCAGGGTGGTGTTCCCGGTGTTGTCCCAAAGGCCGATGGTCTCCGCGGCCCGGTTGTAATAGAGATTGCAGGCGTTGGCGATATCGATCGGCGCGCCGGTGGTGAACAGCATGGACACGCCGGTGAGGTTGGTTTGGGAGGACGAATCGGTGATGGTGAACAGGAACGTCTGCAACGAGCCGGTGCCTGAGGAGGGCGAGACCGAAACGGCGCTGGGCGAGCCGCCGGTTGAATTCCACGTTCCGACGGTGGCCCAGCCAGAGTTGATAGATCCTTCGGCGGCATAGAGATAAATATTCTTGGCGCCGAAGAAAGCGGAATTGAAGGTCAGGTCCAGAGTGATGATGACCTGGGTCGCGCCCACCACAACCGAGCTGTTGGCGGCATTCATCGTACATTGGCTATTGGTCGCGATGCCGACGGCGCCGGGAGTAAACGGAGTTTGTCCGTTGGCCGGATTATCGTAGGTAAGCGAAACGGTATTGTGGATTCCATCCCACTCCAGATAACAGGCATTGAGGGTGTTGAAGGTGGACGCGAATAGGACCGCGCCGTAGGTGAGGTAACTGGCACCGCCCTGGTCTGAAATGACGAAACTGAAGCGCTCTCCGGCGCCGGTACCGGAGGCGGGGTCGACGGAAATGGCCTGGGGAGCACCGCCGTTATTGGCCGAGAAAGTCCCTTCAAGCACCCAGCCGGTGTTGAGACTACCGGCGGTGGCGTAGAGGTAGATATTCTTGGGTCCGTTGAATGCGGCTTTGAAGGTGATCGACACGGTAAAGATCATGGAGAGACCGCTGGCCGCGGACGTAGTGGTGCCGATGATGCACTGGCTGTTTTGGAGAGTCGTCGTGGCGCCCAATTGCATGGAAGTGGTGCCGGTGCCGGCATCCGTTTCGAGAGAGACCGTATTCGCCGAAAGATTGTAGACTACATAGCAGGCGCTGCTGAAGGTGACCGAGGTATTGAACAGGAAAGCCACGGTGCCGAGGTTTTGCGCGTAGATCGTATCGGAATAGACGAAGGTGAATATCTGTCCGGTGCCACTGCCGGAGTTGGGGGATACCGAATTGACTTGCGGCGTTCCCACCGGGATGGTGACCGTATAGGCGCCCTCCGCCAGCCAGCCGGTGTTTGAGGATGAGTCGCCGGCCTCAAGATAGACACCCATGGCTCCTGAAAACGGAGCCTGGAAGGTGATCGAAAAAGTGACGGTCAGCGTATTGCCGGAAACGGTTCCGGAACTGACCGCGCCGAAAAGCGCGCATTCATCGTTCTGAGCGCTGGCGCCGCCCGGAGTAACGGTCGCGAGGACGGCTGTTCCGGCGTCGTTATAGAGCGAAAACAGGTTCATGGCGGCGTTGTAGTTGATATAGCATCCGTAGGCGGTGGAGGCACTGGTATTGACCAGCAGGGATGCGGTGGTGAGGGTGGAGCCTCCGCCGGTATCGGCGAACTTGGCGGTGAACGTCACTGTATTGCCTGAGCCGGAGGTGGGCGATAGCGAGGTTACCGAGGGCGTGGTGGGCGGGAGAGCGGTGACGCCCAGCCGCAGCAGCCATCCGGTGCTGCTGGCGGCATTGGCCGATTCAATCGGATTTACCAAGGGAAGGTTTGAAGAGCTGGTCTGGCCGCCGACGAGAATATTGGCACTGGTATCGAGCGCGATGGCGTTGGCGGAATCCGATCCGGAGCCTCCGTAATAAGTGGAAAAGATCAGGCCGTTACCGGCGAAGTTCAGCTCACTGATGAAGGCGTCGTACAGGCCTCCGAATGCCGCTTGGACGGGACTGTCCTGCGGGAAGTTCACGGACGAGGTGTAGCCGGCGAGGTAGGCGTTTCCGGCGGCGCTGACGGCAATGCCGGTGGTCCAATCGGTGCCCTCCCCGCCGATATAGGTGCAGTAGACGAGTGACTGGCCGTTGCTGGTAATTTTCGCGACGAAGCCATTCTGGGCGCCGTTGAGGGCGGTCTGGAATGCCCCGGTGCTGACGGGGAAGTTGGTGGAATCGGTGACGCCGGTAATATAGGAGTTTCCGGCCGAATCGAGGGCGATGGCATTGGCCTGTTCGGGCGATTGCGACGATCCGCCGCTGCCGCCGAAATAGGTGCTGAAGGTGACTGCGCCGGCGTAACCGATCTTGGTCAGGAAGGCGTCCTGGCCGCCGGCATTGGCCGCCTGGAGCGGCAAGAGGACGGGAAAATTGGTGGAGAATGTTCCGCCCGCGACATAGATATCGCCCAGCGAGTCCACCGCGATGCCGCCCGCGTTCGTGAAACTTCCTCCCGCATACAAGTCGCTACCCGCTACCATCAGTGCGCGAACAGAGCTAAAGTTGTTAAAACTAGAAAAGGTGCTCATTCCTGAACCAAGACTCGACCAACTGCTCCCATTCCATTGTGCAATGTAGTTGAATCCTGGGCCTCCCGCGCCCACCTCTGACGTGAAACCACCTCCCACATATAAATTGTTGCCTGACATAGCAAGTGCATATACCGGACCGTTCAACCCTGAACCCAATGCTGACCAAGTGCTGCCGTTCCACTCGGCAATGTAAGTAGTAGCTGCACTACCACCGGCCGACGTGAAACTACCTCCCGCATACAGGTTGTTGCCGGAAACCGCCAGTGCCCACACATTGCTGTTCATGCCTGAACCTAATGTTGACCAATTATCGCCGTTCCATTGGGCAATGTAATTAGCCGCACTGCCGCCCGCTATGGTGAATAGCCCTCCCGCATAAATATTGGTGCCAGACACCGCTAATGCATAAACTGTATTGTTCAGTCCAGTCCACAGTGCTGACCAATTGTTCTGATTCCATCCAGCGATGTAACTGGCCGCGACGCCACTCGCGTTTGTAAAACTACCACTCGCATACAAGCCGCTGCCGAACGCCGCGAGTGAAAGCACTGTGTTATTTATCCCTGAACCAAGACGCGACCAACTGCTGCCGTTCCATTCGGCAATGTTTGTGGCCCCGGTGCCGCCAGCGTTTGTGAAATTGCCGCCCGCATATAAGTCGCTGCCAGACGCAGCCAGGGCGTATACAGTACCATTCATTCCAGAACCGAGTGCCGACCAAGTAGTTCCGTTCCATCCGGCAATGTAATTGACCATGTTGCCTCCTGCCGTCCCGAAACCACCTCCCACATACAAATTACCTCCTGACACGGCCAAGGCATATACGGGCCCGCCCACTCCCGCAGACGCTCCCACGCCCAACACATTCCAGTAACTTCCGTTCCATTGGGCAATGTTATTGGCTCCTCCAAGGAAAAAACCCGCGTCTGTGAAACTGCCGCCTGCATATAGGTTGGTGCCCGACACAGCTAGTGCAAACACTTGGCCATTCATCCCCCAACCGAGAGCCGACCAATTGCTCCCATTCCATTGGGCAACGTCATTAGCTGCGCTGCCGCCCGCGTTTGTGAAATCGCCACCTGCATATAGGTCGCTGCCCGACGCAGCCAAGGCATACACAGTGGCGTTCATTCCCGAACCCAGCGCTGACCAATTACTCCCATTCCATTGGGCAATGTTTGAGGCTGCGTTGCCGCCCGCAGACGTGAAATTTCCACCCGCAAACACATTGGTGCCCGTTACTGCCAGCGCATACACTGTGTTGTTCATGCCCGAACCCAGCGCCGACCAGTTGCTGCCATTCCATTTTGCGATGCAGTT
>JBEKPC010000140.1:0-12925 GCA_049521155.1 Bryobacteraceae bacterium
AAGCGATCGCGCTCGGGGCAATGCAGCGGAATCTCCGCCCCGGATGCCACATGAATCGGAGCCTCCAGCGCCCGTTCCAACTCCTGCGCCAGCAGCGGCACGGACATGCCACTGAATTTCTGAGCGGACCCAGGCACATGCAGGAAGCTCTGCCCGAAGTACCGATCCAGAAACACCGGCACCGGAACCGGGCTCAGCAGCGTGTCTAGATCCAAAACCGGCATCCTACGAAGGCCTCAGAGTGTCGCGCAGTTCTTCTTCACTCACCACCCGTTCCTCCACTCGCGCCTGGGCGATGAAATGGTCGATCACCTGCTCCTCCAGGTCGTCCCCTTGCGCCGCGTGAATCGCGTTCCGGCGAGCCATTTCCGCCACCACCCAGCCCAGCCGGAAGCGGCGCTCCGCGATGGCTCGGAACTCGGCGGAAGCCTGCGCTTTAGCATCAGCCGGGATCTCGGCCTGCGCCTGGGCCGCTTTCCAGATCTCGGTAAACTCACGATCCACCAGCGCCGGCAAAACAGGAAAACGATACTCCGCATCCAGGCGATCCAGCACCTGCGCCTTCAGATATCCGCGAAAATAGGCCGCCGCTTGTTCGGACGTAATGCCCGCCCGCTGCATGGCCGCTTCATCGGCGGTCAGACGCTCCAGCGCGACTTGGGAGAAATCGATGTTGGGCAGATCAGCCATGCGGATCGCAGTCAAGTGGATTTCCACATCGCCGGACTCCGCGCCGCGCTTCAGTTCCAGGGCTGAGGCAACGCTGCCTTTGGGCAGCGCGCGGTCCATCGCTTCCATCCCCAAACGATTCAAAACATCGGCTCGGGCTTGTGCGCCGTAGCGCTTTTGCAGGACTGCGGCGGGCACGTTGCCTGGACGGAACCCCGGCAGGCTCACGCTTTTCGAAAGCCTGGCCAGCTTTTCTCCCACCAACTGATCCACCAGTGCAGTGGGGATTTTGACGGCGTAAACATGTGCCGCGCCATCGGCGGAAATCTCTCCGACAGAGTTCTCTACCGGAGTGGGCGCCGAAGCACTCGACGACACGCGTTCCAGCTTGTAAGCGACGGTGACGCGTAAAGCGGAACAAGCCCGGCTGGGCGCGCGCCCGGCATGCGGCGTTCCAGCATCGAAGAAAACACATCGATTCGGACGCAGCCGGACAGCGGAAGCGATCTCACCGGAGCGGTTATAGAACACGGTCTCGCCATCCCATCCCTCCTTCCATTCAGGATTGGGATAGTAGAGCAGCGTGAACTCGCCGTCGTCTTTGTGGGCTTTGCCGCCCAATCCGTAGGTATGGCCGTTCGCATATTGGCGGCGGACCCGTAAAGAGGTCCCGGCGAGTTCCTCGCAGCGCGGACGCACATGCTCCCAGATGGCGTCGAATGCCGGGTCCGCTTCCAGATCCATCTTCCAGAAAGCCGATCCGTCACCCGCATTCGATCCATGGCCGTAATACCAACCCGCGCCCGAACAGCGCTTCCATGCCGCGGCGTGCAATGCGGCCGGCACCAGGTCGTCAAGGATTTCGATCAGCGTTTCAGGAGTGGGAGGCATGGCGCAGCAGGTTGTTATAGCTTTTGCTCAGGAGCAGCGAAAGCGCCGGGCTCTTAGCGGCGTCATCGTGACTCATCGTGATCTGAATATCGTAGAGAATGGACCGGATGCGTTCGTCCGGGACGGCGCTTTGCACCCAGGTGACCGCCGCATACCGGACTCCTCGCGTCACCGCCGCCACGTAGTGGATGGATGAAGAAGGATAAACGATGGCCTCGCCCGCATCCAGCTTGATAGGCTGTTCCCCGAGCGCCATCTCAACCACCAGCTCACCGCCGTCGTAGGTGTCCGGCGGACTCAGGAACAGTGTTACCGAAAGGTCGGAGCGCAAGCCGCCCACGCCTCCCATGAAAGCGTTGTCGACATGCGCGCCGTATTTCATGCCGGGATCATAGCGGCTGAAGATTGGCGGCGCCACTCGTTTAGGAATGGCGAAAGCCTGAAATTCCTTGCTGCGCTCGAAGGCCGCGTATACCAACTGGTCCAATTCTGTGGCTTCGCGGCCCTCTCGCTTCAGTTGTAGATTATGCTTAACATCCTTCGCGAAGCCGGAGGCCGTTAACTTGCCGTCGGCAAATTCCCTCTGCTCCAATTCGGACACTACTCGCCTCGCCTCCTGACCCGGCAGGAGGCGGATAGCCTGGCAGTTCATGATGCTGGAACAGAAACGGCTACTGGCGTCGTCTCCGGCGCCATGCCAGAGCGCCAGCCAAAGCCAGGCCCGCCGTAGTCAAAGTGGCTGGCTCAGGCGCCTCGCTTGGATTCAGTTGAACCTGGTAAGAGGAGCCATGGCCATTACCACTTTCACCACCTTCAACAGCGAGAGGACGTACAGCGGAACCGGCGAGACGAGATACTTTGTCCCCCACCCCCTCGTTGCCCACAATGTAGATTTCCACTTCCAAATTCCCGTCTCCTGGGACGATCCCCGTCACATTTGCCCCATTCGCCTGAAAACCTTCCAGACTCTGGTCCAAAAATAACGATGTGAGAGTATCCGTAAAAACGTTCATTCGCAAACCGGACTCGCCGTTCCCCGATACCTCAAAAGGGCCAAGGGGATCGTACACAGCGGTCAAGTTGTAACTGGAGCCGGGGGTGAGACCTTGAAACTCGAACCAGTCACGTGGGTTAAAACCGCCTTCGAATGGCAGCTCACCCACAAAGCCGTCCACCGTGGTGGTGCCAACCGGCAACAAAGCGCCAAGGGGGGTGCTTTGAGCTCCCGGCGTCAGCGTGATCGTCCCGGCCGAAGCACTCGCGCCGCACGCCACACTCAAACAAGTGGTGGCCAGCAATCCGCGCGCGAAATTCTCAAGAGATCTGGGTAGTTCCAGATTTTTTGCTTTTACTATCATAATTCTCCTCCGAGTGTAAATAGCGCAATCAGAATAACAGTGCTATTACAAAATGTCAATTCAAGGTGACGCGCTGCCGCCACGCAAAGGCGAGCCTCGTCAGTAGAAGCAGCCCGACAATTCCCAGCGGAGCGCCGCTCATCAACCATTTGAGGTCCCGCAGCTTGCCGGCCTGCACGTAATTCAGCTCGTAATGCGACTGATTCTCGTTTCGATTCTGCGTGGCGATCTGAATGGTCTTATCGCGGGCCGCCAGAACATTCACCAGGTAGGTTGAGATCCGGCTCAAATGATGATTTTCAAGAAGAAGCTTCCGCTGACCGCCGCTGCGGGGCAGATCCACCGTGTATTCGATCTGAATTTCGCCGATGCCCGCCTTCATCTCCTCTGTCCCCGGGAAATTGACCGATACCAGCCGCGGTCTTAAAGGATAGCCGTCTATACTGAGCGAAAGATCGCCCAGCACCCGTTCCGCGTACGCCTTCTGCTCACCTTCTGAAATCACGCCGTCGCCGTTGGTATCGATGCTCCAAAGGACCATCGGCGCCACCGCGACCCCGGGGATCAGACGCAGCGACGCCTGCACCCGGTCCTTCTCGACCGAGAGAATCGTCGCCTGTAAGTACTCATCCAGACGATGTGCGAAAGCAGGCGTCGCCAGGGCCAGAAGAACCGCGGCGGCCAGCGTCTTGCTCATTTCGCAGTGAGCCCCCGGCCGTAATCGTTCGTCGGATCGCGATACATGGTGTGCACATGCAGCGACGGATCGCCGCCCAGCCCCTGCGGCGCGTATTCGATCACTAGATGCGGGCCTTGAATCCGGTAATACGCCGCGATATTGCCTCCCGTCGCAGCCGTGACCGGACCGCTCCATGCGAACCAGGTCTCGTTCAGATCGGCTTTCAGCTCCGTCATGCGAGCCGCCGCCTCGCTCTCGTGAACAATCCCCGCCCACTCCGCGACAATATCGATGAGCATGGCGCGCTGCTTCTCGTTCATGCTCGAAGCCTTCAGGCCCTCCGGTTGAATCGTCTTCCCATCCTGCCCCGGTCCGAGCACCAGATCCGCCATGCGGAAGCTCAAAATGGCTTGCTTCCGCTGTTTCTCGTCGAGCGCGTTGAGCAGCGCCAGCGCCTTGTCGCTCTCCTGACCCAGCGGCCGCACGGTTTTTCCGTTCAGCGTATAGAGAGCCGGTTGAGCTCCGGTCAATGTCGGCGTCAGAATGCCGCGCTCGCCAACGATCGTAATGTTGAGAGCCAGGTGATGACCGCCGAATTGCAGCATCCACGGATTCTTTTCAGAAGGTGTGCCGAGGATCGAGAAGAAATAGAGATCCTTGCCGAAAAGAAGCCCTCCGCCCGGCCCACGTCCGCGCCCGTCTCCATTCGGCGGTGGACCCCCAGGTCCATTCGGCGGACCACCCGGTCCTCTGCCGCCCCCGCGGCCATTAGCCTCGGCTGCCTTGAGAGCCTCGTCGCCATCCATAATCTGCTGAACCTTCTCCAATCCTCTCGGGCTGAGCACGGACGAAAGCAGCGCCATCGCGGCGGAGGTCTGCGCCGGATTCATGTCCTTGAAGCTGATCCCCATCCGGGGAACGATTGTGATCGGAAAATTGGACCAGCGTTTACGTTGTTCCTCATCGTTGAACGCGAACAAAACGCTCTGCCGCTGCTTCTCATCGAGCGTCGAAAGAAAAGAGTTCGCGGCCTTCACGATTTTGGCAGTCTGAGCCGTGGCGATCTCCAGCGAAAAGGCAATTAACGTTGCGATTCTAAGGGTGTAATTCATTTTCAGAGGTACCTATTCAAAAGTACGTCGCAATCGCCGCCTCGTAACGTTAAGAATTATTATGACCGCCCCAAAAGGCTCTAACCTGAAAAAGGAGAGATTATGCAAAAGCGCAAACTTGGAAAAAGCAACCTGGAAGTTTCGGCACTCGGGCTCGGCTGCATGGGAATGAGCTTCGGGTACGGTCCGCCCAAAGATAAACAGGAGATGATCTCGGTCATTCGGGCCGCCGTCGAATTAGGTGTTACCTTCTTCGATACCGCCGAGGTTTATGGTCCTTTCACCAACGAGGAATTAGTAGGCGAAGCACTCGCTCCCGTGCGCGCGCAAGTGGTGATTGCCACCAAGTTTGGTTTCCACTTCGATGAAGCCGGCAAACAAGCCGGGCTGAACAGCCGCCCAGACCACATCAAGCAAGTCGCCGACGCTTCGCTCAAGCGCCTCAGGACCGACGTGATTGATCTCTTTTATCAGCACCGCGTAGATCCGAACGTGCCCATCGAAGACGTAGCAGGCGCAGTGAAAGATCTGATTCAGCAGGGTAAGGTGAAGCACTTCGGCCTTTCTGAAGCCGGAGTGCAGGTAATTCGGCGCGCCCACACAGTCCAGCCGGTCGCCGCGCTGCAAAGCGAGTACTCTCTTTGGTGGAGGGAGCCCGAAGCAGAAATCATCGCCGCTCTTGAAGAGCTGGGAATTGGCTTCGTCCCCTTCAGCCCGCTCGGCAAGGGTTTCCTCACCGGGAAAATCGACGAAAGTACCACCTTTGACAGCACCGATTTCCGCAACACTGTCCCGCGTTTTGCGCCGGAGAATCGGAGGGCGAACCTCGCGTTCGTGGAGGTTCTCGAAGCAATCGCAGAAGCGAAAAAGGCGACCTCTGCGCAGATCGCACTGGCTTGGGTTCTTGCTCAGAAGCCGTGGATGGCGCCTATTCCAGGCACTACCAAACTTCATCGTTTAGAGGAGAACCTCGCGGCGGCATCGATCGAGCTCAGCCAACAAGATCTTCGCGAAATTGAAAGCGCCACATCCGCGATCGCGCCGCAAGGAGCTCGCTATAGCGAAGCCGCGCAGCGCATGATCAACCGCTAGACTACCTTAGTAAAAAAATTAACATTCCTCGTAACTAAACGCGAATAGCGGCGTATTATACTCAGGCAATCTATGGGAACTGAGAAAAACAGAGCCGACTTGTTTCCGGGCACACTCGACATGCTGGTGCTCAAAATATTGATGAGCGGCCACTTACACGGATATGCCATCGCCCAATTGATCCAGCAACTCTCCGACGATCTACTGCGCGTGGAGGAGGGCTCCCTCTATCCCGCCCTCCAGAAGCTCGAACTGAACGGATGGATCACCGGCGAGTGGGGCTTGTCGGCGAATAATCGGCGGGCTCGTTTCTATAAACTGACGCCCGATGGCCGAAAGCAACTGGCGGAGGAGTCGGCCCGCTACAAGCGCGTGACGGGGGCAGTCGACCGGATTATGGGGTTCGCGTAATGGGACGTTTTCGACGCCGTTTACGTTTTTTGCTCTCCCATAGCGAGCGCCAGCGGCTGCTGTGGGAAGAGATGGAGTTTCATATCGAGTCCATGACTCAAGCTTTCGCCGCGCAGGGCCTGTCCGAGGTCGAAGCGCGCGCCGCGGCAAGGAGGAAGTTTGGCAATATGACGCAGAAATCAGAAGAATCCCGCAGCGTGTGGCTGCTTCGCTGGTGGAGCGATCTGGCTCAGGATCTGCGTTACGCATTTCGAGGAATGAGGCGCGATGCTGCGTTCACCGTATTTGCGATTCTCATCACCGGCCTTGGCATCGGCGCCAGTTCGACTGTGTTCAGCGTCGTGAATGCGCTCCTGCTGCGGCCCCTCCCGTTCCGCGAGCCAAGCCGGCTGGTTTGGATTGCGAACCAGGAATGGTCCACGCAAGTGGACAACTTCAAGGACCTGCGGGAGCAGAATCGTTCTTTCTCCGACCTGGCGGGCTGGAACGGCTTCTATGGCGCCGGAGACTGGAAAATGACCGGCACCGGGGAGCCTGAACGTGTGACCGGTGTTCCCGTGACGCAAAACTTCTTTCCTCTTCTCGGCGTGGAACCGGCGTTCGGCAGATCGTTCACCGCGGAGGAATGTCAACAAAGATCGTCCGCTCCGCCGGCTGTGCTTCTCAGTAATAGTTTTTGGCAACGGCGATTCGCTTCAGACCCCTCGGTGGTAGGAAGGAAGCTGATGTTCAACAACCGCCCCGTAACCGTAGTGGGCGTGATGCCCGCTTCTTTCGATTTTGCTGAAATATTCGCGCCGGGCACTCCTGTGGACATCTTCATCCCCTGGCCGCTGACGAACCAAACGAACTCGCAAGGCAACACCACGACGATCATCGGCCGCTTGAAGCCTGGCGCAACGGTTGAGGCTGCTCGTCCGGAATTCACTCTGCTGGCAAAACAGATGGAACTCCAGCATCCGGAACGCAACCCGGTCAAGCCGACGCTGACTCCTCTTGAACAGCGAGTCAATGGCCGTGTGCGGCCGGCCCTGCTGGTGCTGGCGTGCGCAGTCGGCGTAGTGATGTTGATTGTCTGTGCGAATCTCTCGAATCTCCAAATGGCGCGCCTGGGAGCGCGGCAAAAGGAGCTGGCGATGCGCGCTGCGCTCGGCGCGGGCCGCCTCCGCCTGCTGCGGCAGATGTTTACCGAAAGCATCGCGCTCTCCTGCTGCGGAGCTGTGCTCGGACTCGCTCTCGCGATGGCCGGAGTACGTGTGGTGTCCCATCTGGACGCCTTTAATCTTCCCTTGCTGGCCAGCGTGCGCATCGACGGAATCGCGCTTGCCTTCACGCTGCTGGCGGCGATTCTGACCGGCGTCCTGTTTGGAGTGCTGCCTGCCCTTCAAGCTCCCGCATTGGAAACGCAGGACGCGCTGAAGGAAGGTGGCCGCGGTCTGAGCGCCGGCCGGAGCCGTACCTGGCTGCGCAACGCACTGGTGGTTTCCGAAATCGCCTTCGCCTCCATTTTGCTGGTGGGCGCCGGGCTCCTCGTGCGCAGTTTTGTTCGCGTGCTGGACATCAATCTAGGCTTCGTACCGGAGCACACGGCGGTCCTGCGGGTCGATCCTGGCTCACGGATTTCGACCGCCGCTCAACAGAACGCTTTCTTAGACGACATGCTCCAACGGGCGCGATCGGCACCCGGCGTCCATGCGGCTGGAGTGAGCGACATCCTGCCGTTCGGTGGCGACCGGTCGTGGCAGGTCTCCGGCAAAGGACAGATTTACCCGAAGGACCAGCATCCCGAATCCTACATTCGGGTCGTCACCGATGGATACCTCGAAGCCGCCGGGATCCGCTTGGAAGCCGGCAGAGGATTCACGGAGCAGGATCGCGCATCGAGCGAACCCGTCGTGATCGTGAACCAGACGTTGGCCCGCACCCTTTGGCCCGGACAAGACCCGCTGGGACAAATCATGACCCAGGATGGAGGCCGGCGCGTGATTGGCGTGGTGGCCGATGTCCGTCATGAAGCTCTGGAAAAGATCGGCGGCTCTGAGATGTATATTCCGCTGCGCCAAACCGGAGACTATGGGGCCATGCAACTGGTGGTGCGCACGACGCTGCCTCCGGAGGTTTTGGCCTCGGGAATCCGCGCGGCGCTGCGCCCCCTCGATCCGAATCTGCCGCTTACCGAACTCTACAGCCTTCAGGATCTGGTCGACAAAGCGATGTCTCCGCGGCGATTTCTAGTCATGCTGCTCGGCGGATTCGCCGCCTTCGCGCTGCTGCTCGCTTCACTCGGGATCTACGCCGTGATTTCGTATTCGGTCAATCAACGGACGCAGGAAATCGGACTCCGCATGGCGCTCGGAGCCTCGCCCGCCGACTTGCAACGCCGCATTTTATTGGGCACCTTCGGCCTCGCGGCTTTAGGACTCGCCATCGGTATGGCGGTGTCGCGAGCCTTATCGAACACGCTGGAGAGCATGCTGTTCGGCGTGACTTCCGGCGATCCGGTCACCTATATAGGCGTAGGCGCGTTGCTGATCGCGGTTGCTGCGGTAGCCGGATACATCCCGGCGTGGCGCGCCTCCCGGATCGATCCCATGGTAGCTTTGCGCTCTAACTGATATTCAGGCCAAAGCTTTTCCGTACAGCACCAGCAACCGGCTCCATGCCTTCTCTGCCTGCGCCTCGTTGTAGACAGACGAATCCGGAGGACACCACCCATGCGCGGCGCCTGTGTACACTTCGATTTCCGCCGGCAGGCCCGCCTGGGCGAATGTATTCTTCAGAACATCTTTATCTTTGGGAGACTTCGCATCATCATTAGCCGCAATCGCAATAAGAAATTGGGCCTTGCTTTTCGCCGCCTGTAAATGCGGGCTGTTCGGCGCAGCCGTCACCAATCCGCCGCCATGAAAGGAGCCCACCGCTCCGACGCGATCCGGCGCCGCGGCCGCCGTGCGAAACGCGATCGGGCCGCCCATGCAATAACCCTGTGTGCCGATCTTTCGATTCCTGGCAACCGACGATTGTCCGTCCAGCCACCCGACGAACGCCTTCGCATCCGTCATATGCGTCGTCTCATTCAGACCTTGCGCAAGCGGCATCAATTGCGGAATTGGCGTAGCCGCGCCGGCGTCCGCGGTCGGAGCTTTCTTAACCCTGTAAAACGGATTCACCACCAGTACCGCATAGCCCGATTCAGCCAGACGTTTCCCCATCTGCCGGAACGCCGGACGCAGCCCGAAGATATCCGGCCAAATCAAAACGCCCGCCGCTGCGCCGCTCGATGGATGCACGAAGTAGCAGTCCGCGACCCCGTCCGGCGTGGTCACATTCACGTCCGATTCCGTCACCGCCGCCGCGTTCGCTACTTTCGGCAGCATCATAGCCATCCCAGCTCCTAACAACACTCCGAATTGCTTTCGCGTTACCAGACCACGAGCCTCAAACTGCTCCCGGTCTTCCTCAAAATGATCCTGATCGCACACGGTTCGCTCCTTGCAATCATTCTACCCCCGCTCGAACCCTAAATCCCAATCTCTGGAGCCGGGTCCGCTGCAAATGATTCTGAAGCCAATCATGATGAGGGTCCCAGTAACCACCAGGAAATTTCTTCGCGATCTCCGGCATGATTTTTCGACGTGACTGCATGGTCTGCTTACGAAAGCCCCCTGTCTCCGGATGAAGGCATTGCAAAAATGGACTTATCTGTCCACTGGTAATAGGACTCAAACCCCAATCCAGTCCCCCGTGCGAGCCGTCCTGGCTTATTTACACGCCTGAAGAAAAGGCCGGCGCCTGCTCCTCTCGAGCCTTCTCTAAAGCCCGTATCCGAGCCTCGAATCCTTCAGTCCCGATGGCGCGCCGCTGGCTCTCAATGATCCTTGTCACGGATTCGCCCTCCTGCGGGCTCAACTCACCTTCGGACACCGCCTCCAGAACCGCCGCAATCGCCTTCGTCAAATCGGCCGCCGTCTCGACCGGTGGCAGCGCGAAGCAGGGCTTCACCGTCCTCGCTGCTGGAATTAATCGCTCCATGCATAACCGCAGCGCAGTAGGATCGGCGTCCAGCGCCAGGCGTTTCACCTTTTTAACGATCTCCTCGCCGCCTTTATCGAGCAACTCCTGTAGCATTGTCGTCTTATTGGCACTCCCTGAAGGGCGCCCTTTTCCCATCTGATTACCCGGCTCAAACAGTTTTCCTGGCATGGACTTTCCATCTCCTGACGCCAGGATCTCGCTCCCCGGCCCCTAAAAACGCCGAGTTAACACTGTAAATTGGTTATTCTAAAGTAGTTTTACGAAATAATTGAGCGTTGACGCTGGTTATTTCACCGTTATTTTAACGAGCGGAACGAGACTCCCAGCCGACCTTATGGAGCGATTGCGCCGAAGTGATCGCGGCGGAAACTGTGAGGAGAAGAACGAGAGTTCGCATGGTTGTTATTGGATCGCGATCGTGACGGTATCGGAGCTGGAGCCGATGGTCACGACCATAGGGACCTGGTCACCAGCCGCGACTCCCGGAGGGATGGTCACGTTGAGTTGATATTCACCGGCGGTCCCCGGTACGATACCGGAGAATGCGACCGCCGCCGGGATTCCGCCGATGGTCACGACCGGAGTCTGGAGGGTGTGATAGAGAGTGCTACCGTCGGTTGGCGCTACTTGTCCAGTCGGCAAATTCGGCGTCGTCGGGCCGCCACCGGTCCAATAGACGACGATGTTCTGCCCCGGCTGAGCAGGTTGCCCGCATAGGGACAACGCGGACAGTCCCGTGCAGGACGAAAGACCATAAGACGACGCCACGGCCGCCGGCATGACGTCCCACACGGTGCCGGCGATTTGAATCGCGCCGTTATTCGGATAGGCCGAGGTCGGGATTCTGAAAACACCCACATCCGCTGGCCCCAGCGCGATGGTGAAGTTGGCGCTGGTTGTAGATCCTGTTTGTACGGCGATGGTCGCCGTACCGGAGGCCGGAAGCTCAGACGGCAACTGCACGTTGATCTGGTTTGAAGAGGGCA
This sequence comes from Bryobacteraceae bacterium, assembly GCA_049521155.1. Classification (GTDB taxonomy): domain Bacteria; phylum Acidobacteriota; class Terriglobia; order Bryobacterales; family Bryobacteraceae; genus Palsa-187. The sequence goes on from JBEKPC010000140.1 coordinate 11,234, forward strand.
CCAGCGCATAAATCGGAACCGCCGTACCGTTCACCAGAACCTGAACTCCTTCGACGCTTGTGGTCGGATACGTTGACGGGATGGAAGTCGTATTTCCGGCATTCGTGACATAAACGCTGAGGATCGAATTCGGGGCGGCGGCGTGAGATGTACTTTCCGCCGTCCCGGTAGCGGAGTTCTCGACGCCTGAAATGGATGGCGTCGCGACACCTACATATAAGGTTTGCGGAGCAGCGGACACTCCTCCAATGGAAATGACGACCGGTTGGCCACCCGCGGCGAGTCCGTTCGGCACGGTGAAGATGACATCGGAGTCTCCCAGGTAGGTTCCATCCGGCTGCGCGGAGACATCGGTCGCCACTTGGCCTCCTACAGTAACGGTCGGAGTGGCGGAAGGGTTCGAGCCCAAGCCAGTCACAAAGGCGCCGGCTTGCGAACCGGGCGCGGCGGGATTCGCGGCGTTAATTCCAGGCGGCTGCGAGTTGAGAGCTGCGCCGAAGCACTGGCAAAGGGGAAAGAAATAGGCGCTATTCACCTCGGTAATCCCCGGCGCGTAAGCGACCAAAGTGATGGGGAAAGGAGCCGATGTCTGGCCGTTATAGCTGACGGTTATCGTGGTGGGTCCTGTCGAAACCGTGGAAGGGATCACCGCGAAAACAACGGAGGAACCGTTCTGAATGATTTGCGCCTGTTGACCACCGATCGTGATGACGCTTGGCTCTCCAAAGGCGCCCAGATTTGAGCCGGTGATGATGATTGCGAGCCCAGGACACAGATTCGCCTTGGTGTTCGCCCCGTTATAAACATTGGTTACTACCACTTGAGCGTCGGCGAACGCGACGCAGAAGAATAAACCGGTGATAATGTTGCGCATTGGAACAATCTCTCCAACCCGTACTGCGCCAGATCGCGGCGAAAGCCATCACACGAAATCTATATAATCTGATTGATGCCGGAGGCAGGAGATATCACGCGGCTGCTGCGCGATTGGCGGGACGGCGACCGCGGCGCGTTTGAAGCGCTCCTTCCATTGGTCTACCCCGACCTCAAGCGAATCGCGTACGGGTATCTGCGGCGGGAGCGCGCCGACCATACGCTGCAAGCCACGGGGCTGGTGCATGAGCTATATCTGCGGCTCTGTAATCAACGCGAGGCCAACTGGGAAGGGAGAGCCCATTTCTTCACGTTCACGGCAAAAATCATGCGGATGATTCTAGCCGATCATGCCAGGCGCAACCAGCGGGACAAGCGCGGAGGGAAAAGCGAACAGGTTCCGCTGACCGATCAGCTTCCCTGGGTGGACCTGAATGGCCCGGAATATCTCGACTTAGACCGGGCGCTTGAAGAGCTGGATCGAATCGATGGGCGGAAAGTTCAGATGGTCGAACTCTGCTACTTGCTGGGATGTACGACTCGGGAATCGGCGGAGATTCTTCAGATTTCGGTGCCGACCGCTGAACGGGATCTGAAGTTCGCGCGAGGCTGGCTTTATCGTAGACTGCGTTCCGATGGAGCAGTCCAACATGGCTGAGTATTGGCAGCGCGTCGAGGAAATCTTTCATGAAGCTCTCGAACTGCCGGTAGACGCGCGGGCGGCGTTCCTTTGCGACCGGTGCGCCGGCGATCGCGCGCTCGAAGGCGAAGTGCAGCAGATCCTGGCAGGCTATGAGGCGCAGGATCGGATCGATCCGG
>JBEKPC010000141.1:0-13780 GCA_049521155.1 Bryobacteraceae bacterium
AAGGATGGTGTTTGCTGCGCTGTTTCGCGCTCGACCATTGTGCTGATTGATGAAGAAACGCGCAAACCCATACCCTATCCAGATGAGATCAAAAAACTGGTTGAGAGAGAAGCCCCTCTAGTGAACGTCTTCGCTTAGAATTTTGCGAAACAGTTTTTGATTTACGGTAAAAGCAACCGGTTTTATTTGCACGTCGCCAACAAAGGGGTCGTTGAAAGATATCAGCAGATAAATGTTCATGCATAGCACATATGTAAGTAGCGAGGTCATGGCGATCTGTAGCTTGACGCTATCAAGACCAAAGAAAAAGCTAAAGGAAATAGTAACTAGAGCACCGATACCCATAACAAACCAGAGCACCAGGGGCATGTGCGACTGGATTTGTGCGGCCCGGGCCGCTGGCGCTGTACCGGCCTTCGATCGATCTGACCGATTATCAACTGCAATTTTTAGGAATGATCGACAAAAAAGCGCTGAGCTGGGTAGTGCGCGCAGCCGATTTTGACGATTACTACGTAGTGAAATTAGTTGTCCTCAAACCGGGACCGGTGCCGACGGTGGGCGTGATCCGCTATGCGGTGATTCACGGCGTGGCGCAGGACCGGGTGGACACGATGGCATTCATTAATGCCCGGGAAGACATGCTGTACCGGGTGCGGATGGATATTCATGGCGATACCTTGTCCCTAACGGTTCAGGGGCAAATGGTCGATAGCTGGTCTGAGCCGCGATTGCGCAAGGGCGGCGTCGGGTTCTTTACGGCGCGCGGGGAAGCCTCGCGTCTGCGCTGGGTGCAGGTTACGCATCAGTACGACATGCTGGGGCGGCTTTGCGCGTATCTGGCACCCTATAACATTCCATCGACAAACGGAGGTTGGCAACCATGAGCGGACGGAAAAACGGAACGGACTCGGCGCTGCGCGCCAGTGGCAAGGCGGTGTCGCCCGCATTGGCCAGGTCGGTATCGCTGCATCTCGAAGGGAAGCGCAAGGAAGCGCTGCGGGAGCTGAACAACGCGATCGAGAACGGCGAGGAGACGCCCGAAGTGTTCGCCGCCAAGGGGCACATCCAGTTCGAACTGGAGCAATACGACGACGCGATCAAAACGTATGAAAAACTGCTGACGCTGGCGCCGAAGCACGCGACGGCGAATTTCAACCTGGGCATCTGCTACGAAAAACTGGGACGCTGGCAGGACGCGACCGATGCGTTCAGCAAGGCTCTCGAAGTGGATCCGCAGCGCGAAGAGGCGCAGTTGGGACTGGGGATCTGCCTGCTGCATCAGGAAAAGCCGGAACCGGCAATCGCCTGCTTTGACAAGGTGCTGGCGCGCCAGCCGGGCCACGAAACAGCCACGTTCGGGAAGGCGGTTTCGCTGCAATTGTTGTGGAAATTCGATGAATCGACGGCGCTTTATTTGAAGATTCTCGAAAAGAATCCGCAGTCGGAAGAATGCCTGGTGAATCTGATCACGATCGGCATGGCGCGCAAAGATCACGCGTTCATTCAACAATATTCCGAGCGATTGCTGACCATGCGTCCGTTCTCGCAGGCCGCGCTGGAGGGTCTGGCGACGTGCGCGTTCCAGGGCAACGAATACGAAGCGGCGTCGCGCTATTGCACCAAGCTTGTCGAATTTACGCCCGATCATTTCGAGCGCTGGTTCAACCTGGGAGTCGCGGAACAGAAGTGCGGACGATTGGAACAGGCCGCCAAAGCGTATGCGGAAGCGGTTCGGGTGCGTCCCGACGCGAAGCAAGCGCATGTGAATCTGGGCATCGTGCGGCAGGAGCTGGGTGAGCTGAAGCAGGCTCGGGAATCGTATGAGAGAGCGCTGCAAATCGCACCCGATCTGGCAGACGTGATTTACAATCTGGCCAGCGTGCTGGAGCAGCAGGGCGAGAAAGAAGACGCCGAGCGGTTATATGTAAAACTGCTGAGCCGCAATCCGGAATGGGAAGACGCGTGGTTCCGCTTAGGCTATCTGCGGTTGCAGAGAGCCGACCATCGCGGCGCGGCGGAAGCGTTCCAGGCATGCGTGCGGAAGCGTTCGCCCTGGCCGGAAGCGCAGTTGAATCTCGGGCTGTCCTATTGGAATCTGGGCGATCACGATGGTGCGGCGAAGGCCTTTGAGAGTGTGCTCGAAGCGGATCCGCATTCGATCGACGCGCTGCGCGGCTTAGCGGCGCTGGCGGTGGAGCGTGAAGATGTCGAAAAGGCGCTCGATCTGCAAGCGAAGCTGATCGAAGCAGGGGAGCGGACGCCGGAGCTGTTCTACAACACCGGGTTGCTGTTGCAGAAGGCCGGCCAGCACGAAGATGCGATTCGCCTCTATCAGGAAGCGCTGACGGAGCGGCCGAATTTCGCCGAGGCATTGCTGAACCTGGGCCATGCGTTGAAGGCGCAGGGAAATGTCGAGGAGGCACGCAATTACTGGCGTCAGGCGCTGGAGCATAAACCCGAGCTGGCCACCGGTTACTTCGAGCAATAACCCCCTTTGACTTCGTCAAAAACGCGTGGCATAATGCTTCGTGTTTTGAGGAGTTCTCAGGTGAAAAAGCTCTTTGTAGGAAATCTCCCATACGCGGCGAGTGAGCCGGATATTCAGAATTTCTTTTCAGGACATGGAGTGACGGTGGATACGGTCACGGTGATGCGCGACCGGTTTACAGGACAAGCCCGCGGCTTCGGATTCGTCGAAATTCAAGACGACGCAGCGGCGCAGGCGGCGGTCGAGAATTGCCACGGGAAGGACCTGATGGGTCGCGCCGTGGTAGTGAATGAGGCTCGGCCGATGGCAGCGAGAGAGGGTGGCGGAGAGCACCGCGGCGCGCGGGGATCGAGATAGGCCCGGGTTCGTATCGCGGAAACTTCGCCGGAGTAGAATGGACTCATGAGCACCGCGGCTCTCGTGCCGGTTGACGATTACCTTCGCTTGACGGAGAAGCCTTACCGCGAGTATCGGGATGGAGTGCTTTACCCCAAGACGATGCCCACCAAGTTGCACTCCATCATCCAGTGGGTCCTGGTAACGATGCTTCGAAATCAGGGTGTCCTGGCATTTTCCGAATTAACCGTGCGTATTTCCGCGACGAAATACCTGATCCCTGATGTGGCTATGGCCGACGATTTTCCCGGACCCTATCCGACCGAGGCCGTGCGGCTTTGTTGCGAAATCCTGTCGCCCGAAGACCGGCTAGGCGCGATGCTCGCCAAATGCGAGGAATATCACGCCTGGGGTGTGCCGTATTGTTGGGTCGTTGATCCGGTGAAAAGAGCGGCGTGGGAATATCATTCTGGCGGCGAGCCCGTCCGAGCCACGGAAGCGCTTCGCGCCGGCGATGTGGCCGTCAGTATCGACGAGCTGTTTGCCGCGCTCGACTAAACGCCGGGATAGCCGCGTCCCGCATCGTATCGGAAGTGAATGAGGCGCGCCCGCGGCGCGCGAGGGAAGATCGTCGAGGGGCTAGGCTATTGCTGGGAGCCTGCCTTGCTCCAGCTTTTACGGCATGTTTCTATAATCGTCCAGAACAATAGCACAAAGCCGAAGATCACTGTGCTAGTCAGAAAGACTACGATTGGGGTCTCGATGTCGTGAGATCCAAATCGGAGTATCGTTGCGATGACCAGCCTGGGATAAAAGAGACTCAGCAAGGTGGAACCAGCGATTCCAGCATTCCCGGCCGCCAGGAGCGCAATCGTCGCGAAGGCCTGTGACAAAACTTAAACCAACCTGCCGGGATGGACGCATCGTTCTCAGCCGTCCGGGTCTTTTTCCGGCGGTGAAATTCATGTTTCATTTTACCGGACTGCTCCCAGCTTCCGATCGAAGAACGAGTCCGCGGCGTGCATCGCGCGCGACCAATCCTGCACTCTTAGAAAATCGTGGATTTCGTCGGGGAAGATCAGTTCCTCGAACTCGGTGTTTTGATTTCGGAGTGCCTCTACCAGTTTAATGGTCTGGCTGAAATTCACGTTGCGGTCGTCATCGCCATGAATCAGCAACACCGGCGAGCGCCATCCTTTCACGGTCGCCATGGGCGATGCTTCAAACGCGATGCGAGCCTGCTCGCGTTGCTTATCGGGATCGAGATTTGGATTCGCCACGCTGCCTCCGCGCGCGGACCAATCATGCACGCCGTGCAGATCGACGCCGGCGGCGAACAGGTCGCTCGAACGCGACAAGGCCATCGCGGTAAGATAGCCGCCGTAGGATCCGCCCCACACGCCGATGCGCTTCGGATCGACATCGGTGCGCGCGGCAATATAAAGACCGGCGCCCATCACATCGTTATATTCGCTGCCGCCCGATGCGCCGTAATTCAGCGCCTCCCGGAAATTGAGGCCGTAGCCGATGCCGCTGCGGTAATTCACGCTCAGCACGACGTAGCCCTTACTCGCCAGATACTGATTCATGCCGTAGGCGTTCGAGTAGTAATACATGGAGTGCCAGCCAAGCACCATTTGGCGCCGCGATCCGCCGTGGAAGAAAACAATCGCCGGATGTTTTCCCGCACCTTTGGGCAGAAAAAGCTGGCCGTGAATCTGCATGCCATCTGAGGCCGCGAAGATCACCTGCTGCGGGACGACTTGCTCGTTGATCGGAAAATCGGCGGGGATCGTCTCCGGCGCAAGGTCGTGTGCAGTGCTCGTCATTACGGCCGCGCGGCCGATTTCCTTCGGGCTGGAGCGCAGGTACGCGACCGTGCCATTGCCCGCGTCCTGCGGCTCCCATTCGATACCTTCGCTCAATTTGACGATGGGTGTAGCGCTGCCGCCGGATGCGGGCACGCGCCAGATGTGGCGGCGATCGATATCGTCCTGATTGGAGGAGAACAGCAACTCCCGCCGGTCGCGCGAGAGCGAAACATGTTCGATCTCAAACGCGCCGGGCGTCAGCAGCTTCGCCGGGCCGCCCTCAGTTGAAACCGAATAGAGATGACACCAGCCGTCGCTCTCCCACGGGAACACCAGGCGGTCTCCATCGGCCCACAAAATCTGATTGTCGGCGACCACGGGGTGAAACGCGCTGCCCGCGCCCGGCTTCGCGCGCCACACTTCGCGCCCGGTGAACGTGGTGGCGTCGGCAATGCGGATCGACCATGGCTGCGGGGCGTCTCTTACAGGGCTCGCACCTCCGGCGCGAGTTTCTGTAGGAATTCGGATAAAAGCAAGGCGGCGGCTATCGGAGCTCCAGACCGGCGCCGTGTCCTCATCGACGCTGGGATCGAGATAGCCCACCGATTTCGCGCCGATTTTGAACACGCCGATGAACGCGTGCTCGGCGCGATTGCTCACGAAAGCGAGCGTCGTCCCATCGGGCGACCAGCGCAGCTCCGTCGCACGTCCCTTGGTGTGAACGATCTCGACCGGCTTGTCGCCATTGAGGTTCGTCAGCCAGATTTGTCCGTTGCGCACCAACGCCACTTCGCCGTTCTTCGAGACAGCGGGCATGCGGCCCTCGCTCAGTTTCTTCGGCGCGCCGCCTTCGAAGGGAATAATCCAGACGTCCATTTCAGGAGTCTTGGCGAGGCTCTCCGGATTCGGATTGTCGCCGTTGGTTTCGAGATCGCCCCCGCGGACATAGACGATGGACTTGCCGTCGGCGGTCCAGGTGACCTCGCCGATCTCCTGCCCATCGTCCTCGGTAATCGCAGTGAGGCGGCGTCCCTTGAAATCGGGCGCGGCGGCGACCCATAGATTATTCGCGCCGCGCTCCTTCATCAGCCATGCGACCTTTCCGCCGGAGGGCGCGGCCGTCATGCCCGAGGAGAAGGGCGCGTTCAAATATTGGTCAATATTTGCGGCACTGGCGAACGCAAGAGGAAGGGCGAGGAGGGCGAATCTCATATCACGCGATTTTCGCACACGGCAGATCTTGACGCGGGGCAGGCTATTAGATAAACATGGAGGCACTTGTATGAAAATCATTGCGGCGATCTGCCTGATCCTCGGCTCCTCCGCGTATTCCCAAATGAAAGAGGCAGTGATGCACGCTACTGGAACGTTCGAAGTGAAGATGAAACCTCAGACGGACGAGAACGTGGGCGATCCGACCGTAGGCAGGATGTCGATCGATAAGCAGTTTCACGGCGACCTGGAAGCAACCAGCAAGGGGCAGATGCTCGCCGTTGGCAATCCGAACGGCTCCGCTGGCTACGTCGCGATGGAGCGGGTGACCGGAACGCTCGCCGGCCGCAAAGGGTCGTTCGCGCTGCAACACACGGGTACGATGACGCGCGGGGTTCCAGAGCTGAGTGTGACAGTCGTGCCGGATTCGGGCACAGGAGAGTTGGCCGGGCTCAGCGGCAAGATGAAGATTATCGTTGACGGCGGGAAACACTCCTATGAGTTCGAGTACATGCTCGCGCAATGAGTAGAAACTCCGTCTCGATCTGGCGATTTACAGGCTGACCCGGTTCAGCGATCGAACTGTCTCAGGAACGGTCTTTGAACAGAAGGGAGTACAAGTACTCTTGCGCGAGTGGCTCGTGCTTAACCTCGGCCCAGGTTAGAAAAGCCAGCCGTGCTTGCGCGACGTCTAGCGCGGCATCGAGTGGCCTGAAACGGTTTATCAATGTCGTAGTCGGCCCTGTGCCGAGCTTGCGGGAGATCCACAAACGCTTGAGCCACGGTCGATAGCCTGAAACGATGATCTTGCAGCGGATCGGGCTCCACAATCTCCTGATTCTGGATGTTTCCGATCTTTTTCAGGATTGCGATAGAGGCATCTTTCATCCGTTTGTGTTCGAATGTACGGGCCAATCGGGAGCGATGGCCAGCGTGCTTCCAGTTTAAAATCGCATCGCGAACAAGAAGGTGAAAAAGCGCATAGTAAGCCGACGAGACAGCCCTGCGCACATTTGCTTCGTTGGAATCGGAACTGCGGATCAGAAGCTCAGCCTGAGCCATCAGTTGTTCAGGCAGATCGGTAATCACGTGGCCAATTCAATTCACGAAGTTTAGGTAGGAATGCAGCCCGATCTCATCAGTACGAACGAGCCGAAGGAGATCGACCCGAATGTCTTCGGCCAATCGCTGCAATTCCGAAGCAACGATCTTGTTTCCGGTCAGCCGTATGTCGATGAACACGGCGGGGTCGTCACTCCAGTCAAAACCAATACGATAATCGATTCCCTTCACAAGGGGATTGTCCGCGTACCGCAATCGCAGTCGATGAACCCGGGCTGAGATTTCCTCGCCGCTCACCAACCCTGTAGGGACGATTGTCATCAATCTTGCTCTTCCACCAGCATACCGCGCTCGCAAGTTTTGCTATGTTCCTTTGATCGCCGCGTTCTCAAAGCGTATATCGAGCTGCCGCTTGCGATAGAATCGACCCGATGGAATCTTATGCTCGCGGCCCCGCGTTTGCGCTGGCGACGAATACGGCGCCTCAGGCGTTTTTAGATACGGCTCGCCGATTTCCTGAGCGGGAAGCCCTCGTCGTTCCTCATCAGAAGATCCGGCTGACCTGGAAGCAACTCGCCATCGAAGTAGAACAGACCGCGCGCGGATTGGCGGGGCTTGGCCTTGTTCCCGGCGACCGGGTCGGCGTCTGGGCCACCAATTGCGCGGAGTGGATCTATCTACAGCTCGGCTGCGCCCAGGCTGGCTTGGTTTTGGTGAACGTGAATCCAGCTTACCGCGCGCTGGAGCTGGCCTACGTGCTGAAGCGATCGGGAATGAAGGCGCTCATCCTCCGCTGCGAAGATGCGCGATCGAAGTATCGCGAGATTCTCGAACAGGCGACTCGCGGCGAAACGCTCGCACTGGAACACGTCGCTTATCTCGGCGAAGAATCGTGGGATGCGATGATCGCGAACGGAGTCGATATACCTTTACTAAACGCAAGCTGCCACGACGTCCTCAATATTCAATACACCTCCGGCACCACCGGATCGCCGAAAGGCGTGCTGCTCACGCATCGCAATCTGGTCAATAATGGACGCATCATCGCGCACGGCCTTCGCTATTCCGAACAGGACCGTTTGTGCTCGCCCGTGCCCATGTATCACTGCTTCGGCTGCGTGATCGGGACCATGGCGGTGATCGCTTCGGGCGCCGCGCTCATCCTGCCCGCGCCCAGTTTCGATCCTCTGGCGACCATGCAGGCGATTCACGACGAGCGCGCGACTTCGATCTACGGCGTGCCGACGATGTTTATCGCGCAGCTCACGCATCCCGAATTTTCGCGCTTCGATTTTTCCAGCCTCCGCACCGGCGTCATGGCCGGCGCTCCCTGTCCTATTGAAGTGATGAATCGCGTCGTCCACGATATGCATTGCACGCAAATGACGATCATGTACGGGCAGACCGAGTGCTCCCCCATCATCACTATGGCGAGCGTCGACGATTCGGTGGATTTGCGCGTTTCGACCGTCGGCTGCACCTGTCCGGAGACGGAAATCAAGATCATTTCCGCCGAAGGCGCAACCGTTCCCATCGGCGAACAGGGCGAGTTGTGTACCCGTGGCTACGCCAACATGAAGGGTTACGATCAGGACCCCGGCGCCACCGCGCGTGCCGTCGATCAGGATGGCTGGCTGCACACAGGCGACCTCGCTACTATGCGTCCTGACGGCTATTTCCGCATCACCGGACGCCTGACGGACATGATTATCCGGGGCGGAGAAAACATTTATCCGCGCGAAGTCGAGGAGTTTCTCTACACCCATCCCAAGATCGCCGACGTACAGGTGGTGGGGCTGCCCGATGAACGGCTCGGCGAAACCGTGGCCGCTTGGATTAAGCTGAAAGCAGGCGAAACCGCTGTGGAAGACGAGATCCGTGAGTTTTCGAAGGGGAAGATCGCGCACTTCAAAATCCCGCAGCATATCCGCTTCGTGGATTCGTTCCCGATGACCGTGACCGGCAAAATTCAGAAATACGTGATCCGCCAGACCGAAATTCAGGCTCGCCATCTTGAAAAAGCCGCCAATATCGAAACCGCCTAATGACTCCTAAATTTAGAATTGCCGCGATTACGGATGAATTTTCCCCAGACCTGAGTGTCGCGTTGCAGGCCATGAAGCCGATCGGCATGACCGGCGCCGAGCTGCGCGTGGTGGGCGGGAAAAACATCATGGATCTTTCGCCGGAGGAGCTTTCAAGCGCCAAGGCGCTGCTCGACGCCGAAGGATTTGAGGTGGTGTCGATCGCGTCGCCTCTGTTAAAGTGCGTGCTGCCCGGCGCGCCCGCGATCGATACCCGGTTTCAGCACGATGTCTTCGCATCGAAGCATACTTATGAGGATCAGCCGCGCCTCACGGAGCACGCATTTTCGATCGCCAAGCGCATGGGCGCGCCCATCGTGCGCGTTTTCTCCTACTGGCGGACGGTGAAGCCGGAGGAGTGTTTCGACGCCGTGGTGAAGGCTCTGCGCAAGCTGGCTGAAAATGCCGCGAAAGAAAATCTGATCATCGGCCTGGAGAACGAACACGCCTGCAACATCGGGACCGGCCGCGAAACCGCCCGCGTGCTGGCCGCGCTCGATCATCCGAATCTCAAAGTGGTCTGGGACCCGGCGAACGCGCTGGTCGCCGGTGAGAGGCCGATCCCAGACGGCTATCGGGTGCTGGACCCGAAACGCGTCGCCCACGTGCATGCCAAGGACTGCCAGATCGTGGATCACAAGCCGGAATGGGGTCCGCTAGGCACGCGATCAGTGGATTGGAAAGGGCAGATCGAAGCGCTGATTCACGACGGTTATAAAGGATGGCTGAGTCTGGAAACCCACTGGCCCGGCCCAGGCGGCAATAAGCTCGAAGCAAGCACCATCTGCGGCTGGAACCTGCGCGGCCTAGCCTCGGGGAATTAGTTAAGACAGCAACACGGCAGGGTGAATCGCCTCGACGTCATAGCGTCCAAAATCGCCCGCATTGAACGTGAGGATTCTGCGGACTCCGTGCGCGTTCATTGCGGCAACGAGCTTGGCGTCATGGACCTTGCTTCCGACGACGCTGTGGGCGAGCACAAGACGCTTCCACTCCGTATAAACCGCCTCTGAATCTGGCAGAAATTCCAGGAACTGCCCTATTTTTTCGATCTCCGCCATTGCCGCCGCCACTGAAAATCCAAGACCGTTATTTGCAATGGGACGCGTAGTGACGTTCCAGAATTCCGACATGTTCTGAAGCGTGAAATACAGAAGATCGCCATGCGCGAGTAAGTGCGCGATACTTTTGACTGCCACGTTGTGATGTTCGTGGTCGGGCTGAGTTCTGCGTAGCAGGACGTTCGTATCGACAAGAACCCTCATCTTAATCGCGATCGGGGTAAAGGGACTCGCGGCTGATCGCCTCGTCTGAAAGCGGCGGAGTGTGAGGAAGACCCTTCACGGACTCCAGCCACGCCGCCGCGCGTTCTTCAGGCGAAAGAACCTGCCTCCGCAACAAATTCGCTACATACTGCGGTAACGGAAGTCCCTGCGCCTCCGCCTTCGCCACCAGATTGGCCTCGATCTCTGCCGGCAATTCGATGGTCAGCGTCATATTCATAGAATATCGCAACCAGGGTCTTGCAATTCCATTAATCCTGTGCCACCATATTCGTATGCTAGAAATTTAGCATACGAATATGGAAAAACTCAGCCGCCGCGAGCGCCAGATCATGGACGTCCTTTATGAGCGTGGCCGCGCCACCGCCGCCGAAATTCTGGCCGCTCTGCCCGATCCGCCCAGCTATTCTTCCATCCGCGCCTTGATCAAGGTGCTGGAGGACAAAGGCCACGTCAAGCATCAGGAAGACGGCCCGCGCTACGTTTTCACGCCGAGCATCCCCCGGTCGAAAGCGCGCCGCAACGCGGTGAAGCACCTCTTACAAACGTTTTTTGACGATTCGGCGGCCGAAGCCGTGGCCAGCCTGCTCGGCGCATCCGCCGCAAAATTGAAGCCCGCCGAGCTCGACCGGATTGAAGAATTGATCGCCCGTGCGCGCCAGCAGCAGATTGGAAAGGAGCAAAAATGAACTTGCTATTCGATTCCGCTCTCAAAGCAACATTGATCCTGCTCGCCGCCTGGACCGCGTCGCTCGCGCTGCGCCGCGCCTCAGCCGATGTGCGGCATACCATCTGGCTGGCCGCGCTATTGGCCGTCGCGATACTCCCCGCGGCGCTCGCGATCCCGCAAAGTGCGATCCCGAATGCGGTGCAGATCGTTGTGCCCACGGTCACACTCGGCGCGCAGGCCGCTGTGAGGAAAACGCCCTGGCTGCTCATGATCTGGACCGCCGGCGCGAGCCTCGTGCTGGCCCGCCTCCTCATCGGCATCGCGACCGCCGCGCGCATTACCCGCTCGGCGCGAAATCTCGACGGCGTCCTTTATAGCGACCGCGCCACCACTCCCATGACCTGGGGATTCCTGCGCCCCGTCGTGATCCTGCCCGCCTATGCGGAAGGCTGGTCCACCGCCGAGCGCGACCTGGTCCTCCGTCATGAGCGCGCCCACATTGCACGCCACGATTGGCTGTGGCAGATGTTTGCCAGCGTGCTGACGGCCTTGTTCTGGTTCCATCCCCTCCTGTGGCTGGCGAAATTCCAACTGCGCCGCGAAGCCGAAGGCGCGGCGGACGATCTGGTGCTCGCCGCCGGCGCAGCTCCGTCCGATTATGCAAGCCGCCTGGTCGACGTCGCGCGCCGCATGCAGGCGTTCCCGGCGCCCTCCGCGATGATCCCGATGGTCCGCCAACCGGAGCTCGAAACGCGCGTGCAGTCGATTCTCGATCCCGCCCGCCACCGCGCCGCCGCCGGAATTCTGGTGCGCTGCGCGATCGCCCTCGCCGCTGCTGCGTTGATCCTCCCCATCGCCGTGACGCGCCAAAAAGTCCACGCGCAAGGCAAGGTTTATAGAATCGGCGACGGCGTCAGCCAGCCGTCGATCATCCGCAAGGTTGAGCCTGAGTATACGCCAGAGGCTAAGGACGGCAAGATCGAAGGTACGGTAAAGCTACTTGTGACGATCGCACCCGAGGGCATAGCCAGCGATATTCGAGTCGTGAAGTCTCTTGACCCCGGACTCGACCAGAAAGCCATCGAATCGATCGAGCAGTGGCGCTTCAAGCCGGGGAAAAAGGACGGCCAGCCCGTCGCCGTCTTCGCCACCATCGAAATTACCTTTCACCTGGAGTAATTTCGCGCTTCTCTTGCTAGAATTGCGGGATGCTGCGAATCCTCGTGGTTGCTACAGCAGTTTCCCTCGTGCTTCCGCTCGCCGCGCAAGACGATCAGGCACCGGCGAAAGACATCGTCACGAAGCCTTCGATCGTTCGCAAAGTCGCGCCGCAGTACTCGGATCGGGCCAGGAAAGAACGGATCGAAGGCACCGTTAAGCTTAAGCTGATCGTTGCCCCTGACGGCCGCGCGAGAGACATCGAAGTGGTGAAGTCTCTCGATCCGGAACTCGACATAAACGCCATCACCGCCGTCGCCGGTTGGATCTTCAACCCCGGAACCCAAAATGGAGAGCCGGTCGCCGTCGACACTACCGTTGAAGTCTCATTCAATCTGCTGAAGGAGGCTTCGCCTGACGACAAGGCTCTATCCGCAAATGACGTCACAAAGCCTTCGATCATTCGCAAGGTCGAACCATGGTATTCGAAGAAGGCAGAGAAAAAGAAGATTGAAGGAGTGGTTAAGCTCACAACCGTGATTTCGGCCGATGGCCATGCGAGGGACATAAAGGTCGTGGAGTCTCTCGATCCGGAGCTGGATGCGAACGCGATCGCCGCGCTCGAGAAATGGATCTTCAAGCCTGGCACCAAGAATGGAGAGCCTGTGGCTTGCGTCGCGACCATCGAGATGAGATTTCATCTGCTCCATCACTAGCCTTGCTAAATCGCCTGGAGTGATTTGCCCGACCTAATGGTAAACTTGGTCACCATGTCATACAAGACCCGATTGTTGAAGCTGGCTCCCGTGATCCCGGCGCTATCCCTGCTCGCGGTCGTGCCCCTGATGCGGGCCACGTATATCAGCGACTTCAGCAGAGGCTTCATTGGAGGCGTTCTCCTGGTCCTCTCTATCGCGTCGATCGCGTTTTGGAGCCGGCAGCGAGCCTCCTCCTAACCCTGTTCGCAGGATTTGACGCCCTTGCTAAACTCGTCATAGATGGCCCAAATCCTAGATGGAGCAGTTGTTCGCGACAAAATTTTTAGCGATCTTAAACCCAGGGTTCAGAAACTAAGCCGCCCGCCCGGCTTGGCCGTCGTTCTGGTCGGCGAAAATCCGGCGTCGGAAATTTACGTCCGCAATAAAATTAAGGCTTGTGCCGATCTCGGCATTTACAGCGAAAAAATCTGTCCCCCATCCACCATCACCACCGACGAACTCCTCGCCGTCATCGAAGGCCTGAACGTCGACCCCGCCATCGACGGCATTCTGGTACAGATGCCTCTGCCCCGCCAAGTCGATTCGCGACGCGTGCTCGAAGCCGTGGCCGCGGAAAAGGACGCCGACGGGTTTCATCCTTTGAACGTCGGCCATCTGGTCGCCGGACGCCCCGGGCCCCGCGCCTGCACCCCCGCCGGCGTTATCGAATTGCTGAAGTTCTATCACATTAAAATGGACGGCCGCCGCGCCGTCGTCCTCGGCCGCAGCGATATTGTCGGCAAGCCGATGGCCCTGATGCTGCTCCAGGAAAACGCTACCGTGACCGTCTGCCACTCCGCCACCACCAACCTGATGGAGGAGTGCCGCCGCGCCGATATCTTAGTCGCCGCCATGGGCAAGCCCGCCTTCCTGACCAGCGAATTCATCGCGCCCGGAGCCACCGTGATCGACGTC
>JBEKPC010000142.1:0-13697 GCA_049521155.1 Bryobacteraceae bacterium
CTCAAGGTCTGAAAATTCGCCTGGCCGATGCCGGGCTTGCTCACCGCGGCCTCCGCCCATCGCATGCCTTCTTCCAGATTGGTGTTTGCCCCGAGGCAGAATTGCGAGGCAATCACATACGATCGGTAATCGAATCCGTCCCCGCCCGTCAGTTCATGGCGCAGGTGGGTCAGGTAGCTGTTGGTCACGTCTGCCTTGATCGTGATAGGCACGGCCAGATCTTCCCACTGAAGCTCCACCGTGGTTTCCTCCGGCTTGCGCACCGTGAAATCGTAGGTCAGCCATTCGCGATATTCATGCTTGTGCGGCTTCACGATGACGCGGAGCGCATCTTCACTCACCTCATAGAAGAAGCTTCCCCAGGCGCTGGAATTCTTGTTGAAGATGATGGTCCACTCCTCCGGCCCGGGGATCATGTGCAATCCATAGCGGCCCGCTGGCAGCGGCTTGCCTTCCACCATCACGCCCTCGGCGGCCGAAAAAACAGTGTTTTCATTCGCACCCGCTCGCCAAGGATCCGGATTGCCGTTGCCGGCTCCCAGATTCGCCAACCCGTAGGGCACCAGCTTGCCCCAAATCTTTCCGCGCCGATCCTCTCCTGTCGGGCTATGGACCGCGGGGCTGGAATATTCAATAGTGACTTTCACCGGGCCGATAAACTGGCTGACCGAAGCCTTTTGATTGTTGCCGCTCGGCGGAACCGTGAGGTCCTGTTGAGCATACGCAATCGCGAGTGAAGCAAAACAGCAAGAAATCTGAAGCACGAGTCGCATGGATTCAGAGACGGGCAATCCCCAAAAACGTTTGATCGTGGATTTTCGGCCCTAGCGTCCCTACACACACACCACGGGCCCGCGCAGCGCATTCACCACCGCGCCGACCAGCCCGTGCTCATCGCTCCTCGGCACCACCTCGAACACATACCCCTGCAACGAGCTCATCTTCACCATCTCCTGCACGCACCGGTTCAACAACCCCAGATTTACGAACCGCGCGTTCAATCCTGAGATATAGAATTTCCCCGGACCGCTCATGTGGATGCTTGACGCCGTCGCCGCCGCCAGTGCCCGATGCCACAGCAGCACGAACTCCGCGCAGCGAGCGTCCGCTGCGTTCTTCGCCTGCTCGAAAACTTCCTCCGGTTCCAGGTCGAGAAAACGCATCCGCATCGCGCGATGGCCCATGATTCCTTCGAGGTGCCCCAGCCCTCCGCAGCCGCAGAATTTTTCGTTCGCATCGAGCGTCACCACAATGTGTCCACCCTCCCACACGCCGTCCGAGACCGGATATCGCCCGAACCCGACCCCATTGCCCAGCATCCACACCCGCACCAGTTGATCCAGTTTCCCGTGCTTCGCCGCGATGCCCGCCGATACCACATCGGCGTCGTTCGACACCCCCACCTTGCCGCATTCGATATTGCGCTCGCTCAGCGCCGCCCGCATCAATTGTTCCATCGGCGCGCCCTTCAACTGATGCAGATTGGGCGATTCCTCAATCACTCCGCTGCGCACGATTCCCGGAAACGCGAGCCCCACCGCCTCCACCGGCTCCCCTTCGGCCAGCGCCTTGATCTCATCGGCAATCCGTTTCACCATCTCGTCGCACGGCATCGCATGCAGCAGATCGACTCCGCTGCCTTCCACCGGGTACGACGAAATCGCGCCCACCACGGAGTCTCCTTCGACAATTCCCCAGGCGATGTGTTCGCTGACGACAACCCCAATACTTCGTGGCATATTTCCTTAGAACCTCGCGAGCTTGTTAATCCCGTTAAACGCCGCCGCCTTGTAGCATTCCGCCAGCGTCGGATAGTTGAACACTGTATCGACGAAATAGTCGATCTTGCCCTTCAGCGTGAGAACCGCTTGTCCGATGTGCACCAGCTCGCTCGCGCCCTCGCCGATGATATGAACCCCCAGAATCTCTCTCGTTTCGCGATGAAAAATAATTTTCAGCCGGCCCGTCGTATCGCCGCGGATCTGCCCGCGCGCAATCTCGCGATAATAAGCCACGCCCACTTCGTAGGGAACGTCCTCCTCGGTCAACTGCTCTTCGGTTTTGCCGATGAAGGAAATTTCGGGGATCGTGTAAATGCCATAAGGATAGGTCGCCGGATTGGAGTGCGCCACAATCCCGCAGGCCATTGCCGCCGCGATCCTTCCCTGCTCCATCGAGACCGACGCCAGGCTCGGGAACCCGATCACGTCTCCCACCGCATAAATGTGCGGCACTTTCGTCACAAAATTTTCGTCCACCGGAATGCGTCCCCGCGAATCGGCTTCCACGCCCGCCGCCGCCAGGTTTAAATCGTCCACGTTCCCTTGCCGTCCCACCGCGTACAACAGCGCGTCCCCCGAAAGCTTTTTATTGCTCTCCAGATTCGCCACAACGGAGCCGTCGGCCGCCGCCTCCACGCTCGATACGCCCTCATTCAAGCGCAGCGTCACGCGCCGGTCGCGCAGATGATAGGACAGCGCCTCCACGATTTCGGCATCGGCGAATTCCAGCAGGCGCGGACGCTTCTCGACCAGGATCACCCGCACCCCGAGAATGCAGAACATGCAGGTGTACTCGACGCCGATCACTCCGCCGCCGACCACGATCAGCGTCTTCGGAATCTCCTGCATCTGGAGAATCTGATCGCTATTAATGATGCGCCGCCCGTCGATCGGAACCTTGGCCGAGCTCGCCGGTTTCGTTCCAGTGGCGATCACGATTTTCGCCGCCTGGTAATCCACCGCTCCGCGCGAATTGGTCACCCGCAGCGTATTCGGATCCACAAAGCTCGCCGTCCCGAACAGCACTTCGATGTTGTTGCGCGAAAGCTGCGCCTGCGTCACATCGATTTCGGTCTTGATCACGTGCTGCACCCGGAAAGCCAGATCGGGCATCGTGATCTTGTCCTTCACCCGGTAATTAGAGCCGTAAATATCCTGGTAGTTATAGCCCGAAAGATGCAGCACCGCCTCGCGCATGGTTTTGCTGGGGATGGTTCCGGTATTGACGGAAGTCCCACCCACCACCTCGGCTCTTTCGATCAGTGCCACGCGCCTGCCCGACTTCGCCGCCTGAATCGCCGCCCTCTGCCCGGCCGGCCCCGAGCCAATCACGATCATGTCGAAAGTTTGCATACCTACGAAGCCCAGTATAAAGAGATTCGAGGGAGCAACGCCGCGTGGACGGGAACACTTGTGTTGGTGGGGCGGCGCCATGCGCTGCCAGCGATATCGATTCCGGATCGCTACCGGGTGGAACCTTCGTAGATGTTTTAGAGAGGTCGATGTGGAACCGCCATGCGTAAGCGTGCGGACATGGCGTCAAGCTCAGACCCGAATTCCGCTCTTCGCACACAGGGAGCGATCTCTTCACGGAGAGTGTCGACGCCCGGCGTAATCGCGCCGCTTTATGCTTTTGTGCGAATATGTATTTATGCGCACAACCATTGAAATCCCCGACACTCTCTTTCGGAAAGCGAAAGCCACGGCCGCATTGCGTGGTTCGACCCTGAAAGATCTTGTCGTGCGGGCGCTGGAACGCGAGTTCGCGAAACAGGAGCCGAGACCAAAGGGGCGCCCTACAACGAAGCTCCCGGTGATGCCGTGGAAGGGCAAGAAAAAACTCGATCTGACCAACTTCAATTTTGATGACTTACTTTCCTGACGTAAACGTCTGGATCGCGATGACACATCCACCGCCCAGCCGCTCTGAGCTGGTTCGACCATTCGAAGGAACACGGCATCGCCTTTTGCCGCATCACCCAAATGGGTTTCTTGCGACTGCTCACCAATCGTCACGTCATGGGAACGAACGTACTAACCCCGGCGAAAGCCTGGCAAGCATTCGACGACCTTCTCCGAAATACGTGGATCTTCTTCGCGGAGGAGCCGCTCGATCTGAGTGAATGGCGCACGGTCATGCACCGGCCGGAATCGGGATCGAATACCTGGACCGACGCCTACCTATCCGCGTTTGCGATCGGGTCCCGATTCACGCTTGTTTCCTTCGATTCTGGATTCGCACGCAATCGACGGCTCACATTCCATCTGTTAAAGTAGTCGAATCCTTTTCATGCCCTCCCGCCGCGATTTCCTCTACGCAGCCGCCGCTCTCACCGCCGCCCGCGCCTCCGCCCAGACTCTGAACATTGAAGAAGCCACGCTTACCGACCTTCAAGCCGGTCTCTCCGCCGGCCTCTTCACCTCCGTCGCGCTGGTCGAGCAATATTCCGTCCGCATCTCGATCATCGATAAAAAAATCAACGCGATCATCGAGATGAATCCGGACGCGTCTTCCATCGCCGCCGCGCTCGACCGCGAGCGCAAGGAGAAAGGCCCGCGCAGCCCTCTTCACGGCATCCCGATTCTGATTAAGGACAACATCGATACCGCCGATAAAATGATGACCACCGCCGGATCGCTCGCGCTCCTCGGCGCTCCCGCTCCGAAGGATGCCGCGCTGGTGACGAAATTGCGCGAAGCCGGAGCCGTCCTGCTCGGCAAGACCAATCTCAGCGAGTGGGCCAACTACCGCTCCAGCCATTCCATCAGCGGTTGGAGCGGACGCGGAGGCCAGACGCGCAATCCTTATGTGCTCGACCGCGGTCCTTCGGGCTCCAGTTCCGGATCCGGCGCAGCTACCGCCGCCAGCCTCTGCGCCGCGGCCGTGGGAACCGAAACCGACGGCAGCGTCGTCTCCCCGTCTTCGATGTGCGGCCTGGTCGGCATCAAGCCGACCGTTGGTTTGATCCCCGGCGCGGGCATCGTTCCCATCTCGCATCGGCAGGATACGGCGGGCCCGATGGCGCGCACCGTTGCCGACGCAGCGCTGTTGCTCGGCGCGCTCGCCGGCGGAAATTACGGCTCGGCGTTAGATCGCAATGGATTGAAAGGCGCCCGCATCGGCGTCGCGCGCCAGCTTTTCGGCTTCAACGAAGCAGTGGATAAACTGATGGTCGACGCGCTCGGCGTCTTGAGGAAACTGGGCGCCGAAATCATCGACTCCGTCAATATCGCGACCTTTTCCAAGCTGAGCGACATGGAGAATGATGCCCTGTCTTACGAGTTCAAGGCAGATCTGAACGCCTACCTCGCCGCGCGTGGAGCGCAGATGAAATCGCTCGCGGACCTTATCGCGTTTAACGAAAAGAATCGCGCCCGGGAGATGCCCTGGTTCGATCAGGATATTTTTATTAAGGCCGAGACTCGTGGACCGCTATCGAGCAAAGCGTATCGCGACCTGGAAGCGAAATTGAGTCGCGCCGCGAAACAGGATGGCATCGACCGCGTGATGATCGACCATAAGTTGGACGCGCTGGTCTCCCCCACCGATTCGCCCGCCTGGCCCATCGACTACGTGCTCGGCGATCATGCGGTCTCCTCCGCACCGACGCTAGCCGCCATCGCCGCATATCCCCACATCACCGTCCCCGCCGGCCAAATCTACGGCCTGCCCGTGGGCCTGTCGTTGTTCGGATCCCCTCGTACGGAGAGCAAGCTGATCCGCTACGCCTACGCATTCGAGCAAGCCACCAACGCCCGCAAACCCCCACAATATTTGCCCACAGTCAAGTTTGAGTAGGATGCTTTTTTCATCATGCTAGTCTCCTGTCCCAATGCTTCCTGCAATATATTCTTGTAGGGCGGACGCCCCGTCCGCGCCGGACCCCCTGGTCCGGCTTCCATCAACTTCAGACTCCTCACCGCGCCAGTATGATCTTCATCATGCTATTTCTTCGCCACGCTGCGCTCGTAGCGCACGCCCGCGGCGTGCCGCGGCGCCACTCGTGGCGACGCCTATGCCGTTACAGCCACAATTCCATATAAACGTTAGCCCGTGCATACGGCGAAGGATGAACCCGCTCCGGCGGCAAATGGCGGAATCCCAGCGACTCATAAACATGAATCGCATTCCCAAGCTTGCTGTTCGTTTCAAGATACAGCCGCTTCGCCCCAATCTCCCGCGCATGCCCGATCACATACGTCAATAGTTTTTTCCCGATGCCGAGTCCGCGATATTGCTCCGCGACCGTCATCTTAGACACTTCGAACGCGCCATCGCCCATCGCAAGCAGTGCGCACGTCCCGATCACCACTTCATCCTGAACGGCCATCAGAAGCGCGCCTCCCGGACGAAGAATTTGGGTCACCGGATCGTTCAATAGCCTGCGATCCGTCTCCTCCACTACAAAATGGCTCGCGATCCAGGCCTCATTCAATGCGCGAAAAGCGGTTTCGTCTCCCAATGCAAAAGGTCGAAATTCGATCGGCGTGAGCACTTCCATGCATCCAATCTAGACAAATTGAATCAAAACGTCCAATATATTGTTTATCATGATTAGGACGATTATCATATGAATAAAAATATCGATCTTCGCCACCTCCGCTACTTTTTGGCCGTCGCAGAGGAGCTGCATTTCGGTCACGCGGCCCAGCGGCTGCATATCGCCCAGCCGCCTCTTTCGCAGCAGATCCGCCGTTTGGAGGAAGAAATTGGATATCCGCTTTTCCTGCGCTCTTCGCGCTCCGTGAAGCTGACGCCCGCCGGCAAGACTCTGCTCGAACGCGCGCGCCGCACGTTGCAGAGAGTCGATGACGATGTGGAGGCCGTACGCAGCGTGGCGCGCGGTGAAGTAGGCGTGCTCAAAGTCGGCTTCGTCGGCTCCGCGATGCTCACCAATTTGCCGGCGATTCTCGGCCGATACCGGCGCCTCTATCCGCGCGTTCAGCTCCATTTGAATGAATTTCACACCAGCCAGCTCCTCGAAGCACTGCGCGACGGCTCCGCCGACGTAGCGCTCGCTCGCGACGCTGGTACGCCGGAGGATTTACATGTGGAACGCGCCTTCATCGAGCCGTTCGTGGCCGTGGTCCCGGTCAAGCATCCTTTGGCAAGCCGCCGGTCGATCCCGATTCGCAAGCTGCGAGACGAGCCCTTCGTCTTCTTCCCGCGCACGGCCGGTAGCTACGCCTGGGAAAACGCGATTCGCCTTTGCGAACAGCAGGGATTCCATCCCAATATCGTGCAGGAGGCGCCGCAGTGGCTAACCCTTCTTCGTTTGATCGGCGCCGGCCTCGGCGTCACGATCGGGCCCGCCTCCATCGAAAAAATCGCCGCGCCGGATGTGGTCTGCCGTAAATTATCGCCTTCCGGCGGCGCCACCAGCATCGATCTCGTTTACCGCCCGGATCGCCCCGGCGCGCTGGTCAACGCGTTTTGCGACCTTGCCCGCAGCATGTTCTAAGTGGTCGCGTAATACCCGTCGCGAGTCTGCACCACGAGGCCTTTGCCCTTCGCCGTCACCTTGAGTTTGCGGAATGAACCCGCATCTTTCTGGTCGCTTACATATCCCAAGCTGTATTGGCTGCGCAACTCTTCCTCGATCTGCTCGTAGATCTTTTCGATTGGCGTTTTCTTTGTCACTTCAAAATAAGATCCGCCCGTTTCCTTGGAAATTCGCTGTAGGATTTTCTTGCCATCTCCATGAGTTTGCTGCGGCCTGTGGCCACCGCCGCCTCCGTGGCGCCCTCCTCCGAAGCTGGGGGTGAAATTGGATTCTTCCCGATCGGAAAAGTAAATGGAATAAATCAGCGTGTCTGTTCGCTGGGCTTCCTCGATCGATTGGGACAGCGACGTTCTGCTCCCGTGATCGTCGCCGTCGGTGAGCAGAATCAATGCTTTGCGCCCTTTCTGCTTTTTCATCTCTTCATCTGATGCCAGCAGAATTGAATCGTAGAGCACCGTACCGGCCCGTCCGCCTCCGGATGAGGAAGAGGAATTTGGATCGCGGCGCTGCAACTGGCGCGGCGTGCCTTCGATATCGTTGAGCGCGGTTTGCAGCTTCTTGCGCGAAGGCGTAAGGTCCATCATTAGTTCAGCTTCAGAATCAAATTTGATGAGAAACGCCTGATCTTTGTCTTCGCGAATCACCTGATCGATGAACTTCGAAGTAGCTTCTTTTTCCTTGCCGAGTACATGATATTGGCTGCCGCTGGTATCGACCATCAGGCCCAGGGTTAACGGCAAACCGACCTCGCGGGAAAAATATTTGATCTCCTGCGGATGCCCATCTTCTTCAATCGAAAAGTCTTCCTGCTTCAGGTCCTTCACCACTTCGTTCTTACTGTTACGTACGCTGGCCAGAACATTCACCACGTTGACGCCGCCGGAGAACTTGGCGTCCGTTTTCTCCTGCGCGCGAAGCGGGAAATAAGCCGCGGCGGACAATAACAAATTTCGGCGCGAAACAAGCATACTGGTTCGACGTGGAATCCCGCAGCCGGTGTACAGTCGAAGTTGGTGAAACTCTGGCTCTTATTGCTTTTCGGGCATCGCTACGCGGTGGAGGGAGTGGTGGTTGAAACCCATCCCGAGCTGCGGCAGATGGTGGTGGCTCACAGGCCGATCGATAACTATATGCCTGCCATGACGATGGCGTTCACAGTCGGGCATGGGGTGGGGCTGGACCAACTGACTCCGGGAACGCGGGTCGGGTTCGAACTGAGGGTCAACAAGCATGCGTCGATTGTTCAAAAAGTGCAGATACGCGCATCGAGAAGCAACCTTAAACTGCCAAAAACACCGATAAACAACGTCGTAGTGGGCCTTAAAGTGCCATCTTTTTCGCTTATCGATCAGAACGGCAAAACGGTCTCTTTGTCCGATTTCGAGGGAAAAGTGGTGGTGGTCGATTTCATTTACACGCGTTGTCCCCTGCCTGATGTCTGCCCTCGCCTGTCGGCGAATTTTGCGTCCGTATCGAAGAAGCTGCGCGGGCGCGATGTGGAATTTTTGTCGATCACGATCGATCCGCAGTACGACACGCCGGCGGTTCTCTCGGAGTATGCGCGGCGCTGGCAGGCCGGAGACTCGTGGCGATTTCTGACGGGACCGGCGGAGCAGATACAGGAAGTGGCGGGATTGTTCGGATTGATTTATTGGCCGGAAGAAGGGTCCATCACGCACACCGTGGCGACGGCGGTGATCGGGCGCGACGGAACACTGGTCGCGAAGATCGATGGAGCGGGTTATCGTCCGGATGAACTGCGGGCGCTGGTGGAGCGCTCACTGGGGTCGCCGTAGGAATGTAGAATGATTGCATGTCGAAATTTCTTGTTGGGGCTTTAATTTGCATCGCTGCGTTTGCGCAGACGAAATCGCCTGACCTTTGCGTGCCGCCGCCTTCGGGGACGGCTCCGGCGCTGCCGGCGCACATCATGACCGGACAGGGGACCGTTCATTTCGCGATCACGACTTCCAATCCCAAGACGCAGGAATTTTTCGATCAGGGCCTCGCGCAGTTGCATTCGTTCTGGGCTGTGGAGGCGGAGCGGAGTTTCCTGCAAGCTGCCGAGCTTGATCCTGAAGCGGCGATGCCGTGGTGGGGAATCGCGATGGTTTCGGCCGGAGACTACCGGCCGCGGCATCAACTGGAGGGCGCGTATACACAGGGTCCGGCGCCTCGTGCGAAAGCGGCGGCGGAAAGGGCGCTGGCGCTGAGCGGGAAGGCCAATGATCTGGAAAAAATGTACATCGCGTCGATTGTGGCGCGGAGAATGCCTGGCGCGGCCGGTCCCGACGAGGGATATATTGCGGGATTGCGCGCGATCACGGCGAAGTATCCGCATGAAGTGGAGGCGCGGTTGTTTCTATCGCTGCACCTGATGCGCGGCTACGAACTGCCTTCGCACGCGCCTCGCGAAAACACGATGGAAGCGGTGGAGATTCTGCGGGCCTTGTTGAAAGAGGTGCCGGAGCATCCGGGTGTGCATCATTACGTGATTCACGCGTGGGAGGGATCGAGTTTCGCCAAAGATGCATGGCCGAGCTGCGAGAAATATGCGCAACTGGTGACCAATATTCCACATGCGCTGCACATGCCGGGTCATATTTACGCGCAGACGGGCAAGTTCAAAGAGGCGGAAAAATCGTTCGGCGACGCGGCGCAGAATGAGTTGGGTTACATCCATGCGGACGCGCTTTACGGCACCGGTCATCATGGCCATAATGTGCAATATCTCTCGATGTCGTTCGCGCTCGATGGCAAGTATGACGAGGCGAAGGAGGCGGCGCGCTCGCTGCTGGAGTTCAAAGAAAATCCGCGCGAGCTGAGTCTGGTAGACGGGAATTATTCGGCGCATCGGCAAGGCTGGTTCGCGCTGATGCGGGCGATGGTGATTGCGGAGAGCTGGGACGAAATTCTGGATGGAAAATCGCTGCCGGTTTACGATCGTCCGCGGGAGCAGGCTTGGAGACATTGGGCGATGGCTCTGGCATGGGCGTCGAAAGGCAACGCGGCGGCGGCCAATGAAGAGGCTCGGCAAATGGACGCGACTTTGCGGCTGTATGAGAAGACGGTGAAGCCGAAGGTTCCGGCGGAATTGACGGTGGCGCGGGAAGAACTGGCTGGGCACATTCAAGTTGCCGAAGGGAAGGTCGGCAAGGGGTTGAAGACACTTGAAAATGCGTCGAAGATGCAGCGGAAGTTGCGATACTCGGAGCCCGCTTATTATCCGAGGCCGGTGGCGGAGGCGTTGGGCGAAGTCGCCATGCGGCACGGGAAGCGGGAGATGGCGGAGGTCGCGTTCCGGAGCTGCCTGGAGGATTTGCCGGGGAGTGCGCGGTCGGTGAATGGGCTGCGAGATTTGCAGAAGGGCGGGCGTACGGGGGAGTAGAGTTCGGCAGTGGAGGGGAGTGGTGTGAGATTCGCAGCTATCCCACGTTACCCTGTACCTGCTGAGGTTGCGGGACGGTCCCGTCCGCCCCGATTCCCCTGTAAACACGAGATAGAGTATGAAGGATGTAACTGCAGTAATACAAGCTTTGGCCAGCCTTCTCTGGCCCCTCTTCGCGTTCTGGTTTCTGCATCTCTTCAAACACCAGATTGGGGATATATTAACGCGCATTAAAAAGGGAAAGGTACTCGGACAGGAGATTGAATTACAAGACTCCCTTAGTGTTCTCGATGTCACAGCCAAAAACGCTGCTTCCGACGTCGCGAAACTGCCCCAAGGCGAGTTACCTCCAGATCCAGCGCCATTAATTGACGATGCCACTCGTTCGCCTAAACTTGCGCTGATCGCGCTGTCGGCTGAAATAGAAAAAGAGCTGCGAGAAGTTCTTGCAAGCGGAGGGCATTATCCCAGAAGAACAGGTATCCGTGAAGGAATAGATCAGCTGGTGCGGCATGGGTTCCCGCCATCCCTAGTCGCCTCAGTTGATTTGTTTTCGTAGATGCGTAATCGGTTGGTGCATGGATATGACATAAATCAAGAAGCGGTGGTCGGCGCTCTCGATTCTGGCATCACCATCTTGAAGGCCATCAAAGCTGTCCCACGAGAAAGCCACAAGGTATACCGCAGAGATGTACCACTATTTACTGATGATGCGGGCGCCCTTGAGGTGAACGATGCTACGGGCTGATTTTGGAAAGTACTGGTGAAGACGGAAAACCATTTCGTCGAATCTTTCCAACAACGAAGACTGGTTGCGGGATCGGAAAGCCCGTCTCTTGGGAATGGAATGTGAGAAGGCCCTTTGGGGAGACGTGGTATCGCGATCCCGACACCGGAGCAATCCAATACGCTTGGTCATCCTCCACAGAGTTCGTGGGCCGACACTTTGACCAACTATAATGGCTTGACTCTTTGGATGAATTGCGGAGTACGGGGACGGACGAGTGCGTCGTATGATCGAGAAAGAGGCCATTACGACTGTCCGTGAAAATGTTCACCAACTCGTCGATACGCTGCCAGAGGACCGTTTGGCGGACGTGTTCGACTATCTGGCGGATCTGAAAAGACACGGCCGAGATCAGCCCGGAAACCGAGGCCGCCATTGAAGAGGGCCTCGAAGACATTCGCGCGGGCCGCACCGTTACTATTGAGGAATATCGCCGGACTCGAGGCCAGTGAGGCCTTATCTATTGAGAACAGTTAAGAATGGTGCTAATCTGATTTGCAGGAAGAACTGGCACGAGGCCAGGAGTTTTATGACGACCGTCACCATCTCTCTACCCGAATCACTCAAGGCCTTCATCGACCGCCAGCTTGCAACCAAAGGGTACGGCAATGTGAGCGAGTATTTCCGGTCGCTCTTGCGCGATGCCCAGAGGGAAGAAGAAGACGCGCGGCTGGAGGCTCTGCTGCTCGAAGGCTTAGCGAGCGGCGAGGACATTCCGCTGACGCGGGAATTCTGGAAAGATCTCAAGGCGGAAGCGCATGGCATTGCGCTGAAGCATAAGGCTCGCAAGTAAACGTGAACTCGGTGATTCGGCCGGGAGCGCGCGACGATATCATCCGGCAGTTCCGCTGGTATCTGATCGAGCAGGACGCGCCCGATGCCGCGTTCCGGTTCGTGGATGCGGTCGAGGAGTCGGTGCAGCAATTGTTGGTCATGCGCGACGTGGGGGCTCCAAGAGAGATCAGGAATCCAGCCTTGAAGGGACTGCGGGTCTGGCCGGTGAAAGAGTTCGAAGAGTTTCTCATTTTCTATGTGGCGGTAGGGGAGACGGTGAGGGTCATTCGCGTGTTGCATGGCAGGCGGGACCTTGATCGCATTCTGAAGAAAGAGTCGGGCGAGTTCGAAGCGTTGCGCTCAGACGACCACAGTTGGGACGGTCTCGTCCGTCCCGGTTCCGTCCCATACAATTGATTGAATGCCCTCTCTTGTGTTTCGCGCTATCCTGCCTCTCGCTCGCGCGTCTTGCAAGACACGGCTCGGCCGCTTGATCTCAAACGCCGGTATCCTGCGAAATCTCCCATCTTCTTTGCAGGGTCGCCTGCGCGCTGCGTTGAATCTGGTTAGCTTTCAAGAAACTTTTCGAGGAGGCAAATGGAGTTGGGCATGGGGCCAGGGGTTGCGGCTTCCATATAGCGGCTCCGTGACAGCGAATTGTGCCTTCGTCTCGAATGGAGACTCGCCGACTGGGACGGTACTCGTCGCACAATGAGCGCCGACTTCGCAACAGGATTCTTCGAGCCCGATGGTGCGCTCACCTGTTCCTATCGTGTTTTTCTTTCCGCGGAATACAGCAACATGTCCGTTCCGCTTGTGCTATCGCAGACGCACGACATGCCAGACTTTCAGCTCGGCGAAGTATGGAAAAATCCCATCAGCGAACTGTGCCTTCAAGGTGGGATCCTTCAGTACACCTTCCGTGGAAGTCAGGAGGCGGTGACACCTTGGGGGCCGGACGGTAAGCCGGTCTTTTCGTCAGTTCAGACTGTTTCGCTGGGCGACCCCTTTTCGATGAGTGGAACTTCGTTAGCATTCGGGAGCATCTTAGTCCGCACAATAGCCGGGGAAGCATCCGCGTTCAGATTAATGAAACGGTCGTTGCCCAGAACGGTGTTCATATTGGATACAACGACGTAGTGGGGCCGTGGTGGTCCTTCGGCCTCTATATGCCTGTGATGGAAGGCGCACCCGCTCGCGTCGTTCTATTTTTTGATCGCATTATTGTTGGACGCGACAAGCGCGCACATTCGTTAGGGAGGTCATTGCGTGAGTACTTCGGGCGCTGAACTCAGCGAAGCACTTGCGCAGAGCGTAAGGTTGAGCGACGATGCTTTGGTTGCGGAGCTTGCGGATGGGCGGACGATCACGGTGCCGCTTGCTTGGTTCCCGCGATTGGCCCATGGGACGCTCGCCGAAAGGGACAACTGGCGTCTGATTGGCGGTGGTGAGGGGGTTCACTG
>JBEKPC010000143.1:0-13404 GCA_049521155.1 Bryobacteraceae bacterium
ACCCGCCTGGACACGATGCGCGACTGGAAGCATACGCTGCTGAAGGCCGCCGTTATACCAGTGCTGTTTATTCTTCTCATCGTCAAAGAACCCGACCTTGGCACCGCTCTGGTGATCTTCGGAGTGACCGGCTTCATGCTGCTGCTGGCGGGAATGGAGTGGAAGTATCTCGCAATCGGCTTGGGCGTAGCGCTGGCATGGTGGCTGCGCGGGCCGATCCTAGCATTCAGCCCGTACAAGCTTGCGGGACTTGAGAATCTGCCGTTCGATGGACGCGTGCTGGCGTTCGCGGCCGCCTGCGGCGTGAGCACCGTGATTCTATTCGGCGTGATTCCGGCGTTTCGCGCCACTGAAATTCGCCTGGCGGAATCAGTGAAAGCGGGCGAGGCGGCTGTCATTGGCGGGCGAGGATCGCTGCGCGTGCTTTCGACCATCGCCGCCGCCGAAATCGCCACGCTATTGATGCTGTCAACGGGCGCCGGCGTGATGCTCGAGAGCTTCTGGAAGCTGCGCTATCAGAATCTGGGCTTCGCGCCGAATCATTTGATCGCGGCGACGCTGACTCTTTCCGGCCCGCGATACCGCGATATGGAACAACAGTCGGCCTTCGCCGATCAACTGCTGGAGCGGGCGCGGAATCTGCCCGGGGTCGAGACCGCCGCCATCACAAGCTCCGGCGAAATTCCGCCGGGGACGTGGCACGCGACGAACGTGTTCATGGTGGAGGGTCGCGCATTACCGCAGCCCGGTCATCGCCCGATTGCGCGATTTCAGCCGGCGAGCGCCGGTATATTCAGCGTCCTGAAAATTCCATTGTTGCAGGGACGTCTTTTCGATCATGTTGGAAATGTGGTGGTTGTGAATCGCGCCCTGGTTGAAAAATATTTTCAAAAGGAAAATGCAATCGGCCAACGCATCCGCTTTGGCGCGAACACGGCTCCCTGGTGCGAGATCGTGGGAGTGGTAGCCGGCGTGAAAACTTCGGGCCTGGCTGCCGCTCCCGAGCCTGCCGTTTACTATCCTTATCGTCAGTCCGACCAAATGTCGAACGTGGGGCTGATTCTGCGGTCGCCTCTCAGCGCGGGTGTGGTTGCGGGCGAGCTTCGCAATGCGGTCTTGAGTATCGATCCGAATCAGCCGGTGGCGACGGTTGAATCGCTGGACGATCGGCTGACTCAATCGGTATCGACGCCGCGATTCACCGCGGCTTTGCTGTGTGCGTTCGCGGGGCTGGCGGCGAGCCTGGGGATCATTGGCGTATACGGTGTCGTATCGTGCCGTGTTCGCTGGCAAATGCGAGAGCTGGCGGTGCGGCAGGCGCTGGGGGCGCAACCGCGCGATGTGATTTCGCTGGTGCTGCGGCAAGGACTGGGAATGATTGCGGGCGGAATTGTTGCAGGGCTCGCAGGATCGCTGGCACTGGGACGACTGCTTTCAGGCATGCTGTACGAAGTTCGCGCGAACGATCCTGTCATCATGATTGGCGCGGCGGTGCTGCTGAGTGCGGTTGCATTCGCCGCCTGCTGGATCCCTGCGCGGCGGGCTGCCGGGGTGGATCCGCTGGTTCTACTACGGTACGAATGAGCACGGCACCGTCCCGGACGGGGGACACAACTGCTGTAGACTTGCAAAGCCGCCTAAAAGGACGGCTGCCGCCAAAAATGGCGGCCCCACAAGCACTGAGCAGTCCAGCCGGGCGTCGACACTCTCGAAAAACATTTACGAAGACTCCGCTCCCTGCGATCACGGCTCGGTAGAGATCTATCGCTGGCAGCGCATGGCGCCGCCCCACAAGGTGTCCGGCCTCTCGCCCGGAGGGACCGATTGGCAATCTGCCCCACCACGGACCATCTCGACGCGGTCCGCAGAGTGCGTGGTCTGGCTCCATAAGAAGGACTGTGTTAACCTTACCCTCTCATAGGCATCGGTCGATGATCGGCAACATTGTCACCCACTACAGGATCGTCTCGAAGTTAGGCGAAGGCGGCATGGGCGTCGTCTATGAGGCCGAGGATCTGACGCTGGGGCGAAGGGTGGCGCTGAAATTTTGTACCAGGCTTCGCGCCAATTTATTGAAGGAAGCGCGCGCGGCGTCTTCGCTCTCGCACCCCAACATCGCGCACATCTACGAATATGTCGAAGATGGCGAGAGCGATCCGTTTATCGCCATGGAACTGGTGTCCGGGGAAAATTTGCGGCATATTCTCGGGACGCGGCGGGTGAGTGTCGAAGAAACTTTGAAGGTGGCTACTTCGGTCGCTTCGGCGCTGGCGGAGGCGCACCGGCGGGGGATTATTCACAGGGACATCAAGCCGGCGAATATCCAGATCACGTCGACGGGGGACGTGAAGGTACTGGACTTCGGCATTGCCCGGACCGCGCCCGCGCGCACGGCCAGCGAGGCGACGGAAGCCACTATGACCATTGAAGCGGTGGCCGGAACGCCGCTCTATATGTCGCCTGAACAAGCTTCGGGCGAACCGCTTGATGGACGATCCGATCTGTTCTCCCTGGGCGTGGTTCTCTATGAATGCCTGGCTGGTAAAGCGCCGTTCGCGGGCGATACCATCACTACTGTTGTGGCGCGCTTATTGACTGTCGAGCCGCCCAAGCCTTCGCGGCTGAATCCGCGCTCTCCGGCCGGACTTGACCGTATCGTTCTGAAGCTGCTGGCGAAGGATCGGCGGGAGCGTTACGGGTCGGCTGAGGAACTGCTGGCGGACTTGGGCAGGCCGGAAGGACAACGGTCGCGCCGGTTGTTGATCGCGGCCGGGCTGGCCGGTGGGTTGGTCGCGGCGGCTGCCGGCGGGACATCTTTGTGGCTTTGGAACACGAAGCGGCATCGCGACCCGGCGCCGGCTGCGATTTCCTGGTATCGCGACGGCGTGGCCGCGCTGAATAATGGCAGTTATCATCGCGCGAGTAAGGCTCTGGAGCGTGCCGCGGCGATCGACCCCGGCTACGCGATGACACATGCGTTTTTGGCCGAGGCGTGGTACGAGCTCGACTATCTCGAAAGGGCGAAGGACGAATTGCTGAAGGCGATGGAGACGCGCAATTCTCTTTCGACGGCGGAGGGCTTGCATCTGGACGGGATCAGCCGCACCATCACCGCCGATTTCAAAGCCGCGGCGGAGAAATATCAGGAAATGTCGGCGCTGGTTCCGGCGGAGGAGCGCGGCGGCGTGCTGCTCGATCTCGGCCGGGCGCAGGAACGCAACCAGGAGCCGAAAAAGGCGATGGCGAGCTATCAGGAGGCGATCCGGCTGGATGCGCAGGACGCCAACGCGTGGCTGCGGCTGGGATCCTTGCAGGCGCGCACGGGGGCGCGAGAGGACTCCGGCCGGTCTCTTGATCGCGCGGAGAGCCTGTTTCAATCCGCTTCCAATCTGGAAGGTGTGACGGAGTGCCTGTATGTTCGGGCACGCGGCGCGCGCACTCCGGCGCAGGCTCGGGAATTGATCGACAAAGGGCTGGCGGCGGCCCGCGTTACTGACAACGATCAGCAACAGATCAAGCTGTTACTGCTCGAGAGCAATGGCGATCTGAGCGCCGGGCGCACGGCTGAAGCGCTGGACGACGCGAACCGGGCGATTGCGATTGCGCGGGCCGGAGGCATCGAGAATCTGGTTTCGCGCGGCCTGATCGACCTGGGCAACGCGTTGTTCATCAACGGCCGGTCGGCGGAGGCTCTGCAAACCATCGAGGAGGCGCTTGATATCGCGCGGCGCAATCATGAGAAGCGCTCTGAAGCGCGCGCCCTGGTGAACCTGGGCAGTATTCGGATTCAAAGCGGAGACACCGCGCAAGGCTGGGAGAACGTGCAGGCCGCGCTGGCTTATTTCCGGCAGGGAGGCTACCGCAACGAAGCGGCGCTGGCGCTGATTCTGCTGGGACGCGCGGCGCGCAACAAGGGCGATTACGAAGGCGCGCATCGGGCTTTCGACGAGGCGGTGGGGATGGTGAAAACGGACGGTCCGTCGTTGCCTCTGGCGCTATCGCAGGAAGGACTGGCTTCGCTGGAGCGCAGCCAGGATCGCTGGCCGCAGGCGCTGCTGCTGTACGCCGAGGCGCGACGCACGTTCGAAGCCATCGGCAATTCGTCCGGGGCGGCGAACAATGAGCTTTACGCGGCCCGCATCCAGGCCTTGTTGGGACACCCGACGACGCTGTCACCGGCGGCTGCCGCTTCCGATCCGGTGGCTGCGCTCGAGATCAGCTTGATCGAGGAGCGGTTCGCTGAAGCGCGCGCCAAAGCTGAAGCTCTGCTGCAAACAGCCGACAAGAAAGACCTGGACACGCGGCGCGGCGCCAATCTGGTGCTGGGCCTGGCGCTGGCGCGGTCCGGCGCAGGCGCACGGGGTCTCGAAGCAAGCCGTGCGGCGTATGAACTCGCCCATGAGTCGGCCGATCCGGCTGCCGAAGCGGAGGCTTTGCTGGCGTCGGCCGAAGCTGCGCTTGCGGCGGGAGATCGAGCCGTAGCTTTGAAATATGCCGGTCAAGCGCGGAGCCGATTTGAGTCGCTGAAGAAACCGGAGTCGCTCTGGCGCGCCTGCGTGTTGCTGGCCCGCTCCGGTCCGGTAGACCATGCCGACCTGGAAAAAGCTGCCGCGGCGATCGGGGAACTCAAGGCTTCCTGGCCCGCTGAAGATTTTCGCCCGTACTTAAATCGTCCGGTGATCCGGCGTTTGCATGCAGAATTGCTGCGCCTGTATCCGGCTGCGCCGACGACCAATTGATAAGGAGAGGACAAACATGATTCGATTTACACTCACGGCCGTGCTGACCATAGGGGTCCTGATGCTGCTCGGCAGTCCGCGGATGGGGGCGCGTCCCAAGGACACCAAGATTGTGGTCGGGGACCTGGGGTCCATCGTGATCCAAGCCGATGGGCTGGATGACGGGAGCAACTTCACGCTTAGCAGCACCGAGATCCGACATAAAAATACCGGCGGTACGTTGAGCAGCGTCGACATTGCGGAAGCAAGCGCGAGCAAGTGCGGAGGCTCGGCCACCTGCGGCATCGACGCATCGAAGGCCTGGAAAATTGACGTCGTCTATGGCGCTGGATCGCTGAGCATTTCTTCGATTTCGTCCAATAAAGGTGTGCACCTCAAGCAACACAAGCTTGCTTTCGATCAGTGGAAAAAGACCGGCAACACCGACGAACGTGTGTACGGGCACGGCGACGGCAACAAAATCACGAGCGTCAAAGTGAATGGCGGAGCGAACCTGTGCGCGGCAAAGGGCTGCTTAATCACTTTACTTTTTACGCCCCAGTAAAGCCTCATTCCCACTTATGATGGAGCGTGAGAGAGGGCTAGGCGTGTCACGTTGGATCATGATCGCAGCGGCGCTTGGAATGTTCACGACAGGAGTTGGTGCGCAACCGCCGGATCGGGGAAAGATTCCTATCGAGTTGTGGAGTCCGGTCGCGACGTTCTCAATTCTCGGCTACGATCCGGCGACGGGCGAGATCGGCGGAGCGGTGCAGTCGCGAGTTTTCTCGGTCGGCAACGGGGTGTTGTGGGCGGAGGCGGGCACGGGAGTGGCGGCGACACAAGCCATCGTGGATGTGAGCTATGGTCCCCAGGCGCTGGCGTTGTTGAGGCTCGGTTATGCGCCGGAGAAGATTGTCAAATTCATCCATGAGGCCGATCCTGATCCTGATCCCGTGCGCTGGTCTAAAGAAGGCAGGCAGTTCGCGGTGATGAACGCCAAGGGTGAGTACGCCGCGTTCACGGGGCCCAAGGCGACACCGTGGGCGGGAAACAAGGGTGGGAAGTTCTGCACGGCGCAAGGGAACATTCTTGTGGGCGAGGGCGTGGCGAACGGCATGGTGGAGGCGTTTGAGAACACCACGGGGCATCTTTCGCTGCGGCTGCTGGCCGCGCTCGATGCCGGGCAGAAGGCGGGAGGAGATAAGCGAGGCATGCAATCGGCGGCGATGCTGATTGTCAAAAAAGACGGCGGAGTATGGCTGCACAATGACGCCGTGCTACGGCTACAGGTCGACGACAATCCCGAGCCGATCAAGGAACTTCGCCGCATTGTAGAGAAGGCGGTGAAGCAGTTCGGCCTGGGCGCACCCAAATAGAGACCCGGAATCACCTATGATCGAGCGCACCCGTCCATTTATCAAGCACTCCTTCCAGGTCATCCAGGCGAACGGGTTTTCCAAGAAAGTCGTCCATACCGGCTTTGATACACCGCTCCCGCTCCCAATCCATGACGCTGGCGGTCAGCGCGATAATGGGCATTCGTTCCCGGTCTGCCGTCGCCGCGCGAATGAACATCGTTGCGTCAGCCCCATTCATTTCCGGCATGTGATAGTCCATCAGGATCAGATCGTAAGGAGCCGCCGTCGCCATTTGTACAGCGATCTTGCCATTTTGCGCCAGATCGACCACACAACCGAGTTTTTCGAGCAACCGGGTAATCACCCGCTGATTCACCAGGTTGTCCTCCGCCACCAGAATGCGGGAAGCGTGACGCGCCGAGGCGCCCAATACCGGCGCCGCGCGAGGTTCCCCGGCTTCATCGACGATCAAGGGCAGCACCAGCCAGAATTTCGATCCCTTCCCTAATACGCTGGTGAAATGAATCGACCCGCCCATCAACTCGATCAGTTGTTTGGAGATCGCCAAGCCTAGTCCAGTACCTCCGAATAATCGCGTGGTCGAGGCATTCACCTGGGTGAATTGCTGAAACAGCATCGAGTGCTTCTCCGGCGCAATGCCGATACCGGTGTCCTCGATGGAAATAGTGAGCGAGGCTCGGGCGGGTCCGGTTTGTTGCGCGCTCGCACTGATCATCACCCGGCCTTGGGAAGTGAATTTGATCGCGTTGCCCACCAGGTTCAGCAAAACCTGGCGTATACGGCCGCCATCTCCGAGAAACCGCCGCGGCCCGTCGGGCAGAATCTGCGTAATGAAATCCACCCCCTTTTCCCTCGCGTTGACACTCAGCAGATCGCTAACCTGCTTCACCAATTCGACGGAATCGAACGGGCCCGATTCGAACGTCAGCTTCCCGGATGCGATCTTGGAAAAGTCCAGAACATCGTTGATAACGGTGAGCAGGCACTCCGCCGATCCTCGAATTGTTTCCGCAAAATTGCGCTGCTCCGAATCGAGTGGAGTATCCAGCAACAGGCTGGTCATCCCGAGCACTCCGTTCATCGGCGTACGAATCTCATGGCTCATGTTGGCCAGAAACGCCGATTTCGCGATGTTGGCGGACTCAGCCGCGTGGGTGGCGGCGCGCACGCGAACCGTTTGCCATGCAAGCAGGACAAGCACCGCCGCTAAAACGCAAATCCCGATGGCCAGGTATCGCATCCGCTCCTGGGCCTGGGTCAGGTAGAACAACACCATCGTTTCATTGTTCGGATCCAGAAACCACCGGAAGTAAACCGAGGAGACGCTGCCGTCGGCCGCCATCTTTCCGATCTCCGCGCGAATGGTATCCGCCGCCCGTCGAGCACTCGACGAGCGAAGGCTCGCGCCCACGCCGTACAGCATGGCGCCGTTCGGCAGGAGGAAAAACTTGAGGCGTACGCTGCGGCATTCTGATACTAGACGAAAACTTTCTCCTTCAGCTTTACTTCCTGAAAGCATGCCGGCATCCGCTTTTCCCAGACACACCGCTTCCAGCACACCAGCGGCGGAACCAGGTCCTTTGATTAAACGAGCATTTGGAAAGCTCTGCTGAGCGATATAGGCGTCGATGTTATTCGTGCCGTACACTACAGTTCGTGCAGCGGTGTCCTTCGGAGTGGAAATGCCTTTGGATTCCAGCGAGACCATCCAATAGCTGTTGATCGTCCAAGGATCTGAAATGTAGATGGTCTTCTTGCGGTAAGGGATATCGCCCAGCAGCGGCCACAGATCGACGGTCCCGTTGCGAAAGCTGGGGTCCGGACCCTCCGGCCGAAGGACCCATTCGAGCGGAATATGCCCGCGCCGCGCCGCTTCGCGAATAACGTCAATCGCCGGTCCAACGGGCAATCCATCGGGCGTCACGAACTGATAGGGAGGAGATTGTTGAAAACCAATGCGAAACGGACGCACGGCCCGCGAAGGGTCACGCAACCACCTTCCCAGCGGCCAGCTCCCAAGCGCCAGAGAAGCAAGGAACACCAGGGCCGTCTGTAAACGCCAATTGTTATGGAGCCGTGCGCGAAGCCGTGGCAGTCCTACCATTACGATTACTCATCGGCAAAAATCCACAATATCGAGAGATGCTCCCCTCGTATAGGCCTACAGGCAAACAGCTTATGCGTTTTGGGTTCGAGCGTCAAAACTGTGTTTGAAGGAGTTGGATCGCAGCATTTCAGACTCTCCGAGGCGTCGCGCTGCCTTGAGCAGTTTTTGGCGGGTTCGAAACAACATGACTTTGATTGTGTTCTGGTTCAATCCGGTGATGGCAGCCAGCTCCTCCAGCGAGTGGCCTTCCACTTCCCTCAGCAGCATCAGAGTGCGGGCCTGCTCGGGGATCTTGCTGAGCAGCTTGACGACCAGGTCGCGCTCCAGAAGCTGACGTTCCACCGGTGCGGCCGGGTCCACGGCAGACTCCGCGGCCTCCAGACACTGCGCTTCCTCGGCTGAAAAATCGCATTCATACACGACTCTGCGAGCCCGCCTCTTCCGCAGATAGTCGTAGCACTCATTGACGGTGATCCGGTAGATCCAGGTGAGCAGAGAGCTGCGGGAATCAAAACTGCCGATGGCAAAGTAGGCCTTCGAGAACACCTGCTGCGCGATATCTTCGGCATCGTTGCGATTGCGCAGGATCCCGTAGATAATCGAGAAAACCTTGGCCTGATATCGCTCCACGATTTCCCCGAACGCCATCTCATCGTGAGCCTGGATCCGCCTGATGAGGGTTTCATCACTATTCGCGCTGTCCACGCGAACTTTGCCCCCTGCCCCCGCCGGAAATTGAATTGCTTCGCTTAAGCCGCTCATGTCCGGCTTTTCCATGGCACGTGGTCTGCCACTCGCAAGTAATTGTTGATATAGGAGATCGCGGTGTCTCTCGATGGCCGAAAACCACCACCGTGGTTGAAGACAACCTCTAATCCAGCATCTTCACCGAAACAACTTTGCCTTTTTCGAGGCGCACCTTCGCCGTGCCCTTATCGTCAAGTGTGTAATTCAAGACCTCGACGAGCCCATCATCTTCCGGAATCGACATCGACCCATGCGGCTTGCCCAAAATCCCTTCGACGGCCGCGCGATCCATGCCCACCTGCACCTCCGCGGCCTTGGCGCGGGTCACCGGAGGCGCAATTGCGGCGCTTTCGGGCTTTTCGGGCGCCAGCACGGTGGTCCTGGTAATCGGCCTCGCCAAGCTCTGTCCGCCTCGCTGCTCCGCGATCATCCGGTTCAGCTCTTCATTGAACTTCCGGGCCTCTTCCAATCTTTCCTGATTCATCCGCGCAGTATCCAACTGCGCCTGATGAACTTTGTCGGCCATTTCCTGGCCCTTGCGCGCGATGTCCGCGCGAGTCTGTTCCATTTTTCGCTGCACTTCCACCCAATAATCCAGCACATATTTCGGCGGAGGATTGTAGCCCTCGGCAGTGCTGAAAATCTGCCCATCCCAGCAGTAATACTTCTCATTGCCGAACCCTTTCATGAACTTACCGTCCTTAGGGTTGCACGTCCAATGAAACTGTGCGGCCGCGGTGGCCGCGGAAACCACAAGCGAGAAAAAGCAGCGAAGCATCAATTCCCTCCTGCCAGGAATCTCACAATTCGTTCCCAAGTAGATGGCTCGCCCGCCGGCTCTCCGCCGAGCGCCCGATTCAAATGCTGGAGATTGAAGTTCACCACCAGCCACACAGCCAAGGCGATCAATAGCACGTGAGCTATCTTCAACCTCTGTTTTGTACTCGAAGCAGGCCGCGTTTTCGCTGCCTTGGCGCGAAAGTAAAGCATCCCGAGGAAGGCCGCCAATCCGAGAATCGTGATCCATTGCACTCGTCGTCCATCGGAGGGCGGTAACGGAAACAATAGAGTACGAAAGTTCTACACTTCATTGGCTTTCAGTGAGTTATTCCCCACGGGCGATGCCGCCGGCCCGTCAAGATTCGAACCTATCAGCAGCCGGCCCCTTCACATTTCTGAAACATTCCCTTGCTAGCATCTAAAATCCAGCATCAAATCCAGGGCTGCACAAGAATCGGAGGCATAACCGCGTGCTTGAAGGTCAAATCAGAAACATCGGCATAGCCGCAATCGCGTTGCTGGCATCGGCGCCGGCGTTTGCGCAGTTTACCTCGGGGAATCTCGTGGTGGCAGTGGAGGGAAACGGCGTCGCCGGAGCCTCCTCCGGACCGTATGCGGATAATCAGGCGGGGCCTTTCACGCTGTTCCAGTACGCGCCTAGCGGAACCGCGAGCGTCCTGTTTATCAACTCGCTGGTATTTCCGCAAACCGCTTCCGGCGCGAACTTTCCGGTGTCCGGCGAATATGGATCTTCCTCCGAAGGGACTCTCCACCTTTCGGGTAATGGGGCATACCTGACGGTTGCGGGTTATGGCATCAACGCGGCGGTCTACAACAGCAATCCTCTGGCTTACACGTCTTTTACCCTCGCGACCAATCCGAAGGCGGAAGCGCTGGGCCAGTCGAGCAGCCTCACGGGACAACCGGGACAAAGCTGGACCGCGGTACCGCGCGTTGTTGTGCTAGTCGATGCGAATGGCAACGTGAATTCGTCGAGTGCGCTCTACAACGTTTTCAATACGAATAATCCGCGCAGCGCCTTCACCGCCAACGGAACGGAAATCTACGTATCCGGCCAGGGTAACAGCGTCACCCTGGATAACACCGGCGGGGTGTTCCTCGCCCCCGGTGGCGGGATCTGCTACTTTGACGCCTCCACCCCATGCGCCATCACATCCATCACGGGCGCCGACGCCGGAGGCGGCATGTCCCAGGAGACCAACGACGTCCAGATCGTCAATAACCCGCTCACTTCTAATACCACGCTCTATGTCTCCAACGACAGCAAGGAAGGAGGGACCAACCGCGACTACGTCGGCACGCTGGGCACTCCTCCGTCAACAACGACGTATAACGGCGCCAGCGGCCCCACCCAGCTAACCGGCTTCGCAAACAGTAACGGCAAGGGTTCGATTACGATCACAGCGGCCAACACCAACGGATTGAACAGCAGCGGCCAGGTAGTCAACGTCAGCCCGCAGAATTACTTCTTCGCCAGTCCATCCGTCCTTTATGTAGCCGACAGCGGCAACCCGAAGAATACTTCCGGATCGACCTCGTCGCTGGGTAATGGCGGGCTTCAGAAATGGGTCAACAGCCAAGCCAACGGCTCCGGCACCTGGAGCCTGAAATATACGCTTGCCGCGGGACTGGGCCTGGTGGCGAACAGTTCCGCTTCCGGCACCACCGGTTTATATGGTTTAACAGGTCAGGTGGTGAGCGGCACCACTCCTACCGTGAACCTTTACGCCACCAATTACACGATTCTGGATCTTGACCCGACTTTCCTCTATGGAATTACCGACACCTTGTCGGCAACCACGAATCCTGGCACAATGTTCACCAAGCTCGCGACGGCTCCGGCCGATTCCAACTTCAAGGGAGTTTCTTTTGCGCCGGTTCCCCCGGCAGGCAGCGTCGAGATTACCACCGCGCCCTCCGGCCTCGCCTTCACTGTCACTGGAGACAGCGTTGCTTGCGCGCCAGGCAGCTACTCAGCTCCGATAACCCTACAGTGGGTCCCGGGAGATGGCACCTGCCTCTTGAGCGTGGCCACGCCGCAGGTGCAAAGCCCGCAGCAAAGTCTGCAAACCGCCTCGACCGGCATTCAGTACAACTTCAGCCACTGGGACGACAACAGCACGGGGACTTCGCGTCTGGTGACCCCTCCGGCGACACCGACAACCTATACGGCCACCTTCGAAACGGAGGTCTCCGGACAAGTCAATGTGACCAGAACTGGCTTCGTGTACAGCCGCGCGAGCGGCGGTTACAGCGGAACCGTTACCATCACGAATACCGGCTCGGCGGCGGTCGCTTTCCCGATCCAGTCGGTGTTCACCAATCTCATCTCGGGCGCCACGCTCACCAACCGGACCGGCATCGTATCGGACGGCCCGTATATGGGAGCGTCCTATATCACCGTGGAAGGCACCTCTCCGTTAGCGCCCGGCGCAGCGGTAAGCTTCCCTGTGAAATTCACCTATTCCGGGACCGCGCCAATTTCATTTACCTCCAAGACTATTTCGGGAACACTCTAAAATGCAAATTCGAACAAAATATTTTTTCGCCGCACTCAGTTTGTCCGCCACCCTGCTGGCAGGAGCAGCGCAGGGGTCGGTCGTCTATGAGATCGACGTGAATACGAGCAGCCTGCCGCCGGGCATGACGGGCTATCTGGATTTTCAGTTTGATCCGGGCAACACGCCCTTCGATGCGGGCAGCGCCACGATCACTGGTTTTACGACTGATGGGACACTGGGGGCGCCGCTGGCGGATGTCGGAGCTGTCTCGGGAACTTTGCCGGGGCCAATTGTGATCGACAACACCGACGCGACCAACGAGTATACCCAAGCTATTACCTACGGGAGCTTTTTCGACGTTTTCGTTACGCTGAATATCCCCCTAGTTTCGGGAAGCGCCGCGGGCGGCAGCAGCTTTACGCTAGACGCGGAGGACTCCAATTTCATTCCGTTGCTGAGTAGCAGCTTTCCCGCCGTTGAAATCGATCTGAACGCGACCACCGGGAACTCGACCGTG
This sequence comes from Bryobacteraceae bacterium, assembly GCA_049521155.1. GTDB lineage: Bacteria > Acidobacteriota > Terriglobia > Bryobacterales > Bryobacteraceae > Palsa-187. The sequence continues at coordinate 12,774 of JBEKPC010000143.1, forward strand.
GTCAATAACACCAGCGGCTTGGCCAGCGTGAATGTGGTGGCGCCCGAGCCCGCGACTTTCGTGCTGCTCGGAATGGGATTGGCCTTGGTGGCTTGGCGCTGCCGCACCGCGCGCAGTTCGTAGCTTCGCTAGTGCGCCGCCGTTTTGCTTTCGTCTTCCAAGACCATCTGGCCGGCGCACTCGGTCACCCCGCGATCTCCGAGGCAGACCGCCAATCCGAAAATCGTGATCCGTTGCACTCGAAAGTCCTACCCTGTTCGCCATCGGTGGTGATGTGCGATTCGGGTCAAAATCGCCCTGCGTATTCGCCGCCCTACTTTTGCGAAATGGCTGGCGGCGGAACTGGAGATCCGTTACCGTACTTTTCGATCGTCCTGGTTTTCATGTTGTACACATCGCCCACGGACAGAACGTAGTAAGGCTTCTCCCAAGGCTGATACTGACGGGTGTTGTCGTGGATAGCGACTTTCCACTTTCCGATCACCGTGAATCGATCTCCGGTCACCACGATGGCGGTACCTTCCGACAATCCGATCCCCAGCAGATTGGGATACTTCTTGATCACCGGAATAATGTCGTCCCAACGGTTTCGCGTATTGATATGCTGGTCGATCGCCACTTTGCGGAGAAA
>JBEKPC010000144.1:0-13369 GCA_049521155.1 Bryobacteraceae bacterium
AGACTCCACCAGAGAGGAGGCCGTGTCATACGCTCGAACTGATCACTTTGCGTCGGGCCGCCCATAATACTTGCTGTAATGCCCGTAGTAGTAGTAATACCCCGCGCTCACTTCCCGATGGACTTCATTCAACACCACTCCCACTAAATTCGCCCGCAGCCTCGCCAGCGTGGTGATTACGGAGCTTAACGCCTTGCGGCTCGTATCGCCTGCGCGCGCCACCACGATCACTCCGTCCACTGCCGTCGCCATTTGCAGCGGCTCCGCGAATCCCAGGAGAGGAGGCGCGTCCAGCACTACCAGGTCGTATTCGCGTGTCGCTTCTTCGATCAGTTCCGCCAGTCCCATGCCGATTAAATCCGATGCCCTTCGCGTCGATGGACCGGCCGGCAGGATGTGCAGGCCGTTCGGCTCGTCCATGATCACCACCGCGTCCAACCACGAAATTTCCTTCATCAGGACGTTCGAAAGGCCCATCGTATTCGGCACCTGGAACAGCCTGTGTACGCTCGGCCTCCGCAAATCGCCGTCGATCAGCAGTGTGCGTTTATGCTGGCTGGCGTGCGTAGCGGCCAGGTGCGCCGCCACCGTTGATTTTCCTTCTGAAGGCGACGCGCTGGTCAGCAGCACGCTTCTCAAGCGCCGGTCGAAATCGGTCAACAGGATGGAATTGCGCAGCGTGCGAATTGCCTCTTCATAATTGGAGAGCGCCTGCTCGGCCGGATCCGCCGCGGAATGTCCATTCACGTGTACCACCGCCGTGCCATTCGAGAGCGCTAATTTCACGTTGTGCTGAATCGGGCTCAACCGCCGCCGCCAATCCTTCACCGCGGGCAGGGAACCGATCACGTCCGTATTCAGCCAGCGCGCCACTTGGTCGGGATCGCGAATCGTGTTGTCCAGCACATCGTTCAACACCGCCGCGCCCACTCCGAAGAACACCGCGAACAGGAATGCCAGCAGCACGTTCAGCCAGGTGATCGGAAACACCGGCTTCAGCCCCGGCCGCGCCGGATCGGCCACCCGGATCATGCTGTTCTGAAAGCTCGCATTGATGCCGGCCTCTTTGATCTTGCGGATCAGCTCCTCGTAAAGCTGCTTATCGCCATCCGCTTCGCGCTTCAGCGTTTGATATTCGAAGGACCGTGAATTGAGACGGTCATACTCGGCCTTGGTCTCCAGCACCGCCTCCGCCAGCATCTTTTCGCGGTTCACCGACTCGTGGTATTCGATTTCCACCCTTTGCGCGATGCTCGCCCGCGTCGCGGCGACTTGCGATTCCAGCTCCTGCACTCGCGATTGCGCTTTCTTGAATTCCGGATGATTGATGCCGTAATGATTTTTCGCCGCGGCGAACTTTTGCTCGGCGTCGTTCAAGCTTTCCGTCAGCGCCGTCAGCGCCTCGCCCTGCGTCGAGACCTGCGCCGCCGCCAGCGTGCCGTCTTTCACCGACGCATAGGCCGCTTCTTTCTTCACCCGGTCGGCCTGCGCATTGGTGTACTCCGTGTTCAACTGCAACAGGCGAGCCGACGTGATGTTGGTCTTTTCTTCCGGATTGATAACGTTCAATTCGCGCTCGAACTGCACCAGCGCCGCGCTCGATTTTTCCATTTTCGCGTGCAGCTCTTCCAGTTGTCTTTCCATGAACTCGCTCAACCCCGCCGTCGCCTTATAGCGGATGCGATAGGTGTGCGCCAGATACGAGAGGGCAATTTCATTCGCCACGTCAGCCGCAAGCTGCCGGTTCGCCGAACGATAACTAATCAGCAGCAGGTACGTATTCGGAGGCCGCGTGACTTTCAAATGTTTCAGCACCACCGGAGCCTCAATGCTGGTCGCCGATTTGTCGATTGCCTCCTCGAGCGCGTCCTTCTCCACGTCCCGCAAGCGATACTTGTCAACTACCGGTCGCAGCACCGAATCGGATTGAATCAGTTTCACCTGCGTTGCCAAAAACTGGTCGGCGTCATTGGTGGCGCTCTGCACCGCCTCCGGTCCCAGCACGCCTGTGGGCATTTGCCGATCGACATCGACCGTCGTCGTCGATTCATAAATCGGCGTCAGCCGCAACGAAACAATCAACGTAGCGAGCACAACCGCGACCACAAACCCGGCGATTTTCCAGCCATGCCTTCTGAGAATCCATAAATAATGCGAAAGCGGTACATGCGCCGCCTGCGGCTCATACTCCGCGTCCAGAATCGCAGGGCTCGCCGCTTTTTCGAGTGCTAATGCCATATTAAAAGTCCTGAAGCCGTTGCTGATCCGAACGCCGTGATGCGGTCGATTACTGTGAACGTTGTCCTTCGAGCTTTGTTATCGGGGATATAAAACACATCTTCGACTTCCAGCGTGATGTCGGGGGATTTGCGCTGCATGATTTTTTCGAGCTCGACCGGTATCTCCTTCTTATCGCGGTAAATAAACGCCTGCTTGGCGGCAAACGGCAATAGGCCTTCGGAAAGCGCGACCATCCTTAACACGGAATTGTCGGTGGCGTCGCGCACCGGAAACGCTCCGGGCTTGCGCACGTTGCCGACGACAAAAATCTTTCCCGCTTCCGGCACGCGAATTTCTTCGCCTCCGTGCAACTCGTAATTCACTGATGGATCAGCGTCTTTCATCAATTTTTTTACGGGAATCCGCTCGACGATTTCGTTGCGGGTGATCAAAACATCCGTGCCGGCGTCGTTGGTCAAGCCTTCGGCGCGAGCTAGCGCATCGAGCAGCGTCACTTTGCCAACTGATTGAAACGTCACCGGTTTATGCACCGCTCCCATCACTGAAATAGGACGGCTATGATATTCGACCACCGTCACTTTTACGAAGGGATCGACCAGAATCTGCTCCGTTTTCAAGGCTGTGGCGATGCTGGTCTCCAATTGCCGCGGCAGCAGACCCGCGGCCTGCACGCCATCTTTTAATAAAGGCAGATGAATGCTTCCATCGCCTTCCACGCGCAATGTACAAGTCAGCTCTGGCGCGTCGTAAACATGGACGCCGACCAGATCGTCGACGCCAAGTTTCTGAGAAGGCAGGTTTTCCGGCGCCTGCGCCAGCAGCAGCAACAAAAGAATCATTTAGTCTCCAGCAACGCTGCGATCATGGTTTTCAGTTCGGTGAGTTGTTGATCGATCGGTGGACGCTCAATGGAGTCGAGCAATCGCTCCCGCGCAAAGTCGGAAAGGCTGCGCGCTCCGGAAGATGCCGCTTGCAGGTGGTCGTATTCGTCCTGCGTGAGGCGAAAAATCAGCGTGCGATTTCGAGGCTTGTTAACGGCCATGTTTCCAACACTTCGCGATCCAACTCGACGGCAATCGAGCGGTCCAGCGCTTCCACGCTCACCACCACCCGCCACGCGCTTTCGTCGCGCAGAACCACACCGCGAATTCCGGCGAACGGGCCGCGCTCGATCAAAACGGTTTGTCCGATGCGGAGAAACGGCAGGTGGGCCAATGGTTTACCGGTTGCAACCAGGATTCGCATGGCTTCGATTTCCGAGTCGTCCAGGGCTCCGACGACGGATTCGACGCCGGGCGAATTCAGGACACGGAGGCGTTCGGAATACGTAAACCTACAGAAAATATAGCCCGGGAACAACGGCGCGTCGAGCTCTTTAATCCGGTCCGACCAGCGGCGGCGCACCTTGGTGAGCGGCACATATTCATCGAGCCCGAGCCGCGACAGATTCGTGGCTACCGTTCTTTCATGCTTGGGGCGAACCCTCAGGGCGAACCAATCCGGCATTTGGGCAGAGCTATCGCTAGGAAAGTCCCACGAGGGGATTCAAACAATGGGGGGAGACTTCTACTGTATACGTTTTGTATTCGAAGTCAAGGCCTTAATCGGGCAAAAGTGACTCAAAAGCGCAACGTAGGGAGGCTTACAGGACCATAATTTTAGGGACTGGTGGAGCTTTTCTTGCTGGCCAGGGCAATTGCCGCACCCGCGCCGCCGCCGGCGATTGCCAGAATGATCGCTACTTTTGCGCCGGTCGACATTCCGCCGGACTTGGCCGTCTCCGCCGCTGGCTGCGTGGCATTGGCTGGCGGCATCTCGGTTTGAGCGTTGAGATTGGAGGCGACACTGAGGCAGCCTCCGGAGGATTTTGGCGTCATGGCGCCGACATTCACTAGCAACGTGGCGATCGTGACGGCGGGCTTGGCGCTGGATGCGATGCCGGTGACCTCGACGCGATTCCCGAGTTGCGCGGCGAAATTTTGGCCGGCCACTTCCACCACTTCCTGGGTGTTCTCATCCTGAATAATAAAATGGTTGTCCTTGAACAACAGGCAGCCGGTACGAGTTACGGAGCCGCTGGCGGACTGCGGCGAAAAGCTCATGGAGCGGCCGGCGGGAATTGCCGCGAGCAGGATTCCGGATGCGCTTGCGACGCGGGTGCTTCCTGTTAAAGATGCGACTTCGATTCCTTCGCTCAGGCTGACGCGGAGGCGGCCGGTCGTGTGAATGCGCAGATTCGCGGCGTTCACTTCGAAGGATTCCGGCGCCGACATCTGGCCGATTCCTTTTTCTATCACGACGCGATCGGACAAAATACGCGCGCGGGAGTCCTTGGCCAGTTGCAGTTTGGCTCCGTTGCGCAGGGCGATTTCAGAAGATGCGGCGCCGGTTTCGATGACCGATCCTTCAAAAACCGTGGCATTGCCCCAGACTTGCGAGCGGTCCAGTGTAAAATGACCGCTGGCTGTTACGATGCCGATGGCGGGGGTTGCGGCGATGGCGAAAGCGGAAATGAAGACGGATAAAAAGAGCGGTTTCAGAATCACTGTGAACAGTATAGAGTCGGTCCGCGGCGGTGGGCAAGAGGAATTGTTGTAGTCGTTATGTATTACGTTTCGCGCATGGCGGGAACTGTTGCACTTGCCGCGCTGGGGATCGCGATATGGTTTTCGATCGTACTGGCGCGGGCCGATTCGTATTTTCGCGCGGCGACTCCGGAGACGGCGGCGAGGGCTGTGGAGATTGCTCCGCGTAATACCGAGTATCTGGCGCTACGCGCTTTGCAACTGGATTACGACGGCGTGGATTCGAGTGCTTTGACAGAGAGAATTGCCGTGTTGAATCCGGATGCGTCGGCTCCGCGCATCAAGCTCGGCCTCGCGGCGGAGATGCGCGGCGATGCTGCGAGCGCAGAGCGATGGCTGCTCGATGCCGCGCGCGTGGATCATCAATTCGAGTCTCGTTGGACGCTGGCGAATTTTTATTTTCGAGCGGGGCGGGTTGAAGAATTTTGGAAATGGATGCGGCCGGCGCTGGAGGTGTCGTATGGCGATCGGACTCCGGCGTTCGATTTGTGTTGGCGGGTGAATGGGGATGCGGAGGAAATTTTGCGGTTGGGGATTCCGGATCGGCATGAGGTAGTGGGGGCATATTTGATTTATTTGTCGGGGAAGACGGAGCCGCTGCCGCCACGACAAGAAGATACTAACGCACGAAAAACAAGAGCCGACGAGGGCGTCGGCTGCGGTCCGGGGGGACCGCCCCACTGCGCTGGCTTCACTGGAGAGGGGATGGCGGGTGTGGCACGGGGGATGGTGGATGTGGCGCGACGGTTGGCGGGGTATCACGATGCTGCGGATTTGCCGTTGATTTATGGGGCTTGCGATCAGTTGGTGGCGGCTCGGGATCCGGGGGCGCTTGATGTTTGGATGCTGATCGAGGCTGCGCCTTTGGGGATTTTCAATGGCGATTTCGCTCGTGCGCCTTTAAATCATGGCTTCGACTGGCGGGAGATTGCATCGGCGGGGGTGACGCATGTGAATCTGGATGCGCCGCCGGGACATCGCATCGCGCTGAGCGGGCAACAGCCGGAATCGTGCTCGCTGATGGAGCAGACAGTGAGACTCAGGGCGGGGAAGCGTTACAGGCTGCAATGGGAGGCGCGGACGGCTGGGATCAAATCGCCAGCGGGGCTCGAATGGCGGATTGGCGGGGAGCATGCCGCGCTGGCGCCGAGCGCGGATTGGACGGCGGGCGAGTTGACGATCTCCGCGGGCGAGCTTTTTGAAGTCCTTCAACTCGCGTATCAACGGCCGGTGGGGGAATCTCGCGCGGAGGGGAATGTTGAGCTGCGGCATGTTCGATTGGCTGAGGTCACGCCTTGATCTGGATCTTCGCGGGGATCCTGTGGGCGGGAATTTTGGTGATGCGCGTCGAATCGCGATGGGCGCTGACGGGGTTCGAGACGGCATTATTCACGCTGGCCGCGGTGTCGATCGCGCGGCAACGGTTTGCGTTGCGCGTTCATCCGATTGGGGCAGTGCTCGCGGGGGTGGTGGCTTGGGGGTTGATCCAAGAAGCGGCCGGGATCAGCGTGGACGCGCAGCGTACGCTCGAATCCTGCCTGCACTGGGCGGCGAACTGCGCGGCGTTTTCGCTGGGGCTTTGGCTGGCGCGGGAGCGTGTAGTGTGCCAGAAATTCCTGACCGCGGCGTTGATCTTCGCGTTGCTGGTGGCGATTGGAGCGGTGATCGCGCTGTTCACCATAGGCTCGCTGGGTCCGTTTGTGTATCGCAACCAATTCGCAGCCTTCATTGAACCTGCTCTAGGATTGGCGATTGCGGCGGCGATGAGAGACCTGAGGCGGCCGGTATTGTGGGTGCTGATCAGCGCGGCGCTGTTTGCGGCGGTGGTCGCGGCGGGATCGCGTACAGGGTCCATTCTTTGCTTGACGATGTTGATCGCGCTGCCGGTGTTCGCGTATTTCCGGGGCGTGATTTCGGCGGGTTGGCTGGTGCGGGTGGCGCTGTTAGGAGTGGTATCGGCGCTGGCGCTGGTTGGGGTGGCGGGATGGGAGACCATTTGGAACCGTTTGCAGGAACCGAATCCGTACTCGGTGCGGGCGGAACTGAACCGGTCGTCGTTCGAGATGATTCGGGAGCGGCCGCTGACTGGATTCGGGCTGGGGACATGGTCCTCGGCGTATCCGAAGTATGCGCGGTTCGACAATGGGACGTTTGTGAATCAGGCTCACGATGACTGGGCGCAATGGGCGGTGGAGGGGGGATTGCCGCTGCTCATCGCAATGCTTTTCGTGGCGGCGCGGCTGGCGCCGGCGGCGATACGGTCGATCTGGGGGATGGGATTGATGGCGGTGCTGGTGCATGCGGCGGTGGATTATCCATTTGAGCAGAGGCCGGCGCTGGCGGCGTATTTATTCGCGTTGATGGGGGTGTTGGCGGCGGAGGGGTGAGGTCCTTGGGGTGTTGGCAGAGCCGGACCAGGCGTCGGCGCGGATGGGGGCGCGCACCCTACAAAGCTAGGGGGAAGGCCCGAGGAACTGTTTAAAAGGTATTACTAAGGTGTTTCACTTGAAATATGCTACGGCGAAATTTTCCTTGTTTGTCACGACCAATTCCTGCAAGATAAAACGAGGAAGGCAAGTCCAATGATCAAGCTCTATCTAGCCACACAACGAGTCTGGAGAGACGACCGGGGCCAGGACATGATTGAATACGCGCTACTGGCGGCTGCCATGGCGGTGACCGTGGCCGGATTTCTGCCAACGCAACTGATGCCCTCAGTGAGCACGATCTTCTCGAAGATCGTATCGAGCTACAACGCCAGCTAGGCTACTGTAGATATTTTTTCAGGTCCGGGTTGACTTGCGCCTGCACCTCTGGTGTATCCAGATTGTTCCGGTCGATCAGCTTCGGGGCAATCGCATTCATTTTGACGAATGGTTTTCCGTCGAGTTTAGCCACCGCCAATTGCATGGCTTCTTCCCCCATCTTGAAAGGGTTTTGAACCACCAGGGAATCGATGACTCCGTTCCTGACGTCATCGAGCAGGCTGGGGGTCCAATCGAAGCCCACCATTTTAATTTTCGTTTTGCGATCACGCAGGGCCTGGGCGAATCCCATGGAACTGGATTCATTGGAGGCAAAAATTCCGTCCAGATTAGGATGGCCGGTAAGAATATTTTCGGCCTTGGTGAGCGAAGTGGCGACCTCGGCGTTACCGAACTGCTTATCGACCATCTCGATGCCGGGATCGTTCTTTTTCATGAAATCCTCAAAGCCAGCTTCGCGGGCCACAGTGGAGGCGGAGCCGGGCATATTGGCCAACATGGCCACCTTACCCTTGCCGCCGAGGAGTTTGGCGAGCCGCTCCGCTCCCATTTCGCCGGCGTGATAATTGTCGGTGGCGACCTGGGCGACGAATTTATCGGTATCGATGCCGGAATCGAAAATAATCACAGGGATGCCCTCGGAAGCGGCGCGCTCCACCACGCCGACCATGGCCTTACTATCGATGGGCGCGAGGGCAATGGCGTCCACCCGGCGATTGATCATGGCGTCGACGACCTTCAACTGTCCGGTGTAATCGGTTTCAGATGCGGGGCCGTCCCAGATGACTTCAATGCCGGTTTCGCGGCTGGCGGAGATTGCTCCGGCATGGACAGACTGCCAGTAGAGGTGCGCGTTGCCTTTCGGGATGACGGCAATCACCCGTTTCTTATCGCGATTGCAGGCGGACGTTATGAAGAGGAGCGCGAGCAGACACAGCGCGGCTACTGCTGACTTTTTCATGCTGCTTCTTTACGCTATTTCGTGATGGTTCCGCAGGCGATGCGGTCGCCGGCGTTGCCGGAGGGATCGGTCTTCATATCGTCGGCTTTGGCGTGGATCATGAGCGCGGTGCCTCCGTTCGAGAAGAGGGAATGATCGCCATCGCCCAGGTTGACGGCGTTATCGGTGATGGTGGTCTTGGCCTTGCCTTTGGCGTCGACGGTGAAGTTGGCCATGTCCCCGGCGTGGTGTCCTTGCGGATTGTCCATGCCATGCTGCTTTTTCTCGGGATTGAAGTGGCCGCCGGCAGTGGTGAATCCGGGCGCTTCGCATTTCGGGTTCTGATGGAAGTGCAACGCGTGCTCGCCGGGGGGAAGGTTCACGAGGTTCAACTTGACGGTGACGCCGTCGCCACCCTTGACCGGGGAGATGACGGCGGTGCCGACGCTGCCTCCTTTGGCATCCTTCAATTGGACGGTGACGGGTTTGGTGGCGGCGAAAGAAGTAGCCAGCAGCAAGGAGCCAGCAGCCAGCACGGACAGGGTACGAGTTTTGTAGGTCGACATGGAATAAGTCTACAAGAAGAAGGCGCCAGTAGCCAGCAGCCAGTAGCCGGGAGGGCGAATGGGAGCTACTGGCTGCTGGCTATTGGCTCCTCTCTTGTTAGACTGATGAATTGAATGTTCAGGTTTGAAACAGCGGGGGAGTCGCACGGGGAGTGCCTGGTGGCGACGGTGACGGGGATGCCGGCGGGGGTTCCGATTTCGCTGACGGCCATCGATCGCGAGTTGTGGCGGAGGCAGCAAGGGTTCGGGCGCGGCGGGCGGATGAAGATCGAAACGGATCGCGCGCACATCGTGAGCGGGGTGAGGCATTCGAAGACGATCGGGTCGCCCATTGCGATTTTGCTGGAAAATAAAGATTGGAAGAATTGGTCCGACGTGTTGCCAGTGGAGGGAATGGGCGGAGGCGACAGGAAGCCGGTTTCGCGGCCGCGGCCGGGGCATGCCGATTTAGCGGGGGCGATCAAGTACGATTTCGAAGACGCGCGCTACATTCTGGAACGGGCGAGCGCGCGGGAAACGACGGCTCGGGTAGCGGTGGGCGCGGTGGCGAAGGCGTTGCTGGCGGAGTTAGGAATCGAGGTGTTGAGCCACGTGATCCAGGTAGGCTCCGAACGGTTGCACCGGGCGGCGTCGTGGGAAGAATTGGTGGAGCTGAGCAAACGGGACGAGGTTCTGCTGGGCTGTGTAGATGCGGAAGCGGAGCAGCGCATGAAGGCCGTGGTCGACGAAGTGTATCGCACGGGGGACACGGTGGGCGGCGTGTTTGAAGTGGTGGCGCACGGGTGCCCGCCGGGATTGGGGTCGCACATCGCGTGGGATACCAGGCTCGACGGAAAGCTGGCGCAGGCGATCGTATCGATGCAGGCGGTGAAGGGCGTGGAGGTCGGATTCGCGGCGGATGGAGCGGCGGCGTTCGGATCCAAGGTGCAGGATACGATTCATTACGACAAGGGCGATCGAAAATTTACGCGCGGAGCGAATCGCGCGGGCGGCCTGGAAGGCGGCATGACGAACGGGCAGGATATTGTGGTTCGCGGGCTGCTGAAACCGATTTCGACGCTGCGGCGTCCGCTGGAAAGTGTGGATCTGACGACGCGGGAGCCTGCTCTGGCGGCTTATGAACGCAGCGACGTGGCAGTGGTGCCGGCGGCGGGAGTGATTGGCGAGGCGATGGTGGCGATTGTACTGGCGGGCGCGGCGATCGAAAAATTCGGCGGCGATTCGCTGAAGGAGATGAAGAGAAACTTTGAAGGATATTTGGAACAGGTGAAGAATTTCTGATGACTCATCCCATCACGAAGTATGGCCAGCCGGTGCTGGAGCAGAAGGCTGACACGATTACTGAATTCGATACGGCGGAGCTGCACAAGCTGGTCGAGGATATGTTCGAGTCCATGTACGCGGCGCGAGGCGTGGGGCTGGCGGCCCCGCAAATCGGCATCGGGAAGCGGATCGCGGTGATCGACTTGACTACCGGCGAGGACCCGGCGCAGAAAATTGTCCTGATTAATCCGGAGATCGTGGCGAGCGAAGGATCGCAGACGGGAGAAGAGGGCTGCCTGAGTATCCCGACGTTTCGCGAGCCGGTGACGCGGGCGCAAAAGGTCACTGTGCGGGCGAAAGACGCGACGGGAAAAGAATTCGAGATGACCGGCGAGGATCTTCTCGCGCGGGCGTTTCAGCATGAGACGGATCACCTGAACGGGACGCTGTATATCAGCCATGTGAGTCCGCTGAAGCGCGATTTGATCCGGCGAAAGATTCGCAAATTGCAAAAAATCGGCGAGTGGGGATGAGGCTGGTTTACCTCGGGACGCCGGCATTTGCGGTGCCTTCGCTGGAACGGATTGTCGAGGCGGGGCATGAAGTTTGTGGGGTGTTTACGCAGCCGGATCGTCCGAAGGGGCGCGGGCAGAAAGATGCGATGTCGCCGGTGAAGGAGGCGGCTTTGCGATTGGGGCTCACGGTGCATCAGCCGGGGCGGGTGCGGCGTCCGGAGATTGTCGAGCAACTGCGTGCGATGGCTCCTGACGCAATGGTGATTGTGGGGTACGGGCAGATTATTCCGCAGACGATTCTCGATATTCCTCCGCAGGGGATTATCAATGTACACGCTTCGCTGCTGCCGAAATATCGGGGCGCGGCGCCGATTCAGTGGGCGATTGCGCGCGGCGAAAAGATCACCGGCGTAACGACGATGAGGATCGACGCCGGCCTGGATACGGGCGCGATGCTGCTGAAATGGGAGACCGCGATCGGCAAGGATGAGACGGCGGTCGAGCTGGGCGCGCGGCTGGCTGCGGCGGGTGCGGACTTAGTTGTGCGGACGCTGGCGGAATTGCCGGGCATCGTTCCGGAGGCGCAGGACGACGCTTTGATGACGCTCGCGCCGATCCTGAAGCGGGAAGACGGGCACATCGATTGGTCGATGTCGCCTGAGCAGATTCTGAATCGCGCGCGGGGTTTTCAACCTTGGCCGGGCGCCTATGGGTTTTTGCGCGGGCAGCGGTTTCATGTGTGGCGCGGCGCGATCGCGGATCGCGAACTTGCTCCGGGAGCCTTGTTTGCAGAGGGCAAACGACTGTTCGCGGGATGCGGCGGGGGTGCGATTGAATTGATCGAGATCCAGTTGGAGGGAAAGAAGCGAATGGCGGCAGCGGCATTTTTGAACGGATTTTCCATCACGCTGGGCGAGGTTTTAGGATGAATTTGCCGTTAGGATTTCGTTATTCCGCAACGTTCGCCGGGATTCGCAAGATCGTGAAGGACGATCTGGCGTTGATCGTATCGGACACACGGGCCACGGCCGCGGCGGTGTTCACGCAGAATCGAGTGGCGGCGGGGCCGGTCCTGATTGCGCGGAAAAATGTTCGCGCGGCGCGGGGGCGCATGCGCGGGATTCTGGTCAACGCGGGGAACGCGAATTGCGCGACGAAGACCAGCGAAAAGGTGGCGATCGAGACGTCGCGAGCGGCGGCTAAAATGCTGGGTGCGAAGGCGGAAGAAGTGCTTCCGGCGTCGACAGGCGTGATCGGAGTTGAACTCGACCCGCGGTTGATTCTGGATGCGCTGCCGCAGTTGGTTGGGGGATTGAGCGCGGACCGGTTTGAGGATGCCGCGCGGGCGATTCTCACCACCGATCTGGTGATGAAGACGGCTTTCGCCGAGGTGAAAGGCGCGCGCATTGCCGGAATGACGAAGGGGTCCGGCATGATTCATCCGCGCATGGCGACGACGCTGGCGTTCGTGATGACGGATGCGGTGATGGCTCCGGACGCGCTGCGAACGGTGCTGAAACGCGCGTGCGAAAAAACATTTAATCGAATTTCAGTGGATGGAGACACGTCGACCAACGACACGCTGGCTGTGCTCGCGAATGGCGCCTCCGGTGTGCGGCCTCGCCTGACCGCGTTTGAGGCGGCGCTGACGGAGGTGCTGGAATCGCTGGCGCGGCAGATCGTGAAGGACGGCGAAGGCGCGAAAAAGCTGGTGACGATCGACGTGGAAGGAGCGACCAGCGAGCGGGCGGCGGAAAAAATCGCGCGCTGCATTGCGAATTCGCCGCTAGTGAAAACGGCCATCGCGGGATCGGATCCGAACTGGGGCAGGATTCTTTCGGCGGCCGGAAATGCCGGGATAGCGTTCGATCCGCGCCGGGTCGATATTGATTTTCAAGGGGTCGCGGTGTGCCGCGGCGGCGTGGCGGCTGAGTTTTCAGAAGATGAGTTGAAGGCCAGGCTCGATGAGCCGGAGTGCTCGGTGCGGTTTATCATTAAGGGCCGCGGGCGGGGCCGGGCGCGATTCTGGACTTGCGATTTCACCGAAGAATACATCAAGATCAACGCGAGTTACAGGACCTGATATGGGCGCTGCTGTTTTGCTGCTGATGCTGGCGTTTGAGGATCCTCCGAAGGACGTGATCGATTTCTTCCGGTCTGTGGCGGCGACGCTGGCCGATGCGGGTCGCGACGTGAACACGAAGGAACGCATCAAGCCTCGGGATGCCGGGGAGTTTTTGGACCATTTCGATAAGGAGATGCCGGGCTACGCGGAATTTAGCGGGCAAATTCAGGAAATGACCGGTGCGGGCGAGGTTTCGACCACTATCGATTTCATCAATACTGAGGGCGATGGGCGAAAGCGAACGCTGGATCTCGACTGGCTGCTGCTGTGCGAGGGCGAGCGGCCGAAGCGAGCGGTGATCAAATGCACAATCGAGAAGCGCGGCAGGATAAGCGCCTGGATCGTCGACGACACGGGATTTTCCAAGAA
>JBEKPC010000145.1:0-13277 GCA_049521155.1 Bryobacteraceae bacterium
GATTTCAGAGAGTTGTGCATCGAAGCATGGAATACCGGATGCGTGAGTCCTTAACCAAGACGCGATCGTAAGCCGGGGCCCCATGTGAGAGACTTCTCAATCCACTAGCGGCCGGTCTGAGCCAGGGGTTCAGCCGGTCGCTTACGAAACATTTCCCAGGCCGAAGTGTGCCTGTTAGAGATCGCTGCGCGATATCCCCAGTTTTTTCATCATCGCGTTCAACGTCGTCCTTGGCACTCCGAGACGAATGGCTGCCATGCTGACGACGCCCCCCGTCTCGCGGAAAACCCGCAGGATGCAATCCCGTTCCACCTCTTCGAGCGTAGAGCCGCCGAGAACCTCGCCTGCTCCGGCGCGCAACTCCGCCAGCGGCGCCCGAAGGTTAGGGCCGCGCGAAAGGATGACTGATCTCTCAATGAAATTTTCCAGTTCCCGCACATTGCCGGGCCATGGCCAACTCACTAAAGCGCGCATCGTCGCGGAAGTAATTTTCTCGATCTTCCGATCCATCTTGGCCGAGTATTTCTTGGCAAAGTACCGGGCCAGCACCGGTATATCATCGGGATGATCCCTTAAAGGCGGAGTCGTGATCGGGAAAACTTTCAGCCGGTAATAAAGATCGCTGCGAAATAGCTTATCCCCCATCATCTGGGTCAGATTCCGGTTTGTGGCTGCCAGCAGCCGCACGTCGATGGGGATGGTTCGCGTGCCTCCCAATCTTTCGAAGCATTTTTCCTGGAGCGCCCGCAGCAGCTTCGGTTGCAGGTCTAACGGGATATCACCCACCTCATCCAGAAACAGCGTTCCGCGGTGCGCCATCTCGAAGCGCCCGATTTTTTGCGACAACGCGCCGGTAAAAGCGCCCCTTTCATAGCCGAATAGCTCGCTTTCAAGTAACCCGGTGGGAATCGCAGCGCAGTTCAAAGTGATGAACGGACAGTTTCTGCGGGGACTCAAGCGGTGAACCGCACGCGCCACCAGTTCCTTTCCGGTGCCGGTCTCACCGAGAATCAGAACGGTCGCATCTGTCGGGGCCACCACCGCCACTTGCCGCAGAACCTTCTTGGTTGCGGCGCTCGTCCCTACAATTTCCTCGAACGCTTGTGTGAGATCGACGTCTTCCTCATCCAGACTCTCCATCCGGTTCCGTTCCCGCAAGTCCTGCACAAACGTGATCCATCGGAAGGGAGAAAGCTTCAACACCGCGGTCATCACCAAGACTGGAACGCGGCGTCCGTCCTTTCGAATCAACTCCTTCTCAAAAGGCGTGCAGGCGCCGAACCGGAGACCTTCTTCATGGGCCAGTTCGTCCAGCGGAAAGTACTCCGCTGGGGTAAGGTCGGGCCAGTGCAGGAGGCCGGATTCCAGATCCTCGCGCGTGTATCCGACCAGTTCGAGAAACGCGTCATTCGCCTCTGGAATCCGGTCAAACTCACCCGAAACGACGCCCGCAACCGTCGACTCCGCCGGCGGGGGTCGCAGGCGCGCGCGGCTGCGGCGCAGCTTTTCATCACTCTCATGACGGTCGCTAAAATCGCGCACCACTCGGGCGAAGCCTTGTAATTCCCCATGCTCGTCCCGGAGCGCCATGGTGATGACGTTGGCCCAGAATCGCGACCCGTCCTTTTTCACCTGCCAGCCCTCCGTCCCGGCGTGCCCTTCGCCGGCCGCCCTCTTCAGCCGGTCCGTCAGTTTGGAGGAAGCGTCTTCGTCAGGATAGAAAAGTGACGTATGGCGGCCAATAACCTCATCCACTTGGTAGCCGTAAATGCGCTCCGCACCCGCGTACCAGGCGGCAATCTGTCCATCTACATCAAAAAGGGACAGAGCATAGTCCCGCACCCAGGAGGGAGGTCTAGGTGGGGTATTCCTTGGCTTGTCGATGCCATTCTCGTGCAATACCAGTAAATGGCGCACCGGCAACACGTTTCCTTTGGCCGAGTACTCGACCGTCCGTGGACTTCCATCGGCGCCCAGTAGTTGCAGCGTTCCTTCCTGCTGGCCCTCCTCAAGAAAGGCATCCCAGCGCTCCGAAATCACCGGTTTGAAATTGGGGACGGCAAAATCATCCAGACTGCGGCCGATGATTTTATCCCTGGGAAGCCCCAATAGCTTGGTGGCGCCAAGACTGGCCTCCCGATACTGGCGATCGTTATCGGTGAGCAAAATCGGCGCGGAAGGATAGAATACGATGGCCCGGAACAGGAGTTCGAGCTCTCGCGGACCATTCTTCTCAAGCCAGGCAGCAGTTGCCGGCTGAGAGGACATAACGCTTTTCCTCCTTCGCCCGTCGATCCGGAAGAGCCGTTGATTTGAAGAACAAGCTGCGTGTGTCCTCGAAACAGGGGAGCCAAAAATGACGGTACGTTGCCAACTCTAACATTTGAATTAGGTTTTTAGCTGTTCTATTTTGACCACTATTGGTCAGGCCGCGGCAAGCGTCCCGCCGAAGCGCGAATGGTCGAAAATGACCGTATTACGTCACCTGACATTCAGCGGGCGCCAGGCTCGACAAATTTCCCAGCTTAATAGATACAATCACAGGCAATTCGTTTCGGGGCATAAATTGCTTTATTAGTTCTTCCAACGGGAAAGAAACGGGGTGAATCAATGGCGGCGTCCTTCGAAGGCTTCCGATCTCTTATTGAACATAGCCCTGATGCGATTTCTCTGATCGATTCGCACGGCGAAGTTCTATATGCAAGCGCGTCGAACACAGAAGTTCTAGGCTACGAACCGGAGGAGTTGGTGGGGCAGAACGGATGGGAGCTGATTCATCCTGAAGACCGGGACCATTCGAGTCTGATTTTGCAGAAACTATTGTCGGAGCCCTCCGGCCCGATTCGCTGGCACCCCCGGATCCGCCGCAAGGACGGAAGCTACTCCTGGATGGAGAGTACTGTTTCAAACCTTCTCGTTGAGCCCGACGTGCAGGCGATCGTAGTGAATCATCGGGACATTAACGCCCGTACGGCGGTAGACGCGGAAAAGCGTCGTCTGGCAGGTAGACTGGCTCTTTCCAGCTCAGAAATCGAGCAATTTGCCTATAGCGTGATACATGATTTGCGGGAGCCTCTGCGGACCATTTCCGCCTTCACGGAGCTGCTGGTCCAGAGGATCGAGATGGCTGAAGAAGACAAGGAAATAGCGGAATTCATGGTGAAAGCAGCAGCGCGCATGACGGTCCTGCTGGACGATCTGCTGTCGTTCGCCAGTGCCGGCGCGACGGAGGAGGCCCAACGCGTCGATCTGCAACTTGCGGTGACGGAAGCCACGCTCAGCCTGGGACAGGCGATCAAGGGCAGCGGCGCTAAGATCACGGTGGGCCGTTTGCCGGTCGTGCTCGGCAATGAAGGACGGCTGGTGACGCTGTTTCAGAACCTGATCGGCAATGCGGTGAAATATTGTGGGAAAGAATTACCGGAAGTTTCTATTAGCGCCGAACGAAGCGGATCAGACTGGGTGATCCAAGTCAAGGACAACTGTCTCGGGATTGCGCCGGAGAATCTGGATCGCGTCTTCGTACCTTTCACCCGTCTGGCAAATCGGGATATTCCTGGAACAGGCTTGGGTCTGGCGGTTTGCAAGAAGATTGTGGAAGGAATGGGCGGGACGATCTGGCTGGAATCCCAGCTTGGAGCCGGGTCGACTTTCTTTTTTACCATCAGCGCCGTCGCCGGGAGTCCTGCTGCCCGCGTCGAAATGGCAAACGGCTCGGTGATTGGTTGAAGAATTGCCTAGCTATTCGTGAGGAGAGCGAAACATGCCTTTAGTGAACCTGGTGGTCGTACTGATCGTCGTTGGGGTGCTGTTGTACCTGATCAACCGTTATATTCCGATGGCGTCGAGCATTAAATCGATTCTCAATATCGTGGTGGTGGTGGCGGTTTGCGTCTGGGTCCTTCAGGCCGTTGGGTTATGGACCAATGTCACTAACTTCCGGGTAGGAAAATGACGGGCCGATAGAGTTTTTGTGCCTTGTGCCGTGTCGCAAGCTGCAGGGATCGAAGAAAGAGGTAGCAGCATGCGACGCATTGGTATTCCGCCCCTGGCCACCTTGATGAAAAGCCAGCAGGACGGGGATGGCGCTAGCTACGAAACCAAAACCCGCGGGCTAGCCGTGCTCAATTCGCCGCTGTTGAACAAGGGCACGGCGTTCACGGCGGAGGAGCGGAAAAAACTGGGCCTCACAGGTCTCCTTCCGCCCGAAATCAGCACGCTCGAAGTCCAAGTCAAGAGCGCATACATTCAGTACGGGCGGCTTCCGGATGCGCTGAGTAAGAATATTTATCTGACCGCGATGCACGATCGCAATGAGGTGCTGTTTTACCGTTTGCTCTCCGAGCATTTGCGCGAAATGATCCCCATCGTCAACGACCACACGGTGGGCATGGCGGTGGAGCATTACCACCATGAGTGCCGCCGTCCGCGAGGCGTGTATCTCTCGATCGATCACCCGGGGGCGATTGAGGAGGCATTCGACAATCTGGGCGTGGGCGCCAATGATATCGACCTGATTATCGCTACCGACGCCGAGCAGATCCTGGGGCTGGGCGATTGGGGCGTAGGCGGTATTGAAGTGTCGATCGGCAAGCTGGCGATTTACACGGCGGCGGGCGGGGTCGATCCGACACGCGCCATTCCAGTCATGCTCGACGTCGGCACCAATCGGGAAAGCCTGCTCAACGACCCTACCTATATCGGCAACCGGCACCCGCGCATACGCGGGGAGCAGTATGACGACTTCATCGACGCTTACGTCAAAGCAGTCACCAAATTGTTCCCCAATGCGCTGCTGCAATGGGAGGATTTCGCCGCCGGGAACGCGCGGCGGATCCTCGAAAAGTACCGCGACCGGATCTGCACGTTTAGCGACGACATGCAGGGCACCGGCGCGATCACACTGGCGGCGGCAATTTCCGCTGTGCGCGTCTGCGGGACGCCGCTGCGCAGCCAGCGCGTGGTGATCTTTGGAGCCGGCACCGCGGGGGTGGGAATCGCCGACCAGATTCGCGACGCGATGGTGCGTGGCGGGCTCTCCAGGGAAGACGCGGCGCGGCGCATCTGGTGCATCGACCGGGAAGGATTATTGACCACTGGCATGGCCGATCAACTGCGCGACTATCAGGCGACCTACGCGCGGCCGGGCGCCGAAAGCAAAACCTGGAAACATGAGGCGGACGGCGGAGTCGGCCTGGCGGAGGTGATTCGGCGGGTGCAGCCGACCATGCTCATCGGCACCTCGACCGTTTCCGGCGGTTTCACGGAAGCGATGGTCCGGGAAATGGCGGCGCATACCGAGCGGCCGATCATTTTCGCGCTCTCGAATCCCCAGGCGCGGGCCGAAGCGGACCCTTCCGATCTGATTGCCTGGACCGACGGGCGGGCGCTGATCGCCACCGGTAGTTCGTTCGCGCCGGTGACCCATAAGGGAGTGACCTACGTCATCGGGCAGGTGAATAACGCGATGTTGTACCCGGGCCTCGCGCTGGGAGCGATCGTCTCCAGAGCGAGCAGGATCAGCGCCGGTATGTTCGCAGCGGCGGCGAATGCGGTATCCAGCCTGGTGACGGTACGCCAGCCTGGCGCGTCCCTTCTCCCGAGTATTGATGACTTACGCAGCGTATCGGTCACAGTCGCGGTGGCGGTCGCCGAGACTGCGGAAGCGGAAGGACTGGCGGGACTCAAATTCGACGACATCGTGCAACAGGTGCAGGATTCGATGTGGCAGCCGGAATACCGCCGGATTGTGGCGTCCTGAGCTAGCCGCTGCTTCGTCTTATAATTGCCTAATGCGAAAGACTCTCGTGCTTGGGCTTCTGATGTTGATCCCGTTGGTTGCTCAACGCGGCAGGACACGCGAGAACGCCACGCTGATTGTGCTGAAGCCGGCCCGCGTGTTCGATGGCGAAACGATGCATGAAGGCTGGATGGTACTGGTGAAAGGCGACCGGATCGAGCAGGCTGGTCCCAGCGTCGACGTTACGGGCGCGACCGTGCGGGAGCTTCCAGGAACCACTCTGATGCCCGGATTGGTCGAAGGGCATTCTCATATTCTGTTGCATGCCTATAACGAGACACCCTGGAACGATCAAGTGGCGCATGAAGGGTTGGCTTTGCGCGCGGCCAGGGCGGTGAATCATCTGCACGCGACGTTGATGGCCGGGTTCACCACGATTCGCGATCTGGGGACCGAAGGCGCGGGATATGCCGATGTGGAGCTGAAGCAAGCGGTGAATCAAGGCATCGTGCCAGGACCCCGTGTTCTCGCGTCGACGCGCGCGATCGTGGCCACCGGAAGCTACCAGCCGAAGTTTGTCCCCGAATGGCATGTGCCGCAGGGCGCGGAGGAAGCGGACGGCGTCGATTCGCTGATCCGGGTGGTGCGCGATCAGATCGGCCATGGCGCGGATTGGATCAAGCTGTACGGCGATTATCGCTGGGGGCCTCATCCGGGCTCGAGTCCGACATTTTCGCTCGAAGAGATGAAGCTGGCCGTAGAAACGGCGAAGAGCGCGGGAGTGCCGGTCGCGGTCCACACCAGCACCGCGGAAGGTATGCGGCGCGCGATCCTGGGCGGAGCGGAAACCATTGAGCATGGCAACGATGGCACGCCGGAGATCTGGAAACTGATGGTGGAGCATCATGTCGCGCTCTGTCCGACACTGGCCGCAGGGGATGCGACCGCGCAATACTCGGGATGGAAAAAAGGTCAGCCGGAGCCGCAGGGCCTGGTGCGAAAAAGGGCCAGTTTTAAAGCCGCGCTCGATGCCGGAGTGACGATCTTGAGCGGCAGCGATGTCGGTGTATTTCCGCATGGCGATAATGCGCGTGAAATCGAACTCATGGTCGACTATGGAATGCCCACCGTGGAAGCATTGAAATCGGCGACCTCCGTAGCCGGACGCGTGCTGCATATGGATATTGGACAGGTGAAGCCGGGAATGCTGGCCGATCTCATCGCGGTCGATGGAAATCCGGTGACGGACATCACCTCTCTGAGGAGAGTTAAGTTCGTGATGAAGGGCGGGGCGGTGGCTAAGGAGTAGCTTTAGTCCATAGCTTTCACCCAGTCTTCATTTATCTGGATATGCTTAATAGCTTTTCCTTCGGGAACAAAATAGCTATAAGTGACGTGAATTGTCCCGTCCTTAGCCTCAATTACCGAAGGATAGTGAAATTGGCTGCCGACCTTTTTGCTGGGGTCTCCCTCTAAATGCCGTCTGAATTTCCAGGTAGCTCCTTCGTCCTGGGAAATCGCCGCGACCAATGAATAGCGGCCGCTCTCCAGATCGTTATAGACCATCAGCCAGTCGCCGTTACGAAGAACGATCGCCTCCAGGCTGGTGCCGGGGTTCAGAATATCCGTATCGACCGCGGTGGTCCAGGTGACTCCGTCATCATGAGAGGTGCTGATATGGGCGCGCTTTGGAGGCGGCCCATTATCGCGAAGGTAGGCTACCAATGTGCCATCCTTCTTTCGAACTACCGAAGGCTGAATGCAGCCATAGCCGACGATGGGCTGGCTGGCGGTCCAGCTATAGCCTCCGTCATCGCTGATAGCCATGATCCCGAATGAATATCCGTCTGAGTACATGGGGACCAGGATGCGCCCCGAAGGCAGTTGAACCGGATGCGTGCGGGTGAACCAGCCCATGCGGGAAAAGTACATATCATCGGCATGTTCGATCACTTTCGCCGCGTACTCACCCGCCCGGCCTTCCTTGCCTTTGTCCTTTTCAAACACTTCGCGAGTCCGGCTGGCGATGTCTTTGGGGATCAGAATGATATTGTCCTGATGCTCCCATTTCGGGGGTCCCGAAGCTTGCTGATAGTCGGTCGAGATGCGGTACTTCATCAGAGCGCTCTCCCACTGATGAGCGATAATCACCGGCCATAGGAAGAAAAGCCTCTGCCGTGAGTCGATGAACATGGTGGGATTTGTGTCGGGAAACCCGGGCGTATCGGCCATCGTGAAGCGCTCGCTCCACTGGCCTGTACGCTTATTCCAACGCGCGCCTTCGATCTTGACATCATCCGCCTCACGCTCGCCGGAGCCATGGAACCAGCAGACCAGAAGGTCTCCATTCGGTAGCTCCACGACAGACGAGGAGTGGTTATGCCAGGTCTCCAAAGGAAAGATCAGTTCACCTTTGTAGAGCGGGGCTGACAGGGCCGATCCCATCATAAGAATTATTGGAAGTAAGTAGCGCATGAGTGTTAACATACTATTACAATGGCAACTGAACATATTATTAGTCTCCTGATAGCGGAGCGTGACAAACTCAATAAAGCTATCGAAGCTCTCGGTGGCTCGACTACGCCGGTAAGCCGCCCCTCCAAGAGTTCCGAGTCTCCCGCTGCCGCGCCAGTGGTGCCTGCTGCTACTCCCGTGGCCGCGGCAGCCACAAAGACGCGCAAGCCTCTCACCGCCGCGCAGAAGAAGCACCAGTCGGAACGTATGAAAGCATTCTGGGCGGCTCGACGTAAGAAGGCCGGGAAGGCTTAGTTATTCTGGGCCCAGTAGCCGGGGTGACCGACGTACGTCTCATTCTCTAAGTTCGCTAAGATAACGCGGCGAACTTCCATGATATCGACCTCGCCCTGTTTCTGATAGAGGATCTTGCCGCCCGGAGCGATCACCATCGTATAAGGCACTCCGGCCTCCCAGTGGGCATCGAACGCAGCTTGTAAGCCATAAGTGTCTTCGGTCGCGAACTCCAGGTTACGATTCGAAGCATGCTGCGCTTGGAGCGTCTTCATCACTCCGGTTTTCTCATCGGGCAGGTTCGTCGATACCATCACCAGGTCGAAATCCCGCCGCCGGAACATACGAAAAGTGGCTTCCAGGTCGGGAAATTCGCTGAGGCAAGGTCCGCACCAGGTAGCCCAGAAATTCACCAGCAACACTTTCCCGGTGGGATTTGCTCGAAGCTTCTTGAGGTCGTCGGCGGTCGCCATCTCGACCTTTACCGGCTCGGCGTCGATCTTTTTTAACTCGTCCAATTGGCTATCGATCTTCGACTTCCATTTCGTCGAACAGCCAAAGGCCGGAGTGTGCGCGACCGTCACCGGCTTGCCGGCCAGCAGCGCTTCGAGCGCGTTTCGCGCGTCCTGAGATTTGACCAGCGAAGCTCGCTGACTATCATCGACCCGGCCTTCATAACGAAGCTTCCGATCCTGATCGAAAATGAAAATGTGAGGAGTCGCCTTTGGCCCATAAGCCCGCGAAACGGCCTGCGTCTCGCCGTCATAAAGATAAGGGAAGTTGAAGTGGCGATATTCGGCGCGGATCTTCATCTCATCGAGGGAGTCGCTGACATCGGTATAGCCTAGCTCCGATAGCCGAATCGCCTGGGGATCGTTCGGCTCGATCGCGACGAACGCCACGCTCTTGGCCTGAAAATCGTCCACCAGCTTCTTGATGCGAGTCTCATACAACTGCGCCGTCGGGCAATGATTGCAAGTGAAAACGATGGCCAGAAACTGGCTGCTCTTATAGTCGGCAAGCTGGTGTGTTTTTCCATCGATTCCCGGCAGGGAAAAATCGGGCGCCGGAGAACCGATCGCGAGCGTAGGATGTTCGTCCTCAGCGGCACGAATGGTCAAGGAAAGAAATAAGAGGGTCGCCGCGAGCGCAAGCTTCCGGTGTGACATGGCACTTCTCCTTCGACTACTAGTTTACGGTGAAGTTTACCACGTAGGTTTTTTCGGTCCAGGTGTTGCTATCCGTCACAACGGTAGTCATGACGTAAGAGCCGGGCGGGAGGGGCGGCAGCGGAAAGGTCTTCGTGTAATTGTTCCGGCATCCGGAGTCAGCCGGTTTTCCTTCGCAGGGATCGGTTAACGGAGCGCCCATCGTCCCCACGGTCTTGCCCTCCGACGAGGTCACTGTCGTCGAAATCCGCGTCGCATCGTAGTCGATGGGGATCGTGACCAGTACTGCTTTGTCCGGCCCAACCACGACCACAGCCTTCTCGCCGGGCCCTGTCGACAAAAAGACAGCGCCCGGGTTTTCCAAGACTTGCAAGTGCTTTTCGAGCTCCTCTAATTGCTTTTGCGCCTGCTCTATTGGCGCTTGCGACGCTAATAGGGCGCGCATAGACTGTTCGAGCTTCTCTATTTCTTTTTGTGAATTCACTATTTCGAGCTGAGACTCTAGGAGTTTCATTTGGGCAGGCAGCGCCGCGAGTTGTTTCTCCACCATACGCAACTGCTGCTTCATCATGTCTTTCTCCGCGGGATCTGTTGTCAGCTTATACTCGCCCGTCCTCGCCTTATCGACAAATTCGAAAATGACGTTGGCGCCGATGCCGTCAATTTGACGATATCGCCACTGTTCAAACGGATAGGTAACCGTTTGCCCTCCGCCTTCCTCGGCAGGCCGTTCGTACTTGCCCCCGCTCGGATGAGAATCGATTTCATTAGGAGGTCCGTACTGAATATAGATCCGTCCCCGATCCGTCTTCCATCCCGCTACCTTCTTGTCGGCGAACCGGTCATTGACGTACGCAATGCGGCGATAAAACTCTTTTTTATACGCATTCTCCGGATTGCCTTTTGGAATCGTCGGATACTCCTCTGGAGCTGTCGTCTGCGGATAGGCAGGATCGCGCCGCGCCCAAAACTGCTGGATGAACATCTCACGCTCGTCATTGGTCACGAGACTCTTGAACGCCTTACGCTCCGCGTCGGTGATGATGTAGCTCACTTCGTCGAGCCATTTCTGATACGGCCAAGGCGCGGGATTTGCCTGCGCGCTTGGATTATCCTGCGCCAGCGCCAGCATGAATCTTGAAACTCCCCGCTTGATTTCGAGCTTCTGCATCAGGTCGCGCAGTTGTTCCAGTGCTTCCGGCTGCGCCTTCAGGCCCACCATACGCGTCGGCGCAATAGGACGTGCCATAGGCGTAACTTGCGTTTGCTCGAAAGCTTCCACCGCCGGCGCTGGCGTCACCGGAATGACCGGTACAATCGCCGGAGCGCTCCGCTGCGGCGTCTGCCAAGCCACCAGCGCGACCGCGCACGTCACGATCAAAATTCCCGCCGATAATACCGGAGCGATTGCCGTTCGCGGACCTTCCGGCTGGGCCAGCAGGCGTCGGATGCGCTTCACTAAATTGCCTCCCGTCGCGGCCAGCGCGGGCTCGCGCATGGTCCAACGATTCTCCGCGAGCGCCGCCAGCGCGGTGGCGTATTCATGAGCGTCGCCGCTGGTCGCGACCACCAGATCGTCGCAGCAATTTTCCCGCTCCGCGCGAATTACCGTAGAAATCCACCAGACCGCCGGATGATAGAACAACAAGCCCTCGACCACGGTCTGCATCAGGTTCACCAGGTAGTCGCCGCGCCGGATATGCGCCAATTCGTGGAGCAGAATCGCTTCCACCTGTCCGGCCGGCAATCCCGCCAGCAATCCCACCGGCACCAGGATCACAGGACGCAGGTGTCCGATCACCGCCGGCACTTCGGCGAAGCACGATTCCAGCAGCGCAACGGACCTCGTCATCCGCAGCCGCAGGCGCAGCGCGTCCAGCCTCTCAAACCAGGCATCCGGCGCGCCGCACACGCCGATTCTGCGCAAACGCGCCGCTCCGATCCAGGACGCCAGACATCGCAATTGAAACAGCAGCACGCCCGCCATCCACAAGGGCGCGAGCCACGGCAGCAGATCAGTTGCATCCCAGGTGTGAGTCATCGCGACCGGCCCGTCGTCGGCAGTGAAATTCACGGCGGAGGGAAGGATTCGGACGATCATGCGCCCGCCGTCGTGCCGCGGCCTCAGCCGGTAAAAAGTCACGCCGAAGCCGGCCAGAACCGCGAGCATCGCCACGCATGCCGCCGCATAGCGGATGCGCGAGGATCGCGTTACGCCCAGCACGATCGCCAAAGCCAGTGCGGCCGCCGCGCCTTCCCACAATGAGTGGAGCAGCGTCCACCCGATGGCCTGGTCGAGGACGTTCATCGCGTTTTCCTCTCGTATTCGTCAAGCAGCGCCCGCAGCTCGGCCAATTCCTGCTTCGACGCTTTGCGGGAGGAAAGCGCGCCCACCATCAGGCTCCTGGCGGATCCGTTGAACGCCCGTTGCAGGATGTCTCCGGCCAGTTGCCTCTGCGTCCATTCGCGAGGCCGCGCCGCTTCGTAAATATGTGCGCGCTGATTCTCGTCCCGCTTCACCAAGCCTTTTTCCGCCATCACCTGGAGCTGCTTCAGAACGGTGGTGTACTGAGTGGGCCTGCGGCCGGCGATCGTCTCATGGACTTCGCGAACCGTGGTCGGCCCGCGGCTCCACAACACAGTCAGAATCTCAAGCTCGGCATCGGTAGGCCTGGGCGGGTTCTCGCTTGACATACGACGATCATAATACGACGACCATCGTATGTCAACGCTAAAAAATCCCCTCCCTGTAAAAGGAGGGGATTATGCAGCCGACTAATTGTACGTCGGGTTGATCGAGAAGCCCACGCCGGTAATCGCCACGCCGTTGTTGAGCCCCGTAGCCGTGAAAGATACCGGCGTCGCGATATTTTCGACTCCCAGCGTTCCGCTGCCCGCCGGCAAAGCCAGCAGTACATAGGAAGGAATCGTGAACTGTCCCGCGCTGACCGGCGCGTAACAGACGAAGTTAGCGCTGGCCGTGGACGATTGCGAACTACCGCCGATGTACACATAGGATCCGGAAGCGCCGCCAGTCCAGGTAATGTTCTGGCCGCTGGTCCGCGTGATCGAGGAGATGGACGTTGAATTCGTCCAACTCAGTGGATTCGAATAGGAAACCGACACCGTGAAGGGACCCACGGTCGCGCCGCCGCTCCCTGTGAACGTGAAGCTCCCGCCGGTCGCTGGAATAAATCCATTCGGCAATTGCACTGCGTACTCGCCGATCAACGTTTCGCCTAACGTCTCCGATCCAGTCGACCCTGATACACTGATCGTGCCTGCGTCGACGCCTTTAAAGGTGGGTGTGCCGGTCGAAACGACCGCCGTCGTGACAACGCAGCTTCCCAGCGATGCAAATCCATTGGTAGATACGCTGCCTTGCTCCGTTTCAAAGTCTGCAATCGCCGCGGCCTGCGTGCCTTGGGCCGTGGTGGTCTGCAACAGCAACACCGATCCATTGGTGTAGGTGCTCAGTCCGCCCAGCGTGTTGAGCAATGTTCCTGTCTCCCCGGTCAGCGGATCGCTGCAAACGCCTCCACCGGCCATGATCGGCAACGACAGCGTATTACTGACGACCTGTCCGATCACCGCCACCACCGAAACCGCGCCGAATTCGC